>JAJZRX010000074.1 GCA_021850095.1 Deltaproteobacteria bacterium
GCTGCTCCTGCTGGCCGGCGGTAGCATCCGCGCCACTGCCGGTTTTCTTCTTCTTGCGCCGCCGCTTGCGTTTCTTTGCGCCTTCAGCGGACGTGATGCCTTCCTGGTGCGGCTCTTCATTTGTGGAGATTTCTTCGTGGGGAACTGCTGCGGGAGTCGCCGGTTTATGAGCTTCCTCCGCTTCCGCCTCGCTTTTGAGGACGTCCTCCATGCGAAGTTTTTCGCGCTTGACGGTTTCCAATTCCAGCTGGTTCAGCAGGAAGGATGTTTTGCCCTTGACGGTCACTTCAATGTCATAATCCTTCTCGATCTGGATCAGTTCGCGTTTTTTGCGGTTGAGCAGGTAGTAGGCCACTTCCAGCGGCAGACCGCCGTGCACCTCGGAAATATTTCCCTTGGCGGCGGCGCCATGCACCTTGCGCAGAAAGGAAAGAGCCATGGCCTCGACCGATTTGACCTTGCCGCGTCCCTCGCAGTGCGGACAGGCCAGGTGGATGGCGTCGTTCAGGGTCTTGGCGATCCTCTGACGGGACATCTCCAGCATGCCGAACTCCGATATGCGGCCGAGATTGACCCGGGCCTTGTCCATCTTGAGGGCCTGCTTGAGGACTTTTTCCACGTCCTGGTTGTGCTTCCGGTCGCGCATGTCGATGAAGTCGATCACGATCAGACCGCCCAGGTCGCGCAGACGCAATTGGCGGGCGACCTCTTCGGCGGCTTCCATGTTGGTCTTGAAGGCCGTATCCTCGATGCCCCGTTCACCGCTGGACTTGCCCGAGTTGACGTCAATCGAGACCAGCGCCTCGGTCGGTTCGATGATCAGCGAGCCGCCGGAAGGTAACGTTACCCGTTTCTCGTAGATCTGGTCGATCTGCTCTTCCAGCTGGAAGCGCGAGAAGATCGGGCGTTTTTCCTTGTGCAGTTTGACCAGCTTTTCGCAGGCCGGCATGTTCTCGTGAAAAAAAGCTTTAGCCTCGTTGCAGGCCTCTTTGCTGTCTACCAGTACTTCATCAATGTCATCCGAGAAATAATCGCGGATAAAGCGGATGATCAGGCCGCTGTCGCGGTAGACCTCGCCGGCTCCGTTGATCTCGGTGGCGCTCTGCTTGATGCCTTCGTACATGGCCACCAGGTTGTCCAGGTCCTTCTGCAGTTCTTCGGGCGTCCGCCCGACCGCTTCAGTCCGGATGATGTAGCCGATTCCGGGGGGGATGTTCATCCCGGCCACGATCTCTTTCAACCTCTTGCGGGCACCCTCCTGCTCGACCTTGCGGGATATTCCGGTCGAGTCGCTGCCCGGCATGATCACCATGTAGCGGCCCGGCATGGAAATGTAGGTCGTCAGGGCGGCACCCTTGTTGTCGCGTTCGTCCTTTTCGACCTGCACCAGCAGTTCCTGGCCGCGCCGCAGCACTTCCTGGATGCGCGGCCGGCGTTTGCGCTGATCTTCGGGCACGTCATCGCGCCACTGCCAGAAGTCCGGGTGCAGTTCACCCATCTGCAGAAAACCGGGTTTGCCCCGGCCGATATCCACGAAGGCGGCCTGCAGGCCTGGCTCTACCCGCAGTACTACTCCTTTGTAAATATTACCTTTGGTCTGTTCCTTGCCGCTGATCTCGATGTTCAACTCCATCAGGCGGCCATCGTGCACAATGGCAACCCGGGCCTCTTCCGGATGCATGACATTGATCAGCATCTTTTTGCTTACAACTTTGTCCATTATATCGTCTAACCTTTCAGGTGGTCTTAAATTGCGCCACGTTCAAAATGATAGATTATATATGTTTTAACGATGAAAGCAAAAGAAAAAGGCGACACCCGGTAATCCGGGGGCCGCCTCGCGGTTGTGCGCCGATGCGGTTCAGGTTACATCATCTTTGCCAGCAGCGGTACAATCAGCAGTGACACGATGTTGATGATTTTGATCATCGGGTTGACGGCCGGACCGGCCGTATCCTTGTAGGGGTCGCCGACCGTGTCGCCGGTGACGGCGGCTTTATGGGCTTCGCCCCCCTTGCCGCCGTGATAGCCGTCTTCGATGTACTTCTTGGCGTTATCCCAGGCGCCGCCGCCGGTGGTCATGGATATGGCTACGAAGATACCGGTTACGATCGTGCCGACGATCACACCACCCAGGGCTTTAGGGCCCAGGGTGAAGCCGACGATGACCGGAGCCAGGATCGGGATCAGGCCGGGTATGACCATCTCTTTCAGGGCGGTTTTGGTGACGATGTCAACGCAGGAGGCGTAGTCCGGTTTGCCGGTGCCTTCCATGATGCCTTTGATCTCGCGGAACTGGCGGCGGACTTCAATAACAACGGCGCCGCCGGCTTTTCCGACCGCTTCCATGCAGAGCGCGGCGAAGTAATAGGGGAGCATGCCGCCAATGAAGAGGCCGACGATGATATAGGGATCGGACAGGTCGAAGGTGATCGATTGGCCGGCCAGTTTCAGTTCATCGACATAGGACGTGAACAGAATGACGGCGGCCAGTCCGGCCGAGCCGATGGCATACCCTTTGGTGACTGCCTTGGTGGTGTTGCCGACCGCGTCCAGCGGATCGGTCACGTCACGAACCGATTTGTCCAGTTCGGCCATTTCGGCGATGCCGCCGGCATTGTCGGTGATCGGGCCGTAGGCGTCCATGGCGACCACGATACCGGTCAGAGAGAGCATGGAAACCGCTGCGATGGCGATGCCGTAAACTCCGGCGCACTGGAAGGCGACGATGATTCCGGCAGCGATGACGATCACCGGAGCGGCGGTGGACTTCATGGAAATCCCCAGGCCGGCGATGACGTTGGTGCCGTGGCCGGTGGTAGAGGCTTCGGCGATGTGCTTGACCGGAGCGTATTCGGTGGAGGTGTAATATTCGGTGATCCAGAAGATCGCACCGGTTACGGCCAGGCCCACCAGAGCCGAAATGAAGATGTTGATTGCGCTGAAGGTGACGCCTTCAGCGTTGGTCAGGCCCTGGGGGAACATCTGGGCGGTTACGAAGTAAAAGGCGATGCAGGCCAGAACGGCTGAAGCAATCAGGCCTTTGTAGAGAGCCGGCATGATTTTCTGGCTGGAGCCCAATTTAACGAAATAGGTGCCGATGATGGAGCTGATGATGGATATTCCGCCTAGAATCAGCGGATAACTTACGGCCGATGGGTTGCCGACGAAGGCCATTGCGCCCAGCAGCATGGCGGCGATCAGGGTTACGGCATAGGTTTCGAACAGGTCGGCGGCCATGCCGGCGCAGTCGCCGACGTTATCGCCCACGTTGTCGGCGATAACGGCCGGGTTGCGGGGATCATCCTCGGGAATGCCGGCCTCCACCTTGCCGACCAGGTCGGCGCCGACGTCAGCGCCTTTGGTGAAAATGCCGCCGCCCAGGCGGGCAAAGATCGAGATCAGCGAACCGCCGAAGCCGAGGCCGACCAGTTGGCTGACAACATCCTTGACCGGTGCGCCCGGCATCATTTTCAGAAGAATCAGGTAATAGCCGGCCACACCCAGCAGTCCCAGGCCAACCACCAGCATGCCGGTGATGGCGCCGCCCTTGAAGGCAACGTTGAGGGCCTTGACGATGCCGCTTTTGGCCGCTTCAGTGGTGCGCACGTTGGCGCGAACCGATACGAACATGCCGATGAAGCCGGTCAGACCGGAAAAGAGCGCGCCGATAGCAAAGCCGACCGCAGTTTTGAAGCCCAGTGTGGCAAACAGAGCCACGAACATGACCGCGCCGACCATGGCGATGATGGTGTACTGGCGCTTCATGTAAGCCCCGGCGCCTTCCTGGATCGCGGCGGCGATCTGCTTCATCCGGTCGTTGCCCTGGGGCAGTCCCAGAATCCACTGGGCCGAAATCAGTCCGTACGCCACGGCGGCTGCGGCGCAGGCCAAGGCAAAAACAACAGCATACTGTTCCATTCTTTCCAATCCTCCTGTTGATAGTAATTGCTGCAAAATAGCCCAAAAACACACGACAGTTAAAGGAATTGCGCCTCTTTGTCAAGTCTAATCTCCGGCTCTCAACGCCGCTCTTTCCAGCGTTCGCTTGTCAAGAAAAACGGATCATGCTATAGCTGTAGCGATTAATTTTGAGTTCAGGAGAATGAATATGGAGATAAAATACATTGTTCCGCTTGTTTGTTGGGTCGCATTGACCGGCTGTGCTTCGCAAGGAGCCCTTGACAACGTCCGTTACGATGTTGATTCAATCAAGAGCCGTCTGTTTTCGGTCGAAAAAGATCTGTCCGGACTCCGGGAAGAATCGAAATTAAGCGTCATTGCGATCGAAAAGGGCTTCAAGTCAGATGTGTCTGCTGTTCGCAAGATGTCGGCCGATATCCAGGCTACCATCGACAGCACCAAAAGCGAAATGCAGGCGCTGAACGGCAAGCTCGACGATGTTTCCATAGCGGCCAATAAACCGGTCGAGGATCTGGCCCGTTACCGGGAAGATTCCGACAAACGGATAATCGCTCTGGAGGATCGCATCCTCAAACAGCAGAAAGTACTGGATGAACTTACCAGAAAGATGTCGGAAATGCCGGCTGCAAAGCAGGAAACTCCAGCCGTTGCGGCTGATGCGCTCTATCTGAAAGGTTTGGAAACCTTCAAGGCCGGTGATATGCCGGCCGCCCGCGAGCAGTTCAGCAAATTCCTGGAACAGAACCCCCAGCATGATCTGGCGGCCAACGCCCATTTCTGGATCGGTGAAACCCACTACAGCGAGAAAAGCTACGAGCCGGCCATACTGGCCTATCAGGAGGTTATTAAAAACTATCCCGGCAAGGAAAAGGTGCCTGCCGCCATGCTGAAGCAGGCCATGGCTTTCGTTGAGATTAAGGATTCCAAGAGCGCCAGGTATGTGCTGAAAAAACTGGTGGAAGGCTTTCCGAAAAGCGAGGAGGCCAATCGTGCCAGGGTTCTGCTGAAAGACATCAAGTAAGAAATACAGGAAGGTGATGCAAAAAGAGGGGGCGACTGGAAATCGCCCCCTCTTTTTTATCCTGAAAACTGTTGTCGGACTAGAGTACGCCTTTGGTCGACATGACGTCCTGAATGCGCGGATCCATTTGGGAGGCGGCATCCATGGCGCGGGCGAAGGCCTTGAAGCAGGCTTCGATGATGTGATGCACGTTGTCGCCGTACATGACGTTGATGTGCAGGTTCAATCCGCAGTGATTGGCAAAGGCCTGGAAAAATTCACGGGCCAGTTCCACGTCGAACTCGCCGATCTTCACCTTGGGGAGGTTGACATGGTACACCAGGTAGGGGCGGCCGGAGATGTCCACCGCCACGCTGGCCAGGGTCTCATCCATCGGTACGCTGGCCTGGCCATAGCGGCGGATACCTTTTTTATCCCCCAGCGCCTGCTTGAAGGCCTCGCCCAGCACGATGCCGATATCTTCGACGGTGTGGTGGAAATCGATGTCGATATCGCCGCAGGCCTCCACCTCCAGGTTGAAAAGCCCATGGCGGGCGAACAGGTTCAGCATGTGATCCAGAAAAGGTACCGAGGTGCAGATTTTGGCCACGCCGCTTCCGTCAACGGTCAGCGACAGCTTGATCCTGGTTTCGTTGGTGATTCTTTCGATGGTTGCGGTACGGCTCATCATATCCTCCCGGAAGGCTCGATCTCTTTAATTGCTGCCAATGTTTGCTCCATCTCCTGTTGTGTGCCGATCGATATGCGCAGGCCGTGGCACAGCAGCGGATCGGAAAAGTGACGCACCAGGATTTTGCGTTCGAACAGCCCCTCATAAACCCGCTTGCCGTTCCGATCGGGAGGTGTAGCGAAAACATAGTTGCCCTGGGACGGGATCACGTCGTAGCCCAGGCTGCGTAACTCGGCCGAGAACCATTCCCGTGTCTCACGGATCTTCGAACAGCACTCCCGTAAATAGTCCTGATCCTGCAGGGCGGCCACACAGGCGGCCTGGGCCAGGCGGTCCAGGTTGTAGTGGTCGCGGATCTTGTCCAGCGCCGCGATAATCTCCGGGCGGGCGACTGCCAGCCCCAGGCGCATGCCGGCCAGGGCGTAACTTTTGGAAAGGGAACGGGTCACGACGACATTGTCGTATTTTTTTACCAGCTCCAGTGCCGTGCTTCCGGCAAAGTCGGCGTAGGTTTCATCCAGCACCAGTATTCCGGCGCAGCGCCGAGCCAGTTCCTCAATGTATTCGACCGGAAAGGCCGGGCCGAGCGGGGCATTGGGGGTGGTCAGGAAAAAGATCTTGCCCTGGTAGCGCTCGGGAAATCCTGCGATGCGGAAGTCATCGGTCAAGCCGAAGGTGCGCACCTTTGCGCCCTGGATCTCCGCCAGGGTGGCGTAGTACGAGTAGGAGGGGTGGACGTAACCGATCTCCTCCCCTTCGGCTGCACAGGCCCGGATCAGGTTGTTGAGCACCTCGTCGGAACCGTTGGCCATGATGACCCAGGAGGGATCAAAACCGTACAGCTGGCCTGCCACCTCGCGCAACTCACCGCTGGAAGCCGAAGGGTAGGTGTGCAGGCTGGCGCCGTCAACACCCAGCTCCGCCAGTATGGCTTCGACAACCCGTGGAGAAGGGGGATAGGAGTTTTCATTGGTGTTGAGTTTGATCCATGAGGCGATGTCCGCTGGCTGGAAACCGGGCACATAGCCCTGCATGGCGGCGATGTTGGGGCGAAGACGGTTCATTCAGTGCTCCAGACGTTTGCTGACTGATTTGGCGTGTGCTTCCAATCCTTCCAGCCCGGCAATCCGCACGATGTCGTTGCCGAGGCGCTGCAGGCCAGCTTCGGAGAAGTAGACTAGGGAAGACTTTTTGACGAAATCGTCCACCGAGAGCGGCGAGAAAAAGCGGGCTGTGCCGCCGGTCGGCAGGGTATGATTGGGTCCGGCCAGATAATCGCCGGCCGCCTCCGGCGTCCAGTGTCCCATGAAAATCGCGCCGGCATTGGTGATCTGCGGCAGAATCGCAAACGGGTCGCTGACCGCCAGTTCCAGATGTTCCGGGGCGATGCGGTTGGAGAACGCAATGACCTCGTCAAGGCTGGATGCCACGATGATGGCGCCGTATTTGTCCCAGGAGGCCCGGGCGATGGTTTCACGGGAGAGTTCGGCCAATTGCCGTTCCACCTCGGCCGCCACCTGCTCGGCAAAGGCGCGCTCGGTCGTGATCAGGATCGACGAAGCCAGCTCATCGTGCTCGGCCTGGGAAAGCAGGTCGGCGGCGATGTGGGCCGGCGTGCCGCTGCCGTCGCTGATTACCAGAATCTCGCTCGGCCCGGCGATCATGTCAATCCCGACCTGGCCGAAAACCAGCTTCTTGGCGGTGGCGACGTAGATGTTGCCCGGCCCGGTGATCTTGTCCACCTTGGGAATCGTGGCGGTGCCGTAGGCCAGGGCCGCCACGGCCTGGGCTCCGCCGATGCGGAAGATGCGGTCAACACCGGACAGTCTGGCGGCCACCAGGACATGCGGGTTGATTTCACCCCCCGGCGTGGGCGCCACCATGATGATTTCGCCCACTCCGGCCACACGGGCCGGAACGGCGTTCATGATCACGCTGCTGGGATAGCTGGCCTTGCCCCCCGGCACATAGATGCCGACCCGTGAGAGCGGCGTGACTTTCTGTCCCAGCATGATATCCGGCTCCTCAGTGGAGATCCAGGTCTGCTGCTTCTGCTTCTCGTGAAAGCGGGCCACCCGCTGGCAGGCCAATTCCAAGGCGGCGATGTCGTCGGCGGAGACCTGGGCAAAAGCTGCTTCGATTTCGGCGGGAGAGACTTCCAGATCTGACATTGCGGCCGCTTCCAGCCGGTCAAAACGGCGGGTCAGTTCCAGCACGGCGGCATCGCCCCGCTGGCGCACATCGGCGATGATATCCAGAACGGTCTGCTCGACCTCGCGGCCGGTTTCCTCGCTGCGGGAAAGTATGGCATCGAATTTCTGATCAAAATCGTTGTCGTGTATATCCAGAAAAAGCATTGTTATTCTCCGATTGTGTTATTGGGCGAAGCCTTGGGCGCCCTGCAGATCCAGCTTGAGCAGCACCGCCGCCCGCTCCCGATCCGGGTTGTAATCACTGGCGACAATCAAGGCTCCTTTCACGAAGCCATCCAGCTGAACGACAGTGTTGTCAAAGCGGAGCTGGCCGCCGGCCGCGCGGCGGGCGAAAAAATCCAGCAGATTGCGGTGGGCGGCCGCTTCAGCGGCCCGGATCGCCGTCAGACGTTTTTTACCCGGTTCGTCGGCCTCGGCCTGGGGAAAGCCCTCCCCGAGCGCGATCACGGCTCCCTGACTAAAGGCTTGAGTCTGTTCGGGAACGTTGGCCAGTCCGGCGTTGACGGTCATTCTGTTCTGCTCAAGCCAGGCCGCGACTTCCGGGTAAAGCGGCGCTGCCGGCGCTGCCGCCTTCTGGCTGCTCCCCGCAGCGCTCGTTGTGACCGCCGGAGTTGAGCAGGACAACAGGGTGAAAACCCCAAAGGTTAGCAGCGTCATTCCCAATAAGGTTCGCATCGTCCCCCCTATGATCCCTGCAGAACTTTTTCCAAACCCTGAATGATTCCGGAAATGCGCTCATGTTTGGTTTTCAAACTGGCCCGGTTGACGATCAGGCGGGTGGTTATATCGGCGATGTGTTCGACCTCCACAAGTCCGTTCTGGCGCATGGTCTCACCGGTCGAGACCAGATCGACGATTCGCTCCGTCAAACCCACCAGCGGCGCCAGTTCGATCGAACCGTACAGTTTGATGATTTCAACCTGGATGCCCTTGGAGGCGAAGTAGCTTTCGGTGACATGGGGGTATTTGGTGGCGATGCGGACATTCGACCAGCCGGACGGATCGTCGTTTTTTGCCAGATTGGCCGGTTCGGCCACCATCATGCGGCAGTAGCCAAACTTCAGATCCAGCGGCTCATAAACGTCCTTGCCCTGTTCCATCAGGGTGTCCTTGCCGACGATTCCCAGATCGGCGCTGCCGTACTCCACATAGGTCGGCACATCGGTGGCCCGCACGATCATATAGCGCATGCGCTGTTCCGCGTTTTCAAAAATCAGCTTGCGGGAATCCGAGAGCAGTTCGCGGCAATCGATACCGATCTTGCCGAACAGCTCGACCGATTCTTCCAAGATGCGCCCCTTCGGGATCGCGATCGTAATCCAGTCGTTCATTCTTTCACCCTCTGAATATCGGCGCCCAGTCCGGCCAGCTTTTTCTCGATCGATTCATAACCGCGATCCAGATGGTAGATGCGGGTGACTTCCGACGTGCCCTCCGCAGCCAGTCCGGCCAGAATCAGTGAGGCCGATGCTCGCAGGTCGGTGGCCATGACCGGTGCGCCGGAGAGTTTCTTGACCCCCTTGACGGTGGCGGTGTTGCCTTCGATCGTGATGTCGGCCCCGAAGCGCTGCAACTCGGAGACGTGCATGAAGCGGTTCTCGAAAATATTTTCCGAGATGACGCTGGCGCCGTCAGCCACGCACATCATGGCCATGAACTGGGCCTGCATGTCAGTCGGAAAACCGGGGTAGGGGCGGGTTTTGATGTTGATGCCGCTGATTTTGCGGGGCCCTTTGACCCGCACCACGCCGTCGCGGCTGGTGATTTCGACGCCGGCATCCTGCATCTTGAAGGCCAGCGCATCCAGATGCTCCAGCTTCATACGGTGGATTTTTATATCTCCGCCGGTCATGGCGGCGGCGATCATGAAGGTGCCGGCCTCGATGCGGTCCGGCATGACTTCATAGTTGGCGGCCGATAGTTCGGTGACGCCCTGGATACGGATCGTGTCGGTGCCGGCCCCTTCAATCTTGGCGCCCATGCGGTTCAGGTAGTTGGCCAGATCCACGATCTCCGGTTCACGGGCCGAGTTCTCCAGCACGGTTTCCCCCTTGGCGGTGGCGGCCGCCATCATCAGGTGTTCGGTGCCGCCGACAGTCGGGGTGTCGAAATTGATGCGGGCCCCCTTCAGCCGCCGGCATTTGGCCTCGACATAGCCATGCTCCAGCACGATTTCGGCCCCCAGGGCCTGCAACCCCTTCAGGTGCAGGTTGATCGGCCGTGCGCCGATGGCGCAGCCGCCCGGCAGCGAAACCCGCGCTTTGCCGAAGCGCGCCAGCAGCGGCCCCAGCACCAGCACCGAGGCGCGCATGGTCTTGACCAGGTCGTAGGTGGCTTCGTGGTTGCAAATGCCGGATGAATCGATTTTGACGATATGGCCGTTGCCATCAACCCGGGCACCAAGTGATTCCAGCACCTTGATGGTCGTGTTGATGTCGCGCAGAAACGGCACGTTGCTGATCTGGTTGACGCCGGGCGCCAGTATGGTGGCGACAAAGATCGGCAGGGCGGCGTTCTTTGATCCGCTGACGGTTACTTCGCCCTTCAGTTTCTTTCCGCCTTTGATAATGAGCTTGTCCAAAAAATACCCCTTATTTGTTCATTGAGCCCGCTGAGCGGGAAACATTCAGCTACGAAATGGGCCATATTACTTGATGGCCCGGTTCTTGTCCAAATAAAATTTGGTGGGAATATTTTGGAAACAGGCCCAATGGTTGCTGTTTCGGGCTGTCTGATAACGGTGCAGATTAATTTTTCGGCCAGGATTGATGGTCGTCGCTGTTAAACGAGGAACAGCGGAGATGATGTCAGCGATCCAGATCCGCCAGCACGAAATCCACCGACCCCAGGATGGCCAGGAAATCGGCCAGCAGCCAGCCGCGGCTCATGACCGGCAGGGCCTGGATGTGGGGGAAACTGGGGGTCTTGATCCGCAGGCGATAGGGGATCGAAAGTCCGTCCGAGACGGCGAAGTAGCCGTATTCCCCCTTGGGTGCCTCGATGGCCGAATAGTTCTCGCCCCGTGGCGGCGACATGCCGCGGGTACTGTTGACGAAGTGGTGGATCAGGGACTCGATGTCCTTCAGCGCGTCCGGTTTCTGCGGCAGCACATAGCGGTAATCATCGGTGATCCAGCGCCCTTCCGGCATCTCCCGCAGGGCCTGTTCCACGATCCGCAGCGATTGGCGGATCTCCTCCATCCGCACCTCGTAACGAGCCCAGCAATCGCCCCCTTCGGCGGTGGCAACATCAAAATCAAAATTCTGATAACCGCTATAGGGTATTTTTCGCCGCAGATCCCATTCCATCCCGCAGGCCCGCAGGTTGGGGCCGGAAAGTCCCCACTCGATCGCATCCGCTTGGGAAATGGCGCCGACTCCCTTCAGGCGCTGGCGAAAGATCGGATTGCCGTTGATCAGCTGCTGGTACTCCTTCAGCCGTGGCGGAAGCCATTCAAGCAAAGTTTTAACCGGCTGCTGCCACCCCTGCGGTAGGTCTTCGGCCACGCCGCCGATGCGGAACCAGGCCGGATGCATGCGGCCGCCGGTGATCATTTCGATAATATCGAAGATCTTTTCCCGGTCGGTGAAGGTGTAAAAAACCGGCGTCATGGCCCCCACGTCGGCGGTGAAAGTCCCCAGCCAGACCAGGTGGCTGGCGATGCGGAATAGCTCCGACAGCATCACGCGGATATGCTGGGCCCGCTCGGGTACCGCGATGCCGCACAGGCGCTCGACCGAGTTGACGTAGGCCAGGTTGTTCTGCACGCCGGACAGGTAGTCGATCCGGTCGGTGTAGGGGATGAACTGGTTCCAGTGCTGCCGTTCGGCTATTTTTTCGGCTCCCCGGTGGTGATAGCCGATGTCGAAATCGATGTCGCGGATCTCTTCGCCGTCCAGTTTGAGGATGCAGCGGATAATGCCGTGGGTGCCGGGATGCTGAGGCCCCAGGTTCAGTAGCAGTTCTCCTTCGCTGATTTTCTCAAAGAAATCGGAAGCCGGCAGGGGGGCATGGCGGCGGGCATCTTCGACCGTGTAGGGTTTCATCTCGGTGGCGCGGAAGGGATGCTCCTTGCGGAGCGGGTGCCCCTGCCAGTCGTGCGGCATCAGGATCCGCCGCAGGTTGGGGTGGCCGTTGAAGCGGATGCCGTACATGTCGAAAACTTCCCGCTCGTACCAGTTGGCGGCCGGGAAAAGCGGAGTGATCGTCGGCAATTCCGGGCTGTCGCCGGTCAGTTCGGTCTTGACCCGCAGATAGCCGGGCTGATCAAAGCAGAGCAGGTGGTAGTTGACCGTGAAGTCCTGGAATCTGTCCCGTTCTTGGCGGCAGGATTCATCCAGGGCGGCGATGTCCTCCAGTCGCTTGAATGAAGCTTCGGGACGACCTTTAAGGTGTTTGAGCAGTTCGGGCACCATCCCGGCCGGCGCCCGCAGGGTCAGCATGTCCGTAGCGCTCTCATCCCGGGTGACCTGTCCTCCGAACAGCTGCCCGATCTCACCCGGCAGCCCGAAATCCGGGTAAGCCTGGCGAGGGGCCGGGGGGCGCCAGAGATCACCCGAACGGGGCTGGAACGACCGGGGATGGCCGACCGAGGCGCCCCGGATGGCGATCTGTTCCATACCCGGTCCGCGAGTGTCGTTGGATTTTGTTTCTCCCGGAACCAGCACCGGCACGGTCGTGCCCTGCCAGCCGCCCGACAGGTGCAGCACCGGTCGGGCCGGGCGCTCGCCGGTCCGGATCTTTTCCTGTAGCAGCATCAAGCCCTGCATGAACGCTTCCGGCCGGGGCGGGCAGCCCGGCACATAGACATCCACCGGCAGGATCTGGTTGACCCCCTGCACGACGCTGTAAACATCGTACATGCCGCCCGAGTTGGCGCAGCTGCCCATGGACATGACCCAGCGCGGCTCGGCCATCTGTTCGTAGAGGTGCAGGATCGAGGCGGCCATCTTGACGAAGGGAGTTCCGGCGATCACCATCAGGTCCGCTTCGCGTGGTGTGCCGCGCAGCACTTCGGCTCCGAAGCGGGAAATGTCATGGCGCGAGGTGAAGGAGGTCATCATCTCGACAAAACAACAGGATAGGCCGAAGAACATCGGCCAGAGCGAGTTGGCGCGTCCCCAGTTAATCAGGTCGTCCAGGCGGGTCAGGATGACATTTTGGGGTGTCTCATTTTCCATAAGGTTTACTGCTCTCTCTGGAAGGCCCCCAATTGAGACCACCCTTCAGCCATAACCAGGCCAGTCCGGCAAACAGGATCAGGATGAAGACCGTGATCTGAACCAGTCCGGTGATTCCCAGTTCGTCCCATACTACCGCCCAGGCAAAGATAAAAGCCGCCTCAACATCGAAGACGATGAAAAAAATCGCCACCAGATAGAAGGGTACCGGCCAGGCCAGGCGGGCGGAGCCGCTGGGAGCAACCCCGGATTCGTAGGGCATCTGCTTGGCCGGGGAAGTCCGTTTGGCTCCCAGCCACCAGGCGGCCAGCAGCAGCACACCGATCAGGGCGACGGTTGCCAGGGTGTAGACAACAAGATGGTAGAAGGAGGGGGCAATCATGCTGCTGACTATACCAGAAGGTGTTTATTTTAAAAAGCTGCAAAACCGCAAAAATCAGGCCGGCACAAATACTACTGTGCCGGCCTGGTATGCTTGTATGGGTGCGCGTTGATGTGCGAACTGACAGATCTAGAATGTGGCCCTGAATCCGACGGCTACGTTGTGGCTTTCAAATTTCATGCTGCTTGACTGGTCGAAGTCGTTGTCAAAGTTGGCGGTATCGGTACCGAAATAGCGATAGCCCAGATCCAGTGAAAAGCGGGGATTGAGAGCGATTTCTACCCCGGCGCCGACCTGGTAGGCAAAAACCGCGTCGTCGTCTTCACCGTACAGATACTGTCGACCGTTAACATTTGTGCCGAATGTATCACTCAAGTTGAGTACGGCAAAACCGATTCCACCTCCCAGGTAGGGGGTGACGCGGGAGTCATTGTGCAGGTCGAAGAAAGCATTGGCCATAAAGGCCGAAACACCCAGGTCGCCGTCCAGGTTGCGATAGCGCTGGTTGTTTGTCTGGTCATAAAGGGAGGAAATTTCGGAATATTTGTATGAAATTTCACCTTCCAGGCGCACATAACCGAAATCATAGCCGCCGGTGCCGCCGATATTGATTCCCGGATCAAATTCCACCTGATCTCGAACGCTGGGACTGTTGTCGAAGTAGTCGGTTGTTACATCATTGTCACTGGGCATACTGACGCCAATGAAGCCCGAGACATACCCCCCGGCACGCGGTTCTGCTGCTGCGCCGATGGATGGCAGTGCCAAAAGGAGTGCTGCAGAAATAATCATCAGTTTTTGCATTGGTTTCATGGTCTGGTCACCTTTCTGATTTGAAGTGTATTGACGGTATTACGGGAACTGGGTCGGGACTATAACACACAAATTAGAAAAAACATATTCCGAAATATCGGCAGGTCTGGCCGTATGCCGTTTACAGCCGGCAACGGTCACACTTTTTTTGTATTTTATTCTTTAATGTGTATAATACGCCGCTGTAGTTTATTTGTGAAAGGAGTCTTTCAGATGATTAAACAATTTGCAGGTGGTTTATTATTCGTAGCTGCAACAGCGAGTTTTGCCGTGGCAGCGGTTGGTGTTGATGTCAGTACACCCAATGTGCGGGTTCAGGTCGGCACACCGGCACCGCCGCCTCCGCCGGTCAGGGTACTCGTTCCTTCCCCCCCTCCTCCTCCGGTAACGGTCATCGAGCGGGAGCGGGTGATTGTAAAGGAAAAATACGAAGGGCGGAAAGATCGGGGCAAGCACAAGGGACACTACAAGCATAAAAAATACAAAAAACATAAAAAACATCACGATGATTAATTCCGCCGGAATATGAGCCGGTCAGGTGTTATGTCGACGAGTCAGAGGTGTGAATGAGCGGAATCGTAGCAATCGCCCGGCAGTGGCTGGCCGCTGAAAAGAGTCCCGCAAGCGGCGCGGCCATCACGCATCAGCAGATCATTGAGAGCCTGCTGTCCGAAATTCAGCGGATCGAGGCCCTTAATTTAAGTCTTGCCGGGGAAGTACAGCGCCTTGAAAGCGATGGCGCAAACGAAATCCGGCGGGCAACCGCCGAGGAATGCGCCGTGATCTGTGAAACCGCCGACTATGTTGTCAGGAGTTACGGCTGTGCCCGGGAAATCCGGAAGAAATTCGGGTTGCCCATACAAAAGGGCTGAAGAGTGTCGTGGAATAATAAATGGGGGGCACGGCTTTAAGCCGTGCCCCCCATTTATTTAATACGGTGCTTTGAAGCGTAAATCAGTTTCAGGAATACCTGAATTGCCCAACCATGCCTTTAAGATCCTCCGCCAGCTTTGAAAGCTGGTTTGCGGCCTGGGCCTCTTCATGGGATGAGCGCGATGAAATGTTGGCCACTTCGGTGATCTGCTGGATGTTGTTGTTTATTTCCAGGGTTGTGGCGGTCTGCTCTTCGGCAGCCACCGCAATCTGGTTCACCTGACTGGTGACGCTGGAGATCTGCTCCAGTATATGACGCAGGGCATCGCCGGAGCGGGCCGCTTCAGAGGTGCCATGCTCAACTTCCCGCACCCCTTCATCCATGGCTGATACGGCGCTTCTCGTTTCGGTCTGAATGGATTTTATCATTTCGCTTATTTCCCGTGTGGCCCGGGTAGTGCGTTCGGCCAGCGCCCTGACTTCATCGGCAACCACCGCAAAACCCCGGCCCTGTTCACCGGCGCGGGCCGCTTCAATGGCGGCGTTAAGCGCCAACAGATTGGTCTGGTCGGCGATGTCTTCGATGGTTCCGATGATCTGGCCGATCTGATCCGAACGTTCCCCCAGGCTTTCCACCGTCTGGGCGGTCGTACGAACCCGATCCGCAATCCTGCCCATGACCGTGACCGTCTCGGCAACCACACCCACGCCCATTTCGGCGGCCTGATTCGCCCTGGCCGAATCATTGGCCGCGACATGGCAGTTTCTGGCGATATCCGAAGAGGTGGCCGACATCTCTTCGCAGGCAGTGGCGATCGTGCTGGCCTGGGAAGCCAACTCTTCCGTACTGGTGGCCATCTGCTCTGCGGTGGCGTGCATTTGCACTGCCGCCGATGAGACTGAAATGCTGTTGTCCGACAGCCGTCCGATGATGGCGGAAAGTTTTTCCACCATGATATTCATTTCTTTTCCCAGCATCCCCATCTCGTCGGCCGAGTTGACGGTGGAGCGCACGGTCAGGTTGCCGTCGGCTATCTCGGCCATGGTGTCGAAAACGTTTGAAAGCGACCGGGTAATGCCGCGCGCGATAACGATGCAGATGATTATGGATGCCAGAGCTGCCGCCACGATGATTGCTAGATTAATCATGATTTCTCTTTGGGCGGCATTGTTTGCCGTTTCAAAGATGTTTCTGCTTTCTTGTATGTTCATCTCATTCAGGGTGTTCAACGCCTCGGCCGGTTTGGTGTAAAGCGGCGCAACCTGTTCGGTGCCGAAACGTATGGCTTCGGCAACAGCGTTCAGATCGTTTCTTGAACGGGCGTCAATCAATGTTTCCCCCAGCTTCTTGCCCTGCGCCGCATAAGCGCTGATCCCTTCCCTGACCGTTTTTACAAGCGCAGCTTCTTCGGCTTCCAGCTGAAACTTTTCCAGCGCCTGCAACGTATTCTGGATGGCGGCGACCTGTTTGCCGTAGTCTTCATGCTTTTCGTGAATCTTTGCGGCATCCTGCAAAGCCATCATGTAGACGAGATCAAGCCTGGCGGTTAAAAACCGGCTCTTCATCTCACCAAAGCGGGTGACATGGCCGACGTTTTCATTCAGCGAACGCAACTCGCGGTTGGCATGCTTCAAGTTCACAATCCCGATTGCACCAACAACAATAAGTCCTATGATTCCTGCTGCCGCAAGAAAAAGCAGTTTTGTTCTCATTTTCAGGTCAGACCATGAAAATATCATAATGTATTCTCCTTTCGATTGTGGGGTTAAGCCGGCCTGCGTTCAGGGGAGGCCGATCAGATATTGACAAATTGGTGCGTTACCGACGGATAAGGTGTGCGGAATATTCACACAGAAGGAGGCCGCAGGAGCGGATTGAATTGCAAAAAGCAGAACGCATGTTTTCATTAAAAATATACCGCTGAGTAGTGATTAGTCAAGTATCAATTCGCACTCTGTGCCTCGTGTTCCGTATATATCAAAGTTGGTCTTTGTCAAAGATGCGGATTATTCATTGGTGACAGCTAAATGGGGAGGGGCAGATACTTTTACGGTGGAATAAAAAAAGGGGGAAGACATGACTGTCTTCCCCCAATTACATATCATTTACTCCCTGACGAGTAATCAGTGATCGATAGCCTTGGCCATGCCGAGGCCGGTGTTCTGGCGAACGTAGATCTCGTCGAACATCTCTTCGGAGCGCTTGTTGGGGAACAGCAGGGTGCCGAAGATGGCGGCCAGGAAGCCGAGCGGGATCGAGATGATGCCCGGGTTCTTCAGTTTCAGGATCGGTTTGTCCAGACCCATCATTGACTTGCCGTCCTTGTTCTTCTCGTAGTCAGCCTTGG
>JAJZRX010000007.1 GCA_021850095.1 Deltaproteobacteria bacterium
CTCCGGCGTCCACACCGCGCCAGGCCATATCATAAAAGAGCATCTTGTTGGCTGAGCAGGCATAGAGGAAGCGGGGACGGAGCACGCGGGAATACTTCATCCGCAGCTTGACAAGCGCCTTGTTAGGATCGTCCAGCTTGTTTTCGATAACCGCAAGCGCCCCCCTGCAGGTCCTGCAGCACAAAGTCGGGCTTGATGTGCTTGCTGCCGGGAAAATCGGCCTGCTCCTCCGGCGAAAGATCATACTTCGGCTGATAGAGCAGCGTCTTGCTCTCCCGCGACCACCCCAGCGCCCGCAGCTCGTCGTACACCTTCAGGTCAACGCTGGACGCTTCGTTATCGAATATGCCGGATACCGTCATAATTGTACCTGCCTGAGCTGCTCATCGATAAACCGCTGCATCTCCTCTTTCCTGGGGAGTTCCAGCAGGTATTTTGAGACAAAGAGCTGATTGTCCATGCCTGCCAGGGCGTACTCGGCGAGGGCGTGATTCTTGTCGGTGCAGAGCAAGATGCCGATGGGCGGGTTGTCCCCATCGGTCATTATATTCCGGCGATACCAGCTCACATAGGTGTTGAGCTGACCGATATTTTCCTGATTGAATTTCTGCAGCTTCAGCTCCACCAGTACGTGGCACTTGAGCAGGCGATGGTAAAAGACCAGATCGATAAAAAAGTATTCGTCGCCGATCAGAATCCGTTTTTGCCGTGCCTCGAAACAGAAACCGTGCCCCATTTCCAGAAGAAACTCTTCCAACTTGTCGATCAGTTGATCTTCGAGATGGGATTCACCCATAACCTCTTTGGGGCGAAGCCCGAGAAATTCGAAGATATATGGGTCGCGAATCGCCAGCTGGGGCACAGCCTGTTCCGCGGCCTGATTTGCCATGGCGGAGAGTTTCTTCTTGTTGCGTGACAGACCAGAACGTTCGTAATAGAGACTGCCGATCTGGCGTTTCAGCTCGCGGACTGACCAGTTACCGCGCAGACACTCTATTTCGTAGAAGGCTCGCTTGGTTTCGTCGTCGATTGCGATAAGTTCGGCAAGATGGCTGAAAGAAAGCTTCTCGATCAGTTCGGTTGGGCGGCAGGCTGCGCTTGGTTCAATTTGGGAGTCGGTGACTCCCAAATTCGCGGGCAGATGAAAACGGGTGCTGAATTCAGGAGACAGTGTCTCCCGAATCTGCGGATAGGTCTTATAGAAAAGCCGATAGCGGCGCAGTTCCCGGGCTTGAGTCCGAGGGATGGCAAGCTTGCCTAATTCATCGGCAAGCCTGTCCAGCAAAGAATCGCCATACTGCGCACGATCCATGCCGCCCTGCTCATATTCCACGATACGGCAACCGATCAGCCAGTTGCGCAGGGTCAGGCTGACATTGACCGCACGGCTGGCCTGGGCCGTCAATTCGGCGTGGACCTGCTGGATGGCTCCGGTCAGCTCCGCAAAGGAGCGCAGAGAAAGAGCTTCTGTTTTCATGCTGCCACCTCTAACAGGCGTATTCGGTGTTGGCGCAGTTGGTTTTGCGTCTCTTGCCGTCGGGAGCCATCAGTTCAAGTGGGGTACAAATTGTACCCCAGTAGGAATCAAGCTCGGAATCACGCTGACGCATCCGCTTGATGTACTGGCGCGTATCGACGCTATCCGTCAGCACAACAACCACATCGGCGACCGAAAACCACCACTCGCCGTTATGCATGGTTTTTCTGATTTCCCGGCCTTCGAACAGATCCAATTTCACAATTTCTTTGGTGGTCATATCAAAACTCCAATAAAAACTCCAAGAACTTAATTTTCAGCGGTTCTGAAACCGGTTACTAAATTGTGGAGTCAGCGCCTCCACAATTTACGGGTAATCCTTCAATCTTCTCAACGCCACGCCACATTAAAATGCCACTATTCTGGCATAAAAACAGGCGGCTCCCGCATCAAAAGGAAGCTCTGAACTGAAACAGCCATGCTGTTAAAGCATGGCCGTCTCACTACTCCGTTATTGCCAGCCGTTCAGCTGCGTTTTGAAAAAACAACCGGTATCACTCGCTGGTGTAATCACAACCCTCTTTAGGGCATTTCAGAAATTCGCCTTTGCGTTTGTAGATCTTCTTGACCAAGAGGGGGAAACCGCACTTGGGGCAGGGGCTTTCCACTGGCAGATCCCACAGGGCGAATTTGCATTGCGGATAGCGGTTGCAGGAGTAGAACATCTTGCCATAACGCGATTTCTTCTCGGTCAGCTCGCCTTCCTTGCACTCCGGACAGACCACGCCGGTGCTCTTGGGCTTGACCAGCGGCTGGATGTTCTTGCAGGCCGGGTAGCCGGAACAGGCCAGGTACTTGCCAAAACGACCGTCCTTGATCAGCATCTGCTGTCCGCACTTTTCGCATTTTTCCTCGGAAAGAACCGGTTCCGCAGCTTCCGCGCCCCCTTCCTGATCCACGTTACGGGTATACTTGCACCCTTCCTGAAAACCGGAACAGGCGATGAATTTGCCGCGCTTGCCGAGTTTGACCACCAGCGGTTTGCCGCACTCGGGGCAAGCCTCGTCGGTGGCCTCGGTGGTCAGGTCGGACTTGCTGACCTCGCCCTCCTTCTGCTTCAGCAGGGCGATGAACGGCTCCCAGAATTCCTTTAAGAGCGGCTTCCAGGCTTTTTCGCCGCGTGAAACCTGATCCAGCTCCTCTTCCAGTCCGGCGGTGAAGTTGTAATCAACATACTTCTGGAAATGGGCCGTCAGCAGGTCACTGACCACCATGCCCACATCTTCGGGGAAGAAGCGCTTCTTGTCCAGACGGGTGTACTTGCGCTCCACCAAAGTATTCATGATCGAAGCGTAGGTGGAAGGGCGGCCGATGCCGTACTCCTCCAGGGTCTTGACCAGGGTTGCCTCGGTGTAGCGCGGCGGCGGCTGGGTGAAGTGCTGCTCGGGCAGGATCTCGTGAAGTTTCAGGGCCGCCCCCTCGCTCATGGCCGGCAGCAGTCCTTCCTTCTCCTCATCCTGATCATCCAGCCCTTCGATGTACAGCTTCATGAAACCGGGAAAACGAATCACGGTTCCGGCCGCCCGGAGCCGGGCCGCCTTGGCGCCGGCAAACGGCCCGCCGGCGGGAGATTCAGCCAGGTCGGCAACGATATCGACTGAGGTCTGGTCCAGCAGCGCCTCGGCCATCTGGCAGGCCACGGTCCGCTTCCAGATCAGTTCGTAGAGCTTGTAAAGGTCCGGCGTCAGATATTTCTTCAGCTCCAGCGGAGTCTTGGCGATGTAGGTCGGCCGGACGGCCTCATGGGCCTCCTGGGCATTTTTGGTCTTGGTCTTGAAGATGCGCGGCTTGGCCAGGGCGTACTCCTTGCCGTAGGCGGCCGAGATGACATCGTGGGCCTCCTTCAGCGCCTGGCTGGAGAGGTTAACACTGTCGGTACGCATATAGGTGATCAGACCGACGGTCCCTTCCTGGCCGATATCGATGCCCTCGTAGAGCTTCTGGGCGGTTGACATGGTCTTTTTGGCCGAAAAGCCCAGTTTGCGGGATGCTTCCTGCTGCAGGGTCGAGGTGGTGAAGGGGGGGGACGGGTTGCGTTTTTTCTCTGTTTTGGTGATCTTGTCGACCCGGTACGCGCCCGATTTGAGTGCCGCCGTCAATCCTCCGGCGACCTCCTGGTCCGGAATGTCGAATTTGCCCAGTTTTTTGCCGCCCACCTCCACCAGTCCGGCCTTGAATTCCTGCCCTGGGGCAACCCCCAAACGGGCCGCAATCGTCCAGTACTCCTGTTCGATAAAGGCCTGGATCTCTTTTTCACGCTCACAGACCAGCCGCAGCGCCACCGACTGAACCCGGCCGGCGGAAAGTCCGTAACGGATCTTCTTCCACAAAAAGGGCGAAAGGTTGAAGCCGACCAGATAATCCAGAATGGAGCGGGCCTGCTGGGCATCCACCAGCTCGGCCGCAATTGCGCGGGGATTCTGGACGGCATGGATAATGGCGTCCTTGGTGATCTCGTGGAAAACAACCCGCCGGATGTTGATTCCGGGGTTCTTTTTGTCCAGCCCCAGGGCGGCCAGCAGATGCCAGGAGATCGCTTCTCCTTCTCGGTCGGGGTCAGTTGCCAGAAGCAGGTTATCCGCCCCCTTGAGCGCCTTCTTGATCGCGTCGAGATGCTTCTTACTCTCGGGAAGAACATGGTACTTCGGCTCGAAGCCCTTCTCGATATCCACCGAGCCCTGTTTGCTGGGCAGAGCCCGCACATGGCCGAACGAAGCCAGGACGGTATAATCCGGCCCCAGGAATTTTTCTATGGTTTTCCCTTTGGCCGGGGATTCCACGATGACAAGATTTTTAGACATGATATATTCAGTATCCTTACGGTAAATTTCAAAGGCCCATCAAAGGTTATCCGGCAACGGCGTAGTGTGTGCCGGGCAGCGATGTAACCGCCCCCTTCAGTTCAAGGTGCAGTAACATAGAGGAAACCTCCCCGGCTGTCAATTCAGTTTGGGAGATGATCTGATCGATGTGCAGCGGCGAGCGGACCAGCAGCTCGTAAATGGCGGCTTCCTTCGGCGTCAGCGCAAAACTGCGCGGCTGAACCTGCAGCAGGGGAGCATCATGTATCAACCGCTCACGACCGGGGAGTTCCTCGAGAATGTCTTCCACACAATCCACCAGCTTGGCGCCCTGCTTGATCAGCCGGTTGCAGCCCCGGCTGGAGGCGAACGAGATATTGCCCGGCACCGCGAAAACGTCACGCCCCTGCTCCAGCGCATATTGGGCCGTGATCAGCGACCCGCTGTTCTCGGCCGCTTCGATCACCAGCACGCCCTGGGACAACCCGCTGATGATCCGGTTGCGGCGTGGGAAGTTTTCCGCCAGCGGCAGCGTCCCCAGCGGATATTCGGAAAGCAGGCAGCCTGTGCGGCCCATCTCTTCGAAGAGGCTTCTGTTTTCAGGCGGGTAGATCTTGTCGATGCCGCAGCCCAGCACGCCGACCGTTCTGCCCCCCGCCTGCAGCGCCCCGCGGTGTGCGGCGGTATCAACGCCGCGAGCCAGGCCGGAAACAATGCAGACCCCCCGGGCTGCCAGCTCGCCCGCCAGCGTCCCGGTCGTCATCAAACCGTAGGAGGTTGCCCGGCGCGAACCGACCACCGCCACGGCCACCTCTCCAGCCGGCAACTGGCCTTTGACATACATGAAGGGGGGCGGATCGGGAATCTGAAAGAGCGCCTTGGGGTAGTCGACGGAGGTGAACAACACCAGCCGCGCTCCGCTGGTTTCCAGCTTGCGGCATTCATCCTCGGCAAAGCGGCGCCAGGCGCCCCCCTTTAGCTCCTCAATGATGGCCGGCGTTATACCCCGGACAGCGGAAAGCATGGTCGCCGGAGCCGACAAGGCTGCTTTGGGGGTGTCGAAGCGTTCCAGAAGCCGCCGGAAGAGCACATTGCCGATGCCGGCAACGGCCTTGAGACCTATCCAGTAGAACTGATCCATAGTAAAAATTCCCGCAGACAAAAAAAGACCGGCCTGAAGCCGGTCTTGAATGTTCAGCCCGTTTATTTGGCCAGGCTGACAAGCCGGTCGCCTTTATAAACGGCTTCGATGCTTTTGACAACCAGCGCGGTAGCAACTTTCTCACCGGTTTCCAGAATCACCAGCGCGCCCAGCAGCTCCTGGGGCAGTTTGTCGATACGCCCCTCGGCATAGCGCTGATCCAGAGTCACATCCCGCACAATATAGAGCATGTTGCCCGCTTCGGCGCCCTGGGCGCTTCCCAGATCGATGTAGACGATATCACCGGCGGCGATAATGCCGGCCCCGCTGTAGCTGTCAAGGATGTAGCCCTTCAGATCCCTGGTCGCCATCTTGAGCGGAATTTCCCGGCGGCGGTTTTCCTGATAAGGCATCAGGTACGAACCGGGGCTGATTTCCTTTGACACCCGCGCGATGATGGCCCGGGATGATGTACGCTCCATATCGGTCAGCTGCAGCGTGCCCAGCGGGATGATTTTGGTGCCCATGACCTCGTTGGTAACCGGATGAATAACCGTGCTGTCCTTGCGGAAGATCGAAAACTTTTCGCCCCCTCGGGCGCCCTGGGCAGTGCCGATATCGGTGTAGACGATATCGTCGTCGCCGGCCAGAATGCGGTCATTCTGGATTCCGATGACGGTTCCGGCCGGCTTGGCATTTTTTTCCAGCACAAAACCCTCGCTGCCGTAAAGCGTATAGCTCCTCTCAGCGGCAACCTCCGGCATGACTCCGGAAACGGCTTTCTGGGAGGCGGCAGCCTGCCCCAGCGGCACAAACTCCAGCCGGTCAGGAAAAACGCGAACCTTCTGGCCGGGATAGATAAAGTGCGGATTGGTGACCTGGCTGTTGTTCGCCCACATGTTCGGCCAGTAGTGCGGATCCTTGATAAAGCGCTCCGAAAGTCCCCAGAGCGTATCGCCCTGCTTGATGACATAGATCGTGGGCTGCTCCTGATCAGCCGCCAGCAGATAACCGGGAAGAGCCAGGATTGCCAGCAGGATCAGCAATAATCTCATCTTCATATCAAACTCCTCGTTGGTTCCTTGGGGTGAAAATCCGGAAACCGGGGTTCCCGGGGGTCGGCGCCGTTTCTCATTGCGCGCTTAAACGTTCCCGTGCCTTAGTCGCAGCCGGGCTGCTGGGGTAGGATTTGATCAGGCTCTCGAAAATTGCCCGCGCCTTCTCCTTTTCCTTCATTGCCGACAGCGTGTAGCCAAGTTTCAGCAGCGAATCTGGAGCCTTGGGGCTATTGGGGTAACTGCCGGCCACCTTGAAAAAGGCTTCTTTTGCCTTGGGCAGATCTGACAGACTGTAATGACACTCGCCGATCCAATACAGTGCATTGGCGACGTAATCGCTGTTGGGATTGGCCTTGACAAAGGCTTCGAACGAAGCAATGGCGTCAGCGAAATTATTGGCGCTGTACAGTCCGAAGGCCTTGACATAATCGGCCGGAGGCCCGGAATCACGGCTTGTTTTTGAAGGCGGGGCGGGATTGACGACCTCGACCTTGGGGGTGACGGCCCGCTGATCCAGCAGCGCCGCTCTGGTTCTGGTTTCATCCTGGGAAGCCCGCAGTTCCTTAATTGCATCCTGAAGAGCTCTGATCTGGTCGGCAGCCGCGCGCTGGCGGTCATCCAGCCCCTGCAGCCGGTCGGCAAACTCGTTCTGGCGCTGCTCGCTCTTTTTACCGGCCTGGATCAGATGCTCGATCTTGGCTTCGGCCTCGCTCTGGCGCTTGATCATCAGGTCATTGGCCCCGCAACCGGTCAGGGCGGCAGATGCCAGAAAACAGGTCACAACTCGGATGCTGAAAGGCATAATACCCCCATTTAACGGAACTTTTTCATAATAAAAGCGATCTTCATCCCTTTGTCAAGCGAAAGCTGTCTTTTACGGTACAAATGGATGGCCGGATATGCTAGCATTCTGACCCCGCAACTGCAACGACATCATGACCGGAAATCCTGTGAAAAAACCTGAACTGCTGGCGCCGGCCGGCAACATGGAAAAACTGAAAATCGCAATCCACTATGGCGCCGACGCCGTCTACATGGGCGGCCAGGCTTTCGGATTACGCAACATGGCCGATAATTTTTCCGTAGCAGAGATGGCCGCCGCCCTTGATTTCTGCCATCGGCAGGACGTCAAGGCCTACCTGACAATCAACAGTTATCCCCGCAATGAAGCCCTCCCCGGGCTGGAGCAGTATCTTGAGCAGGTGGCAGAACTGCCCTTCGACGCCTATATTGTGGCCGATCCGGGGGTCATCGACGCTGTTCGTCAAATTTCGCCGCAGCGCGAGCTGCACCTGTCAACCCAGGCCAACACGATCAACTGGCGCAGCGCCCGCTTCTGGCAGCGGCAGGGCTTCACCCGGATCAATATGGCCCGCGAGATGAGCCTGGACAACATCCGCGAGACAGTCGCAGCGGTTCCGGGAATGGAATTCGAGGTTTTCGTGCATGGCGCGCTCTGCATCTCCTACTCCGGCCGCTGCCTGATCTCCAGCATGCTGACCGGCCGGGACGCCAACCGAGGGGAATGCACCCACCCCTGCCGCTGGAGCTATCACCTGGTGGAGGAATCCCGCCCCGGCGAATACTTCCCGGTGGTGGAAGACGAAAGCGGCACCTTCATCTTCAACTCCCGCGACCTGTGCCTGCTGGAGCACATTCCGGCCCTGGTCCAGAGCGGCGTCGCCTCGCTCAAGATAGAGGGGCGCATGAAAGGCATCAACTACGTCGCCTCGGTGCTGCGGGTGTACCGCCAGGCACTGGATGAATACTGCCTTGACCCGGCCGCCTGGGTCTGCCGGCCGGAATGGATGGAGGAGCTGACCAAATTGAGCCATCGCGGCTACACCACCGGCTTCCTGTTCGGCGAGCCGCGCAACGTCGGACAGGAGTATCAATCGGCTTACATCCGCAGCCACGAGTTCGTCGGTGTGGTCGAAGAAGTCCATCCGGACGGAACGCTCATGATCGGCGTCAGAAACCGGATCCGGTCCGGAGACCAGTTGGAATTGATCGGGCCCGGTATGCGCGCCGAATTGTTCCGCATGCCCGTCTTTTCGACTGTGAACGAGCGCGGAACACTGGTTGATGCCGAAAGCGCCAATCCAAACCAGCGCATAGCGCTGACACTTCCGTTTACGGCGGCAGCTGGCGACCTGCTGCGCCGCGAAAACCTGAAAACGGCGTGAACGACCTCAAGCCCTTCGCCATAAACGGGCATGACGGCTGGCTCACCAGCGCCCAACACTCGGCTGCAGACGCTGCGCACTTTAATAGATGCGGTTATACATGAAGCAGCGTGCCATTGCGGAGCTGATGCAATCGTAACCCGCAATCAAAATGATTTTAAGAAATCCAGAATACCGGTATATTCCTCGGAAGAAATGTCAAAAATATTGTTTTCCGATATCAGCGCAGCACCACACTGGAGACAAACAAATATATGAGTAGCGCAGACCAACATAAACTCCCCCCCCAGAACCTGGACGCCGAAATGTCAATCCTGGGCGGGATTCTGATCGACAATGACGCCATCAACCGGGTGCTGGAAGTGCTGGTGGCCGAAGATTTCTACCGCGAAAGCCACCGCAAGATCTTCCAGGCCATGATGGCGCTCTCCGATGTTCGCGAACCGTGCGACCTGATCACCTTGAGCTCCATGCTGCGCAAGCAGGGCGAACTGGAGGAGGTCGGGGGCGCTTCCTACCTGGTAACACTGGTGGATTATGTACCAACCGCGGCCAACATCACCTACTACTGCAAGATCGTCAAGGAAAAGGCCATCAACCGCCGCCTGATCAGCGTGGCGACCGAGATTGCCACCCTGGGCTATGATGAGAAATCGGACGTCAACGAACTGCTGGATATGGCCCAGAAGCAGATTTACGAGATTTCGGAAAACAAGTTGCGCCCCCAGTATGTGCAGGTCAAAGACATCATCAAGGACACCTTCAAGATCCTGCAGAGTCTGCATGCCAAAAAGGAGCTGGTCACCGGCACCCCGACCGGCTATGTGGATCTGGACCTGATGACGGCCGGTTTCCAGCCGGGCGACCTGATCATCATCGCGGCCCGCCCCTCCATGGGCAAGACCACCCTGGCCCTGAACATAGCCGAATATGCCAGCGCCGACCCGCGCAACAAGAACCGGGTTCCCTCGGTGGTTTTCTCGCTGGAGATGGGCAAGGAACAGCTGGTGATGCGTCTGTTCGCTTCCATCGCCCGCATCGATTTCGGCAAGATGCGCACCGGTCATTTCCAGGATTCGGACTGGCCGCGCCTGACCCGGGCGGCCGGCATCCTGCACGATTCCAAGATCTTCATCGACGACACCCCGGCCATCACGGTGCTGGAACTGCGCTCCAAGGCCCGCCGGTTGAAGAGCGAACACGACATCGGCATGATCATCGTCGACTACCTGCAGCTGATGCGGGGCGGTGCCAACTCCGAATCGCGCCAGCAGGAGATCTCGGACATATCCCGTTCGCTCAAGGCGCTGGCCAAGGAGCTGAACGTGCCGGTGATCGCGCTGTCCCAGCTCAACCGCGAACTGGAAAAACGGGCCGACAAGCGCCCGATGATGAGCGACCTGCGCGAATCGGGCGCCATCGAACAGGACGCCGACGTAATCATGTTCGTTTACCGTGAGGCGGTCTACTGCGACAACTGCCGCAAACGGGACGGCTCCTGCACCCAGGGGCACGACCGCACGGCCGAGGTCATCATCGGCAAACAGAGAAACGGCGCCCTGGGAACCGTGCCGCTGGCATTCTACGGCGAGCATACCCGTTTCGAAAATCTGAGCGACCGCAACGAATAATTTTTTTACCACGTGCCGTCAACAAGGGAGGTCACGCATGGCAGAACCGATCAAGAAAGGCTCTTTGGGAGAGATACTTTCCGCCTCGCAGATCATCAGCGAAACCGATATCGCCCTGGCCCTGGAGGAGCAGAAGCGCAGCGGCGCGCGTTTTGGCGAAGCGCTGGTCAACCTGGGCATCGTCACCCAGGAGGATATTGACTGGGCGCTTTCCAACCAGCTCGACCTGCCCTATATCCGCCTGAAGGCCGACATGATCGACCCGGATGCGCTCAAGCTGATTCCGGCCGCCCTGGCCAGAAAATTCAACCTGATCCCGCTGATCAAGGCCGGCGGGGAATTGAACATCGCCATTGCCGACCCGCTCAACAAGGCCGCCATCGAGGCGGTCGAACAGCAGAGCGGCTGCACGGTCAACATCTCGGTGGCGCTGATCCGCGAGATCCGCGAGATGATTGAGGCCTGTTACGGCAGCGCCGGGCAGGAAAACCTCGGCTTTTCGTCGGGCGCCTTTGCCGACAAGGCGCTGGATGCCATCAACGCTGACTTGAGCGGAGGCAGGCTGCTGGATTACCTGCTGATCCTGATCCTCCAGAACCGCCTTTCGTCACTCTCGCTGCAGCCGCTGGGTGACGTCGTTTCGATCAGCAGCCGGCGCAGCGGTGTTTCCCGTCCGATCGGCCATCTGGCCAGCAATTACTACCCGGATATCTCCATGAAAATCAGGAAAAGCGCCGGCATGGGGCAGAGTAGTGAGCCCTGCAACAGCGGCCTGCTGACCTTCAGTTACCGCTCGCATCCGATCACCTTCCAGGTCGTGGTCATGGCCGGCTATGGCGGGGATTACATCACCATCAAGCCGCACGTGGCCGCCAGCGTCCCGGCCCGTTTGGCCGAACTGCACCTGCCGGCTCATCAGGAAAGCGCCTTTGCGGAACTGGCCCGCGCCACCAAAGGGATTACCTTCTTCGCTTCGCGCAACCCCCAGGAGCGTGACCGCTTTATCGACCTGATGCTGGAGGAGAGCGATACGACCGGCAAGAATGTCATCATCCTGGGCGAAGGGCCGGGCCGGATGGGCAAGCGTTTTCCGCGCATACAGATGCCCGTGGGCGAAACGGAGCGGGCCCGGTTGATCATGGATGCGCTGGAGCATGCTCCCGACATCCTGGTGGTCGAGAACGCCAGTGAGGCGATCCCCTTTGCCGCCGCCTGCCGGGCCGCCATGCACGGCAAGCTGGTGCTGGCCGGGCTGGAAATCCGCGGCACACGCAACGTCCTGCAGCAGCTGCTGCTGTATCAGCAGAAGAACTATTTCCTGCCGAACTTCGTCAATGGGCTGGTCTCGTTCAAAGGCATCCAGATGCTCTGCCCGGAATGCCGCAGCAGTTACTCCCCGCCGGCTGATGAACTGGCCGCTATGCAGCTTGCCCGGCCGCCGGCTTCATTTTACCGTACCGGCGGCTGCGATTCATGCGGTCACAGCGGATTCAGCAAACGCAGGTTTCTGCTGGATGTACTCAAATTTGATCAGGATTTTCTGCGGGTTTTCGAACAGTCCAGCGATGTGGCCGCCCTGGAGGAATACCTGGGAACCAGCGGCTACCGGGGCATTACGGATGAGGGGCTGCAGCTGCTGATGGCCGGCGAGGTTTCCCCGGAAGAATATATTGCGTCGGTGGTTCTCTAACTAATTGACGGGAGTGATCTCATGGCACGTATAGATTCATTATTCAACATGATGAAGGAGCAAGGCGCCTCCGACCTGCACCTTTCCAGCGGTAACCCGCCCATTTTCCGCCTGCGGGGCGAGATGGTGCGGCTCAATTTCAAGACCCTTTCCCATGACGAGATCAAAGCGATCCTGTTCGAGATCTTAAGCGAAAAGCAGAAGGCCCACTTCGAGGAAACCAAGGATCTGGATTTCGCCTACGAAGTGCCGGATGTGGCCCGCTTCCGCGGCAACATCATGATGCAGTACCGCGGCATTGCCGCCGTCTTCCGCATCATACCGACCAAAATACTTTCGGCCGACGACCTGGGACTGCCGGATGGTGTGCGGCGCATGACCCAGTTTAAAAAGGGGATGGTGCTGGTGACCGGGCCGACCGGCTCCGGCAAGTCCACCACCTTGGCCGGCATGATCGACCTGATCAACTCGACCCGCAAAGAGCATATCCTGACCTTCGAGGATCCGCTGGAATTTATCCACCCCAACAAGATGTCCCTGATGAACCAGCGCCAGATCGGCGAGCATACCGAAAGCTTCGCATCGGCCCTGAAAGCGGCGCTGCGCGAAGACCCGGACGTGATTCTGGTGGGAGAGATGCGCGACCTGATCACGATCCAGCTAGCCATGAGCGCCGCCGAGACCGGGCATCTGGTCTTCGGAACCCTGCACACCAGCACCGCCGCCAAAACAGTGGACCGGATCATCGACGTTTTCCCGACCGACCAGCAGGAGCAGGTGCGCGCCATGCTGTCCGAATCCCTGAAGGGAGTGGTCTGCCAGCAGCTGCTGAAAACCGCCGACGGCAAGGGGCGCGTGGCGGCCCTGGAGATCATGCTCGGCACCCCGGCCATCGGCAACCTGATCCGCGAAGGAAAGACCTTCCAGATCCCCTCTATCATGCAGACCGCCAAAAAGGACGGCATGCAGCTGATGGATCAGCACCTGCTGGATCTGCTGAAGACAAAACGGGTCAACCCGGAAGAGGCCTACCGCTGCGCGATCGACAAAAAGCAGTTTGAGCAGTATCTGACACCAGCTGAAAAATAGCGCCAGGAGAATAACGATGAACTTCAATCATTTCGACGAACGCGGCCAGGCCATCATGGTGGATGTTTCCGCCAAGCAGCCGACCCTGAGGACCGCCATAGCCCAGGCCCTGCTGCGGATGTCGCCCGAACTGCTGGCAGCCATCAGCTCCGGGGGCGTGGCCAAGGGAGACGTGCTGGGCGTGGCGCGGCTGGCCGGCATCATGGCGGCCAAAAAGACCTGCGACCTGATCCCGCTTTCCCACCCGCTGGCGATCCACAACGTCAGCGTTGATTTCGAACCGGAGGCCGACACCGGCCAACTGACGGTGAAATGCACCGTCCGGGCCCTGGAACGCACCGGGGTCGAGATGGAAGCCATGACCGGAGCGGCACTGGCAGCGCTGACAGCCTACGATATGTGCAAGGGGAGCGACAAATCGATCACGATCGGCGAAATCACGCTGCTCTACAAAGAGGGCGGCAAAAGCGGCGTCTACCGCCGTGAGGAGGCGCCATGAGGGCCGCGATTTTGACCTTGAGCGACAAGGGCTCCCGTGGCGAGCGGGTGGACGAGAGCGGCCCTGCCCTGGCGGCCTGGCTGGCGGAGCGAGGTGTACGGACAGTGCATGCCCACGTCATTCCGGACGAGTTCGATCAGATCGTCGATGTCCTGACCGGATGGGCCGACCGGGACGTGGCCGATCTGATCCTGACCACCGGCGGCACGGGTGTCTCGCCGCGCGACGTGACTCCCGAGGCGACCATGCAGGTCACCGAGCGCCTGATTCCCGGCCTGGGCGAACTGATGCGGCTGAAGAGCCTGGAGATAACCCCCATGGCGGCCCTGTCACGGGCCGTGGCCGGCATCCGCAAACAGTCCCTGATCATCAATCTGCCCGGCAGCCCCCGGGGAGCGGTCGAAAACCTGCAGGCGGTCTGGCCGACGGTTGGCCATGCGGTCGAGAAGATCCGCGGTGGCCAGGACGATTGCGGAGGAAAGTTCCATCACGATCGGCATCCGAGACAACCATGAAACACCTGATTCTCGGCACGGCCGGACATATCGACCACGGCAAGACCTCGCTGGTCAAGGCCCTGACCGGCATCGACACCGACCGCCTGAAAGAGGAGAAGGCGCGCGGTATCACGATCGAGCTGGGCTTTGCCCATCTGGAGCTGCCGGGCGGACTCTGCTTCGGGATCGTGGATGTGCCGGGGCACGAAAAGTTCGTCCGCACTATGGTGGCCGGCGTGGGGGGCATGGATCTGGTGATGCTGGTGATCGCCGCCGACGAAGGGATTATGCCCCAGACCCGTGAGCACCTCGACATCCTGCGCCTTTTGGGGGTCAAGAGCGGGCTGGTGGCGCTGACCAAACGCGACACCGTCGAAGGGGAATGGCTGGAGCTGGTAACGGAGGAGGTGCGCGACTTCGTGGCCGGCAGCTTCCTGGAGGATGCGCCGATTGTGGCGGTCTCTTCCCGCAGCGGCGAGGGACTGGACGAACTGAAGCTGCAGCTGGCACGCCTGGCGCACCAGGCCGCTGAAAAGCGGCGCGAAGGCCCTTTCCGCCTGCCGGTGGACCGGGTCTTCACAGTTCCCGGGTTCGGCACGGTCGTAACCGGCACGCTGCTGTCGGGCGAGATGGCGGTTGGAGACGAGCTGGAACTGTTTCCCTCCGGCCGCGAAGGGCGGGTGCGCGGCATCCAGGCCCACGGCATCAAGGGGGACAAGGGCCAGGCCGGGCAGCGCCTGGCGGTCAATCTGCAGGGGATCGATCTGGATCAGGTTCAGCGCGGCGATGTGGTGGCGCCGCGCGGCCTGTTCCAGCCCACCCGCACCGTGGATGTACGGCTGGACTACCTGCCTTCGGCCCCCCGAGAACTGAAACACCGCACCACAGTGCGTCTGCATTCGGCCACCTACGAGGTGCCGGCCCAGGTCATTCTGCTGGATCGTGATACGCTCCAGCCGGGTGAAAGCGCCTATGTCCAGCTGCGCCTAAAGAAGCCGGCCCTGCTGCTCTCGGGCGACAGCTATATCCTGCGGGCCTTCTCGCCCCAGATCACGGTCGGCGGCGGCGTTACGCTGGACCCCTTCCCCCCCCGACGGCGACGGCGCAACGACGAGGCGCTGCAGCTGCTGGAGGCCTTCGGCAGTTCCGACCAGCAGCGCACGCTTCAGCTGATCATCTCCCAGAGCCTGCTCTCCGGCGTCAGCTTTGATGACCTGCTGATGCGCAGCGGTCTCCCCCGCAAAGTTGTCGAGACGCTCCTGACGGCGCTGCTGGCGGCCGGCGACATCGTCCAGATGGCCCGCGAGCCGCGGCTGTTTCTGTCAAAAAGCGCCGTTGAAACGCTCAAACGCGGACTGCTGCAGGAAATCAGCGACTTCCTGGCGGCCAATCCGCTCAAGCAGGGCATGGGCAAGGAGGAGCTTAAGACGCGCCTCCCCAAACGGAGTGACGCACGTTTTTTCACACCATTGCTGACAGCGTTGGAAAAAGACGGCCTGGTTGTTCCGGATCGCGACATCGTTCGTCCGGCCGGACAGCTTGACCGTCCCGTTGCCGCCGCCGGCGGTTCGGATCTCGGTCACGGGATATCCGCTTTTATCGCCGGGGGCGGCATAGAACCCCCCACAGTCAAAGAGATCATGGAGCGTTTCCGCTGCGACGAGAAACAGGTTCGCGACAACCTGGCGCTCCTGACCCGCAGCGGGCAGATCGCACGCATCTCCGCCGACCTGTTCTACTCGGCTGCTGCACTGGACGGCCTGCGCGAAAAGCTGGTCGCGCTGCTGCGTGAAAAAGGTGAGATCACACCGCCCGAATACCGTGAACGAACCGGGCTGTCGCGCAAGTTCCTGATCCCGCTGCTGGAGCATTTTGACAGCGAAAAGGTTACGATCAGGGTTGGGGATAAGCGGGTGCTGCGGAGACGCTGACTACCCGCACCCTGTGCTTCGTTCCACCCCGGTTCTGCCCACCTCCACCGCCACATCATAGAGGGTGCTCCCCCGCCCGCCGTCGGTCAGGCGTTGCGACGTCAGCGCATTGACTCCCCGGCCAGCGGGGATAAATTCACTCCACCAGACCCCTTCGGTTACGACCGTTCCGGGCGGCACCCTGTCGGTAACATTGAGTGTAAAGCCGACCTCGCCCAGCTGGTTATAGGCCGTCACGGCATCACCCGATGAAAGGCCGCGCTGTCCGGCATCGGCCGGATTCATCATCAGCTCCATACAGGTCTGTCTGGAGCGCAGATCATCCCTTTCATAAAAACTGGCGTTGAGTGCGTAAGGTGTCGCCGCCGACTGCAGCCGCAGCGGGAAACCGTCCCCCTCGGCATGGGTGGCCAGCAGGCGCGGCAGCGGCTCAACCTCTCGTTCGTTCAAAATCTCTATTTTCCCGGACGGCGTCAACCAGCTACGCTTGGGATCGCCGGGGGGCGTCAGCAAAACCGGCTCTCCCTGGCGCAGCCGCTCCGACACGGCAGAATCGCGCCAGGGTGTTTCGTAATCGAGCAGCTGTTCGATCAGTTCTTCGGCCGACTGGCGGAAAAAGGGCTCGTTCCAGCCCATCCCGGCCGCCAGCAGACTGAAAACCTCCCAGTTGCTCTTCGACTCGCCCACCGGCGGGATCACGGCGCTGCAGCGCTGGGCATGGTAGCCGCCATAGCAGCGGTACAGATCCGGATGTTCCAGCGACGAGGTGGCCGGTAGAACAATGTCGGCATGACGGGCGGTATCGGTCATGAAACGCTCATGCACCACGGTAAACAGCTCTTCCCGCAACAGCCCGCGAACCACGGCATTTTGATCCGGCGCGATCGAGGCGGGATTGGAGTGGTAAACGTACAGGCTCATGACGCGAGGCGCGCCAAGCTCCGTCAGGGCAGAACCCAACTGGTTCATGCTGACCAGCCGCGTCGGTTGAGCCATGAAATCTTCACGGGTTACACGCTGCAGCGGGAAAGCGCCCCCGGTGGAGGTGCCGGTCAGAATGCCGCCACCCGGACGCTGCCAGGCGCCGGTCAGCGCCGGCAGACAGCTGATCGTGCGCACGTTCATGGCGCCGTTGGCATAGCGGGTCAGCCCGCTGCCGAGCCGAATGAAAGGGGCCCAAGCCCGGGCGTATTCCCGCGCCAGCCGTTCAATGACCTCCGGCGCAAGGCCGCAGACAGGCGAGATCCGCTCCGGAGAGTAGTCTGAAAGAGTCTGTGAAGTGAATTCGTCGTAGCCGAGCACATTGGCAGCGATGAAGTCCCGGTCAAGCAGCCCTTCCCGGACGATACTATGCATCATTGCCAGGGCCAGGGCGCCGTCGCTGCCGGGACGGATCAGGAAACTTTCGTCGCAGGCGTCGCAGGTCGGCGTGCGGTAGGTGTCGATGGCCCACAGCCGCGCTCCCTTCCGTCGTGCATCCTGGGCGTCGCGCATGGCATGGATGCTGGTGGCAACGGCGTTGATCCCCCACAATATGACCAGGTCGCTCTGCCCGATCTCGAACGGATCCATGGCGGGCGTTTCCCCCATCAGCGCCTTCCATCCGGCCTCTTTGGCCGGAGAGCAGATGGTGCGCTCCAAACGCGAGGCACCCAGCTTGTAAAAGAAGGGGTGGCCGCTGTTGCGCTGCAGCAACCCCATCGTGCCGGCATAGGAATAGGGCAGAATGCTTTCGCCGCCCTGCTGTGCGATCAGCCCCTGCCAGCGGCAGCAGATCCGCTGGATGGCCTCGTCCCAGGTGATAGGCCTGAACTCACCCGCCCCCTTGGCACCGCTCCGCAGCAGCGGAGTTGTCAGACGGCGCGGCGAATGTACCGTCCGTTCGTAGTGCTGCATCTTGGGGCAAAGCAGCCCCCGGGTAACGGGATGGTCCGGGTCGCCGCTGACCTTCAGGGCGCGCCCGCTCTCAACCTCCACCAGCAGGCCGCAGGCGTCGGGGCAGTCGAAAGGACAAACGGAACGATGGATTGTCGTGGGCATGGGAGTTCCTCCTCTGACAGATGAGAGGTCACTATACACGAAGGCAGAAAACATTTGCAGACCAAAAGGAATGATGATAACCAGATAAGGACTTTTTTGCCGGAGGTTCAGTATGACAGCACAACCGGAAGTACTGCATTACGCCGTATCCGTCGTCGGCAAGGATCGCCCCGGAATCGTGGCCGGCATCACCGAAGGGCTGTTTCGCCTGGGGTGCAACCTGGCCGATTCCAGCTGCACGATGCTGGCGGGCGAATTTGCCATGATCCTGATCGTTTCGCATCAGCGCCCCTTCAGCAAGAGCCGCCTGTTTGACGAACTGAAACCGGTCTGCGACAGCATGGGGATGTCACTGGCGGTGCGCACACTGCACGCCGACGAAATCACCCGCCAGGAAAGCGATGGCGAGATCTGCATCATCTCGGTCTACGGCGCCGATCAGCCCGGAATCGTCTACCGCGTGACCCGCGAACTGGCCGGGCGCAGCATCAACATCATGGATCTGAATACGAAACTGATCGGTACCCCCCAGGAACCGGTCTACGTCCTGATGCTGGAGGTGTCGCTGCCGGAGGGGGAAACGCCGGAAGGGGTGGAGAAGCTTCTGGAGAACCTGAAGCAGGAGCTGAAGGTTGAAATCGGCGTGCGCGTCGTAACTCCGGTGGCCTTCTGATCATGCCTGTTCAACCGATTTTAAAATACCCCCATCCGGTGCTGAAAAAGGTTTGTAACCGGGTTGAACGGATCGACCAGAGTATCGTGGATCTGGTGCAGGATCTGGTGGATACGATGCAGGCCGGTCCCGGCTCGGTCGGCGTGGCGGCATCCCAGATCGGCGTTACCCTGCGGGTCTGCGTTGTGGATGTGTCCAAGAACCGCCTCGGCAAGGAGAACAATCACGGCCTGCTTTGCATGATCAACCCGGAGATCATCGCTCGTAGCGGCGTGGCGGTCATGCGCGAGGGGTGCATGAGCGTGCCGGACTACACCGGAGACGTGGATCGCGCCACTGAAATCACGGTTCGTTTCATTGAGCCGGACGGCAATCAGCGCGAGATCAATGCCAGCGGTTTCGAGGCGGTCGCTCTGCAGCATGAGCTGGATCACTTGGACGGTGTGCTGTTTCTGGATCGGATCGTCAGCATCAAGACCGGACTGTTCAGGAGAAAGAAGTATTCATAGATAACCGGAGCGGCAGGGAGGACATCATGGCGGAACTTTTGACCAAGGCGGAACAAAAACAGCTGCTGAAGATCGCCCGCGATACGATCACGACCTATGTCACCAGCGGCAACATTCCGGCGGTTGAAACGGCTTCCAGGGGTCTGAATCTTCAATCGGGCTGTTTTGTGACCATCAAGGAGGCCGGGCAGCTGCGCGGCTGTATCGGCAACTTCGTTTCGGACCAGCCGCTTTACAAACTTGTCCAGGAGATGGCTGTTTCGGCGGCCACCCGCGATCCACGCTTCTACCCGATGAAGATTCAAGATCTGGATAACTTTGAAGTCGACATCTCGGTGCTGTCGCCACTTGAAAAAATTTCATCCGTTGAAGAGATCGAGGTCGGCCGGCACGGCATCTACATAGTGAAGGGGAGTTATCGCGGGGTGCTGCTGCCTCAGGTGGCGACCGAATACGGCTGGGACAGGGACGAGTTTTTGAAGCATACCTGCAAAAAAGCCGGCCTGCCGGAAGACGCCTGGAAGGGGGAGTGCGAAATTTACATCTTCAGCGCTCTGGTGTTTGGGGAACACACCTGATCAGTAAATGACAGTAGACCATGTTAAAAAGCAAAGGGGCGTTCCGGCCGGATACGCCCCTTTTCATTTAATCGGCCTTCAACCCCTTCAGCAGGTCAATGCCGCGTGGGCGGCCGCCAGGCGGGCAACCGGCACCCGGAAGGGTGAACAGGAAACATAATCCAGCCCGGCCTTGTGGCAGAAGATAACCGACTCGGGATCACCGCCATGCTCGCCGCAGATGCCGAGCTTGATGTTCTGGCGGGTGCCGCGCCCCAGTTCGCAGGCCATCTTGACCAGCTTGCCGACCCCGCTCTGATCCAGAGAGATGAACGGATCTTCCGGCAGAATGCCGTTGTCGACATAGAACGGCAGGAATTTTCCGGCATCGTCGCGCGACAATCCGAAAGTCGTCTGGGTCAGATCGTTGGTGCCGAACGAGAAAAACTCGGCCTCGGTGGCAATCTCGTCGGCGGTCAGGGCGGCGCGGGGCAGCTCGATCATCGTGCCGATCAGGTATTCAAGCTTGACGCCGTACTGGGCGATGATTTCATCACAGATCGCCACCGCATTCTGTTTGAGAACCGACAGTTCCTTGACCGTGGCGATCAGCGGAATCATGATTTCCGGCACGATGCTGAAGCCTTCGTTTTTGACCAGCTCGCAGGCTGCTTCCATGATGGCCCGCACCTGCATGTTATAAACCTCGGGATAGGTGATCCCCAGGCGACAGCCACGGTGACCCAGCATCGGGTTGAATTCGTGCAGTGACTCGATCTTGTGCTTGATGGCGTTGACCGGCACCTTCATGGTCTTGGACAGTTCTTCGATATCACGAGCTTCCTGCGGCAGGAACTCGTGCAGCGGCGGATCGAGCAGGCGGATCGTGACCGGCAGCCCCTTCATTTCGCGGAACAGGCCGATAAAGTCCCCTTTCTGCATCGGCATAATCTTGGCCAGTGCCCGTTCACGTCCTTCCACATCCTCGGAAAGTATCATTTCACGCACGGCCGCGATGCGCTCGGCATCGAAGAACATGTGCTCGGTACGGCACAGGCCGATGCCCTCGGCGCCGAATTCGCGGGCAACTTTGGAGTCGTGCGGCGTGTCGGCATTGGTGCGCACCTTCATGGTGCGGAATTTGTCGGCCCACTGCATCAGCTGGGCAAAATCACCGGTCAGCTGCGGCGATACCGTCGGCACCTCTCCCAGAATAACTTCTCCCAGGGAGCCGTCCAGGGTGATGATGTCACCCTTTTTGACAACCGTTCCGTTGCGGGTCGTGAAACTCTGGGCAGCATAATCGACCTTGATGTCTCCGCAACCGGCCACACAGCACTTGCCCATGCCGCGGGCAACAACCGCCGCATGGGACGTCATGCCGCCGCGAGCGGTAAGAATCCCCTGGGCGGCATGCATGCCATGGATGTCCTCCGGTGAAGTTTCGACGCGGACAAGAATGACCCTGCGGCCGGTCTTGGCCTCGGCCTCGGCTTCATCGGCGGTAAAGATCACCTCGCCGGAAACGGCACCCGGTGAGGCTGGCAGCCCCTTGGCAATGACGTTCTTTTCGGCCTTGGGGTCCAGTGACGGGTGCAGCAGCTGATCAAGCTGGGAAGGCGCCACGCGCAGAACGGCGCTCTTCTCGTCGATCAGCCCCTCGCGCACCATGTCGACGGCGATCTTGATCGCAGCCGGCGCGGTGCGTTTGCCGTTTCTGGTCTGCAGCATGAAGAGTTTGCCTTTTTCAATCGTGAACTCGATATCCTGCATGTCCTTGTAATGTTTTTCGAGGATGTCGCGGATGCTGGCCAGCTGGCGGTAGCATTCCGGCATGACCTCCTCCATCGGCGGCAGGGTGGTGGCTTTGGCACGGTTGATCGGCTGGGGGGTACGGATACCGGCCACCACGTCCTCGCCCTGGGCGTTGACCAGGTACTCGCCGTAGAAATAGTTCTCGCCGGTGGAAGGGTCGCGGGTGAAGGCGACGCCGGTGGCACAGTCGTCACCCATGTTGCCGTAGACCATTGACTGGACATTGACGGCGGTGCCCCATTCGGCCGGAATATTGTGCAGACGACGATAGGTAATGGCACGCTGGTTCATCCAGGAACCGAACACGGCGCCGATGGCGCCCCACAACTGGGCCTCGGGCTCTTCGGGAAAGGCGACCCCCAGCTCTTCCTTGATGGCGGCCTTGAATACCGCAACCAGCTCTTTCCAGTCCGAGGCAGACAGTTCCGTATCGAGATGAACACCCTTTTCTTCCTTTTTGTCTTCCAGCAGGTGTTCCAGAACGTGCTTGTCCATCCCCATGACAACATCGGAGTACATCTGGACAAAACGGCGGTAGGCGTCGTAGGCGAAGCGCTCGTCACCGCTTTGTGCGATGATGCCCTGGACGGTGGCGTCGTTGAGTCCCAGATTGAGGATGGTGTCCATCATGCCCGGCATGGAGGCGCGGGCACCGGAACGAACGGAAACGAGCAGGGGATTTTGTGGGTCACCGAAAGTGCGCCCCATCAGCGCCTCGACCTGTTTCAGGTGGGCGGAGACTTCAGCTGCCAGGGAAGGGGGATAGGTGCTGTTGTTTTTGTAAAACTCGGTGCAGACTTCCGTCGTAATCGTAAAACCGGGAGGCACCGGAAGTCCGATGCTGGTCATCTCGGCCAGATTGGCCCCCTTGCCTCCCAGCAGGTTTTTCATATCGGCCCGGCCTTCGGCCTGACCATTTCCATAGAAATACACGAACTTCTGCGCCATTGTGCTGCCTCCTCTGTGGTAGTTAACGCTTGCGCGGTTTACACTCGCTAAAAACGTTTATTCATAGTAAAAATAACAGGTTAGAAGCTTGACTATAGCGCAGATTCACAAAATATCAACTAATATTATGAGAAATTCTTCCTTATTTGGTATCCCAGCTGGATATATCGGCATTCTTACCCTCGCCCCCTTTGGCACCATCGGAGCCATAGGAGAAGAGGTCGTAATCGCCATGTTCACCCGGTGAAACGTAGAGATAGTCATTGCCCCAGGGATCTTTGGGTATCTTTTTGCTCTCCAGATAGCCCCCCTCCTTGTAGCTGTTCGGGATAATGCCAACCGTCGGCTTGGTAACCAGCGCCGCCAGGCCCTGCTCGGTGGCGGGGTAATTGCCGTTATCCAGTTTGTACAGCTTGAGAGCAGTCTCGATATTCTTGATCTGTACCCTGGCGTCGGTAATCTTGGCGTCGTCGGTACGCCCCATCAGTTTCGGGCCGACCAGCGCCGCCAGCAGAGCCAGTATGACGATAACGACCATGATCTCGATCAGCGTAAATCCTTTTTTGTTGTCAAACTGCCGCATTGGGTGACTCCTCCATGGTTGTTGTGTATGAATTGATGTGAACTGTACAAAAAGCGAGCCCGCTCTGGCAAGGAAATTACTTTCGCGAATATCGCAAAAAGAAACGGCAACACCTCAATTGAGGTATAAGCTGCGCTCCAGTCTCCGGATCAAACTCCATTACCGCCTGTAACTATTGTATTTTTAAAAAGCATAGTGCGTTGGCACATGAAATGTAGTATAAAGACGTCAGCTCGTTGAGAAGCCAAGCGACAACAACAAAGGAGAACAACAGATGAACAAATACGTGATCGCACTGTTTGCCCTGCTTGCCGTGACAGGCTCCGCTTTTGCCGCCGATGTGATAGATCTGAAACGCGGCGTCAAGTTTACCCACAAACAGCATAGTGAGGTTGTGAATGACTGCAGCAAGTGCCATGCGGGCGAACCGGGCAAGATCGCCGATTTTGGCAAGGATTGGGCTCATAAATCCTGCAAAGGGTGCCACACCGAGCAGAAAAAGGGACCGACCAGCTGCAAGGGGTGTCATAATCAATAGCGAACAACAGCCGTTCTGACGGAAAACAGAGGGTGGAACAGACTTTTGCCGACTTCAAGATCACGCTATAAACGACAGTACACGCTATTTACTTTTACGCTGGAGCTATGCTATAGGGTTGCAAAATCAGACCTGCGTGCTGTGCAATTTAGTTGCTTTTGTGTTCAAATTCGGTAAACATGCTTTTTCGTGCGCGACGGCGCGAAAATAATACATAACAAGGAGAAACATGATGAAAAAGACTTTAGTAGCGATGATTGCCATGGTAGCTTTTGCTGGAACCGCCTTTGCCGCCGATGTTATCGACATGAAAAAAGGGGTCAAGTTCAACCACAAGGCTCACATGGAGCTCCTGAAGGACTGCAAGAAATGCCATGAGAAGGGCGCAGGCAAAATCGAAGGCTTCGGCAAGGACTGGGCTCACAAAACCTGCAAGGGCTGCCACACCGACATGAAAAAAGGACCTACCAGCTGCAAAGAATGCCACAAGTAATCTGACCGACGTTTGAGAGGTAAACACGAGGGGAAATGCGGCAACGCATTTCCCCTCGTTCATTTCAGGCCGCTTTTAAAAACTTTTTCAGCGCAAGGCCATTTCCATCTCTTCCAGCTTCCTGACCTTGTCTCTCAAAAAGGCGGCCCGCTCGAAATCCAGCTCCTTGGCCGCCGCCAGCATTTCCTTGCGCAGTTTTTTGACCAGCTTCGGTATGTCCCTGGGGGCGGCGGCATACTCTTCGGAGGCTTCCGCCACCCCGCCGGGCGGCGTATAGTAATCTTTCTCCTCGATCGAACCGAGAATCGTGCGCATTTTCTTTTTAACCGTCTCCGGGGTGATGCCATGCTCCTGATTATAGGCCAGCTGTTTGGCCCGGCGACGTTCTGTCTCATCAAGACAGATCTGCATCGAACGGGTCACATTATCGGCATACATCAGCACCCGGCCGTTGATGTTGCGGGCCGCCCGACCGCAGGTTTGAATCAGAGAACGGGCGGAGCGCAGAAAACCTTCCTTGTCGGCATCCAGAATCGCCACCAATGAGACCTCCGGCAGATCCAGCCCCTCACGCAGCAGGTTGATCCCCACCAGCACGTCGAACTCGCCCAAACGAAGGTCACGCAGGATCTGCATCCGTTCGATCGTATCAATGTCCGAATGCAGATACCTGACCCGTACCCCCAGTTCGCGGTAATAATTGGTCAACTCCTCGGCCATGCGCTTGGTCAAAGTCGTCACCAGCACCCGTTCGCCCCGGGCAACAGTTTCATGCACCTCGTGCAGCAGATCGTCCACCTGACCAGAACCGCCATCTTTGGCCGATACCGGCCTGACCTCGATCAGCGGATCCAGCAGCCCGGTCGGTCGAATTATCTGCTCGACAAAAACGCCGGCGCATTTCTCCATTTCATAGTCGGCCGGCGTGGCGGAAACATAGACCGCCTGCCTGATGCGGGCCTCAAACTCTTGAAAGTTGAGCGGCCGGTTGTCCAGCGCGGCCGGCAGGCGGAAGCCATAGTTGACCAGCGTATCCTTGCGGGAGCGGTCGCCGCGATACATGCCCCCCACTTGTGGAATGCTGACGTGCGATTCATCCACAAACAGAACAAAGTCGTCCGGAAAATAGTCGATCAGCGTGTAAGGCGGCTCACCCTGACGGCGGCCGTCGAAATAACGCGAATAGTTCTCTATCCCCTGACAGAACCCCATCTCCTCCATCATCTCAATATCGAAGAACGTGCGCTGCTCGATGCGCTGGGCCTCCAGCAGCATATTTTCGGCCTGGAAATAACGGATGCGTTCTCCCAGATCGATCCTGATCTGTTCAATGGCCCGCTCCATGGTTTCGCGGCTGGAAACATAATGTGAGGCGGGATAGATCGCGCATTTCGTCAATCGGTGCAGCACCGCGCCCCGCAGCGGGTCGATCTCGCTGATCGCTTCGATCTCATCGCCGAAAAACTCGATCCGCAGCGCCTTGTCACTGTCGTAGGCCGGGAAAACCTCCACCACATCACCCCGGACGCGGAAGGTACCGCGATGGAAATCCATATCATTGCGCTCGTACTGGATCTCGACCAGCTTTTTCAGCAGCGTGTCGCGGCCGTACTCTTCGCCCTGACGAAAGAAGATGTGCAGGCTGGCGTAGGCCTCCGGCGAGCCGATGCCGTAGATGCAGGAAACCGAAGCCACGATGATCACGTCCCGTCTGGTCAGCAGGCTGCGGGTGGCGGAATGGCGCATTTTATCGATCTCATCGTTGATGGCCGAATCCTTCTCGATGAATGTGTCGCTGGTCGGGATATAGGCTTCCGGCTGATAGTAATCGTAGTAGGAAACAAAATACTCCACCGCGTTATCCGGAAACAGTTCCCTTAATTCTCCATACAGCTGGGCCGCCAGAGTTTTATTGGGAGCCAGCACCAGCGCCGGCCGCTCGGTGCGGGCGATGACGTTGGCAACCGTGAAGGTCTTGCCGGAACCGGTCACCCCCAGCAGGGTCTGGTGCTGGTCGCCGCGCTGGATGCCCTCCACCAGTTCAGTGATGGCCTGTGGCTGGTCGCCGCGCGGAGTGTATGAAGTTGTAAGGTTAAAAAGAGACATGTCTACGGCTCATAAAAACATTGTTTGAATAAAGTGCTGTTATTGGGTATTCTGGATATCACGCTCGACGGTAGCACGCGAAGCATTGTGTGGCAAGTACGTCAGGAGTGACAACAGCCTGGTTTTCGACCGTGAGGACGCCGTGAAACAGCCCGAAAAAACACAACGCCTTAAAATCCTTCATGTCGTTGACAATCAGCAGGATCGCGATGTTTTCAAGCAAATTTCTGCAGCAGATCCTGCCGGGTACTGCATCAGTGAGTGCACCAGCCCTGACGAGGCTCTTGCCGCGGCCATCAACAACAGCGAAGCTTTTGATGCGGTTGCTATCAATCACGATCCTGCCGGCCTGGACGGACTGGCGCTCTGCCAAAAAATGCTGGCGGCCCCTGTCCCGCTGCCGCTGGTTCTCCTGACCGGCAGCGGACAGGAGAAAATTGCCGCTGAAGCCTTGCAAGCCGGAGCGAGCGACTACCTGATCAAGGATCCCTGCAACGCCTACCTGGACCTGCTCCCTTTCGTCCTCAACCGGGTTGTCGCAAACCACCGCCAGCAGCGCTTGAGTGACGACACCACCCTCTCTCTGCGTCAGAATCAGGATCGGCTGCTGCATATCATCGAAGGGATAACCATTCCCACCTTTGTCATCGACAAAAATCACATCGTAACCCACTGGAACCAGGCCTGCGCCAACATAACCGGGGTACCGGCCGCCGAAGTCATCGGCACCCGTCAGCAGTGGCGCGCCTTCTACTCCTTTGAACGTCCGGTCATGGCTGATCTTATCGTCGACCAAGTCATCGAACATATGGTTGTAAAACATTATGGCAGCAAATATGTCCGTTCCAAAATAATTGCCGAAGCATTTGAAGCCGAGGATTTCTTTCCGCACTTCGGTGAGGCGGGCAAATGGCTCTATTTTACCGCTGCTCCGCTGAAGGATGACAACGGCCAGATTTGCGGTGCGATCGAAACGCTGCAGGATGTCTCCGATCGCAGGAAGGCCGAACTGGCCCTGAAGGAAAGTGAACGTCTGTATCGTGATTTAAGTATAACCGACGGGCTTACAAAACTTTACAATTCGCGCCACTTTTTCGGTCGCACCCGGGAGGAGATCGAACGCTGCAACCGCTACGCTTCGCCGCTCTCTCTGATCCTGTTGGATGTGGACAATTTCAAGGGTTTCAACGACACCTACGGCCATATCGACGGCGACCGGGTGCTGGCGGGATTGGCGGATGTTATCCGGGACAGCATCCGGGGGGTTGACTCCGCCTACCGCTACGGCGGAGAAGAATTTATCGTGCTTTTCCCGGAAACCGAACCGGGAGAGGCCGCACTGGTAGCCGAAAGGATTCGGCAGACATTCGAACAGACCATCTTTTCTCCCGAAGACGGGGTGTGCGTCACCATGACCATCAGCATCGGCGGCGGCAGCTACCACGGCGGGGAAGATCTGACCAGCTTCGTCAAGCGGATTGACGAGGCCATGTACGAAGCCAAGAGACGCGGTAAAAACAGGGTGGTTTTTGTCGAATAGATTCAGCAGCAAATCAAAAGGAGGAGTCGCCAAACCAGCGATTCCCCCGTTATTTATCCCGTCACGACATCTTGGATTCTGCTATTTCGCATCCAGAAAAGCCGCTGCATTGTGAATACGCCTGATTGCCTCGGCACTCCCCAGGGCCTGGATTATCTCCCCCACGCCGGGCGCCTGGGTACCGCCCGACAGCGCAATGCGCACCGGCTGTCCCACCTGCGGCATCTTCCAGCCCTTTTCCGCGCAAATTTCCTTGAAGAGTGCATCAAAACCCGCGGCATCAGCCGCGCTGGTGTCCGATAGTTTTTCTGCCACCGTTTCAAAGACCGCCCGCAGATGATCCTGCTCGAATTTGGCCAGAGCAGCCTGATCATACGCTTGGGGAGCGTTATAGTAAAAGACGGCCCGTTCAGCCATCTCTTCCAGGGTTTGAGCACGTTCCTGCAGACTCTTGACCACCAGCAGCAGATCCGGTCCGCCCAGTGTTGTCACTCCCCGTTTAGAGAGGTGCGGCAGCAGCAGATCCGCCAACCGCTCCCGGTCGCCGTTCTTGATGTAGTGCGCATTCAACCAGAGAAGTTTTTCGGTGTTGAAAACCGAGGCCGAGCGCCCCACGCTACTGATGTCAAATTTTTGAATCATTTCGTCACGACTGAAAATCTCATCATCACCATGGCTCCACCCCAGCCGCACCAGATAATTGTTCAGCGCTTCAGGCAGGAATCCCATGTCACGGTAGGCAATCACGCTGGTGGCGCCATGGCGCTTGGAGAGGCGCGCCTTGTCCGAACCGAGTATCATCGGCACATGGGCAAACTGCGGCACCGGAAAACCGAGCGCCTGGTAGAGCTGGATCTGGCGGGGTGTGTTGTTGACATGATCATCGCCGCGGATCACGGTGCTGATGCGCATGCTGGCGTCATCGATTACCACGCAGAAATTGTAGGTCGGCGTACCGTCAGTACGCTGGATGATCAGGTCGTCCAGCTCTTCGGCCGGAAAGGCAATACGCCCCTTGATAAGATCATCGAAAGCCACCTCGCCCCCCTGGGGAGCGCGAAAGCGAACCACATAGGGCGCTTCGGGATTGTCGCCGCGCTCGCGGCAGGTTCCGTCGTACTTGGGCTTGCGCCCCTCCCGCATGGCCAGCTCGCGTTTTTTCTCCAGTTCATCGCCACTGCAGAAGCATTTGTAGGCTTTGCCCTCATCCAGCAGCTTCTGAACATACTCCTTGTAGAGATCGAAGCAGTCCGACTGATAGAAGGGGCCTTCGTCCCACTCCAGACCGAGCCACTGCATCCCTTCCAGAATGGCATCCACCGACTCTTTGGTGGATCGCTCCACATCGGTATCCTCGATTCTCAGAATAAAGGTTCCGCCCTGTTTTCTGGCCAAAAGCCAGTTAAAAAGCGCAGTACGGGCGCCGCCGACGTGCAGGTAGCCGGTCGGGCTGGGAGCAAAACGGACTCTCAATTCAGACATGGTCTCAATTCTCCTTGATAAATATAATAGTTAGGGCCAAAGCGCTTTACTCATCAACTCTGCACCCCTGCCAGGTTCCTCGGCGTTGCAGTTCATTGAGAACAGCAAACCACATCTGGTTGTTCTTCAGCCCCCACTGGGGCGCCACACGGATCGCCAGCGGTGCGGAACCGTACAGGCGCTGCACCGTGACCCGCGCCGGCAGACGCTCCAGAAAATCAGCCGCAACGGATACATATTCAGCCAGAGTCAAGGGCGTAAACTCGCCGCGCCGGTACATATCGGCCAGTTCGGTTCCCTCCACCGCATGCAGCTGATGCAGTTTGATCGAATCAATCGGCAGCGAAGCGATCAGGTCAGCGCTCTTGAGGAACTCCTCGGCGCTCTCGCCGGGGAAGCCATGGATCAAATGGGCGCAGATGTCAAAGTTGCGGCCGGCGGCTCGCTTGACCGTGGTGACAAAATCTTCCAGGGTATGTCCGCGATTGATAAGCGTCAAAATTTCGTCATCTGAGGACTGTAATCCCAACTCCAAACAGACGTACTTTTCAGACGCAATGGAAGTCAGCAGCTCCAGAGCCTCGCCGGTCAGGGAATCAGGGCGGGTACCGACCGAGATGCCGATCACATCCGGGTGCGCCAGAGCCCTTCGGTACAGGTTGTCCAGCAATTCAACAGAGGCGTAGGTATTGGTGTACTTCTGAAAGTAGACGATGAATTTCTGGGAGCCGAGCCGGATGCGATGGTAGGCCATGCCATGCTCCATCTGCTCCTCCAGCGGAATCATCGCCTGTGTGTCTTTGGGAGAAAAAGAGACGTTATTGCAATAGATGCAGCCGCCGTTCCCCTTGCTGCCGTCCCGATTGGGGCAGGTGAAGCCGGCATCCACATTGACTTTGCTGACCCGGCAGCCGAAACAGCGGCGCAGGTAGTGTCCGTAGGAATTGATGCGGAGCTGGGGATGCAGAAACTGGTCAACGATGGGTTGCATTTTTCTCTATCTTTTCGAGTAGATAAATAGCGGCGCGGTGCGGGTCGGCAGCTGACAGCACCCCCGAAATCAGGGCGGCGCCATGACAGCCGGTCGCCATAACTTCGGAAACTGTCGACAGGTTAACCCCCCCCAGGGCAAAAACCGGGATGCGAAGAGAACGGGCCGCTTCGGTCAACCGTGAAATCCCCAGCGGCTGACCGTACTGCAGCTTGGAGGGGGTGGCGTAAACCGGGCCGAACGTCACAAAATCCGCGCCCGCACACTCCGCCAACAGCGCTTCATCCACAGCGTGGGCGGAATAACCGATCAGCAGCTCCGGCCCCAGTAATCGGCGCACTTCGGCCACCGGCAGACTGCCGGCCCCGATATGCACGCCATCCGCGCCGACCGCCAGGGCGATGTCGATACGGTCATTGATCAGCAAACGGGCGCCATGTTCACGGGTGAGAGTTCGCAACCGCAGCGCCAGTTCAAACAATTGACGCGACGAAAGATCCTTTTCCCGCAGCTGTACACAACGCACGCCGCCGGTCAACGCATCTGCAACAACGGCAGGGAGTTCCCTCCCTGCCGTCTGATTTCGGTCAGTGATCAGATAAAGATTGAAATCAAGCATCAATCGATCATAGAAACAGGCCGTCCAGCGGGCTGGAGGCATTGGCGTACAGTTTACGGGGGATCCGGCCGGCCTTATAGGACAGCCGGCCGGCGATCACCGCCAGCTTCATGGCTTCCGCCATGGCGATCGGATCCTGGGCGCCGGCGATGGCGGTATTCATCAGCACACCGTCACAGCCCAGTTCCATGGCAATGGCGGCGTCCGAAGCCGAGCCGACCCCGGCGTCCACAATGACCGGAACCTTCACGTTCTCCAGTATAATCTTGATGTTGTAGGGATTCCGGATTCCCAACCCACTGCCGATCGGTGCTCCCAGCGGCATGACGGCGGCGCAGCCGATGTCTTCCAGTTTTTTGCAGAGGATCACATCGTCACTGCAGTAGGGCAAAACCGTGAAGCCTTCGGACACCAGCACCTTGGCGGCCTTGAGCAGCTCTTCGTTATCCGGAAAAAGAGTTTTTTCGTCTCCAAGAACTTCCAGTTTGACAAAATCGGACATACCGGCCTCACGCGCCAGGCGGCAGGTGCGAATGGCATCATCGGCGGTATAGCAGCCGGCGGTGTTGGGAAGCAGGGTATATTTCCTGGGATCAATATAATCCAGCAGCGATTCCTTGCTGCGGTCAAGATTGACCCTGCGCACAGCCACGGTGATGATCTCGGCCCCGGAAATTTCGAGAGCCCGGGCGGTCTGCTCAAAACTGGCATATTTACCGGTTCCCACCATCAGTCGCGAATTGAACTCGCGACCGCCGATTATCAGCTTGTCACTGTTACTTGTCATCCCGGCTAACCTCCACCCACAAAATGTACTATTTCTATTCTGTCCCCATCCGAAAGCAGATGTGAGTCGTACCTGGCCTTGGGAACGATATCCAGGTTAACCTCCACAGCCACACGTTCCACACCGATACCCAGTTGTGTCAAGAGTCCGGCAATCGAAAGGCCGTCCTTTTGCTCTGTTTTTTCACCGTTCAGGACAATCTGCATGTACGTAATCTCCACAAATGAAAAAAGCCGCAGAAGCGGCTATCAGAAATTCATCGGCGCGCTTCCCTACGCCGGCATTACCCGGATCAGGTACGAAGGGTCGCGGTATTCACCGCTCTCAGTCGAAACTCCCCCAGCTTTTTGTCAAACTAGATTATTGCCGCAGCGCTGTCAACCCAATTCTGGACACAGAGGCGCCCATTAGCAGCAATATATTTTCCCGTTCGAAGCGCGTTACGTTGAATTTATGGTATATTTCTGGCATTGTGCAACGTGCTGGAACATCTATCCAGAATACACTCGCCGGAGACCCGCTGTAATGGCTGAAAAACGTGACCTCAAACGTCATAGAAAACGGATTTCAATCCGTTTTGGCATTGGTGAGCCTAACCGCGTTGCGTTTACCGAAGACATTTCCAGCAGCGGCATGTTTATCAAAACCCCCAACATAGTTCCGCCCAACTCAAAGATCAGAATCATGTTCGAGCTGGGTGGCGATCTCAAGGTAGATGTGGAAGCACGGGTGATGTGGGCCAAGAAGGTTCCTCAAAACATGTTCCACCTGGTAAAGAAGAGCGGTATGGGGGTGCGCTTTCTCAATTTTCACGCGGGTGAGGATTACTTTAAGCGCTATCTGGAACAGATTGAAGCTCAAAGCTGATTGCTCGGGGGGATACTATGGCATGCAGAAAGATTTTCATCGGCGCGACCGGGCAGCATTGCGGCAAAACAACCATCAGCCTGTCGTTGATGCACCTGGCCCGCCAAAAATACGGGCGTGTCGGCTTCATGAAGCCGATCGGCCCCAAATGCATCGAGTTCAACGGACATATCGTCGACAAGGATGCGGCCATGTTCGCCTCTGTTTTCGGAGTTGAGGAAGATGTGGCGCTCATGTCCCCCATGACACTTTCCGCCGGCACCACCCGCCGCTTTCTGGACGGCGAGATCGACATAACCACCCCCCGGCAGACCATTCTGGCGGCCTGTGCCGAACTGGAAAAGAAGTACGATTTTCTGATCATCGAAGGGGCCGGTCACGGCGGAGTCGGCTCTGTTGTCGGGGCTAACAACGCCCAGGTGGCTGCCATGCTTGAAGCCCCGGTGCTTCTGGTGACCGGCGGCGGGATCGGAAACGTTATTGACGCCGTAGAGTTGAATCTTTCCCTGTACGAACGGGACAACGCCCAAGTCAGGGTCATAATGCCCAACAAGCTGGTGGCTGAAAAACGTGACAATGCCATGCACTATCTCAACAAGGCGTTCGCTGCCAAACAGCTATTGGTAAGCGGGGCCTTTGATTATTCGCCTACTCTGGCCGACCCGACATTGCTACATGTGGCCAATCTGCTCGGACAGCGGCTGCATGGCGATTCCGCAGAACAAAGCCGCATCTGCCACACCATCCAACTGGGAGCGGCTTCCTCGCAGCGCGTCATAGACAATCTGGAGGAGGCTACATTGCTGATTGTTACCAGCTCACGTGACGAACTGATGGTCACCGCCTCATCCCTGCATAACATTCCGGAATACAAAAAACGGCTGGCCGGCCTCGTCATCGGCGGACACGCTCCCATCTCCGACATTACCCAGCGGATCATCGATGACAGCGGCATACCTTATATGCGCATCGAGGAAACATCCTCCGAGGTATTTTACCGCTTGCGCGAACATGTCTCAAAAATCGGCCCGGAAGATTCCGAAAAAATCGCCCTGATAAATTCAACCGCCGAGCGCTATATCGACTTTGCGGCGATCGACGCCAGACTTTGATCGCCATCAGGCGGATCTGGATCGTAAACAGCAAAAAGCTCTTGACCTTGCGCGGTTTTTAATATTTATAGAAAGGTGTTAAGATCGCTATTTGGAGTTGGCATGATTGTTTTGACACGTATGGACAAACAGACCATGTATCTCAATCCGGATCACATCATCAGTATTGAAGAAACCCCGGATACGGTCATTACACTCTTTAACGGCAATCACTATATCGTAATCGATCGCGCGGTAGCCATCATCAGCAGAATCGTCGCCTTTCGCTCCCGGATCGTACGTCTGGCAAACGGCGCGCCAGACAAAAAATATCTCCGCAGACAGCGTCAGAATCTCTTTCAGAGCGCTTGCGTAAAACACAAGCCCGTGTGCTCTGACACTCGCGGCACGCATGACAGCATTCCATTCCACAGTCGGGATCTCTAGCGTATGGATTTAGCAACCATTATAGGATTGGTGATGGGCTTCGTCGCCGTTTTCGGCGGCGCCGCAATCGAGGGGGTCCAGATATCGGCACTGATCCAGCCGACAGCAGCCATGATCGTGCTGGGAGGTACTTTTGGCGCCACTTTTGTCAGCTTTCCTCTCCCGGCTATCATTGCCGCCCTCAAAGACGTCAAGATCGCCTTTCTTCCCAACAAGGTTGACCACGAAGGCGTGGTCAAGGACATCATCAACTACGCCACCAAGGCCAGACGCAACGGCCTGATCTCCCTGGAGCAGGAAGCCCAGAACGCCAAGGATCCTTTTATCAAAAAGGGCATCTCGCTGGTGGTTGACGGCATTGACCCCCAGAAACTGCGCGAAACACTGGAAGCCGATATCATGGCCTACGAAGACCACGCTAAACACAGCGTGGAATTCTATGAGTCAGCCGGCGGCTATGCCCCGACCATCGGCATCATCGGAGCGGTGCTGGGCCTGATCCACGTCATGGGCAATCTTTCCGACACCTCCAAGTTGGGGGGCGGTATCGCCGTCGCCTTCGTTGCAACCATCTACGGCTTGATGCTGGCCAACATCATCTGTATTCCCTTCGGCGGCAAACTGAAAATCCGCATGAAAGAGGAAATTTTGCGGCGGGTCATGATTCTGGAGGGGTTGATCGCCATTCAAAACGGCGAAAACCCCCATTTCATCGAACAGAAACTCAAGGCTTTTGTGGGCGGGCACTAACTGCCATGGCACTTAAGAAAGAACCGGAAAAGCACGCCAACCACGAGCGTTGGCTGGTCTCCTATGCGGACTTCATCACCCTGCTGTTTGCCGTATTTGTGGTTCTTTACGCCATGGGACAGAGCGACAAGAAAAAGGTTGAAGAGGTCATGCAGTCGCTGCAGCAGTCATTCGGCATGACCAACGCCGGAGCAACCTCCCCGAAGGTCAATGTAATCCCTTCAAAAGCCATGACAGTCATCCCAGCGATCAAACCAGAAGTTTCCATTACTCCATCCGGACGTCAGCGCAGCGGCACGGGCAAGTCCCGGGCCGAGGAGAAGGATTTCCGCCAGATAAAGGCCACGGTCGAAGCCTATCTGGTCAAGCAGGGCGCACAGAACAAAGTCACGCTCGAGATCACCCGCCGCGGCCTGATCGTCAGCCTCAAGGAGGCCGGTTTTTTCAACTCCGGTCAGGCCTACATCAAGCCTGAAGCATACGAGCTGATCAACACCATTGCCGAGGTCATGACCCAGTACAACAATCCCCTGCGGCTGGAAGGGCACACCGACAATGTCCCGATCAGCACCGCCCAGTTCCCCTCCAACTGGGAACTTTCCACGGCACGGGCGACAAACGCCCTCAAGTACCTGCTCAAAAACTACGATGTTGATTCAGACAAGATATCAGCCACCGGTTACGGCGAATTCCGCCCCCTGGCCGATAACGCCACAGCTGAAGGCCGCGCCAAAAACCGCCGCGTCGATCTGGTCATGCTTTCCAACGACGGCGTACGGGGCGAACCCTGACATCAGGCCCGCATTTCCGCGACACACGACTCCGCCCCCCCAAAACAGTTTGAATACAGCTCGTTATCCCGCATAAATCGATTTCCTGCGAACTCACGACGTATCTTGTCGCACCGCTATGTTACCTTCCTCATATCACAAGTGAGGGGAGACACCATGGAAGCGATAATGATTGCCGGAATAGCCGCGCTTGCCGCAGGAGGATATTATGCGTTTCAGGATCTGCTGGCTGATCTGGGGGTAACGGTCAGAAAATCAAAGATTGAAACAAAGAATTCATACTTTTCAGACAAGGGCATCCTCACGCCGCAGAGACGGATCAAGAAGGTGGCGGGGATGTACATTTGAGAGCGCATGCAGCAGGCTGCTCTTGACGTTGGGTATTTCCGACTGCAGATCCTTGAGCAGGCTTTTCATCTTCTTGCGCTGAAGATCCGCCGTGCCGCAGACCGGGCAACAGCAGCAAACCACCGGGAGCGAAACCTGCCGGGAAAAACCGATGATGTCCTCCTCGGCAACATAGACCAGGGGGCGGATGACCGTGGTAACACCATTATCGGCCAGCATTGAGGCAGCCATGGATTTCAGCGAGCCGACAAAAAACTGGTTCAGCAACAGGGTTTCGATGAAATCATCCTGATGATGCCCCAGCGCCAGCTTGTTGCAGCCCAGATTTTGAGCGAGTTCGTAGAGCGCACCGCGCTTCAGACGGGCGCAGATTGAACAGTAGGAAGATCCGGGACGGCGTTTCTCCCGGATGATCGAATAATGCTCGGTGGGCAGCATACGATAATCGAAGTGGTTGTCGCGCAGAAAGCTCTCGACCACATCCGTCCGGTAGCCGGGATAGCCGGAATCGATATTTATCGCAACCAGCTCGAAAGAAATCGGGGCTCTTCGCCTTAAATCCTCCAGCAGCAACAACAGGGTGTAGGAATCCTTGCCGCCCGAGACAGCCACAGCGATGCGATCCCCCTCACTGATCAGGCCAAAATCCGCTATGGCACGGCCGACGCCATGGCGCAGCTTCTTGAACAGAGGACTGCCATTGAATTCGGCACAGGGATTTATTGTCACGGATCGATTCGACACGCTAAAGACCTTCCAGAAAAGAACGCACCAGGGGGGTAAAGGTCTCATGCTCCAAAAGGAACGCGTCATGACCATAGGCTGAAGTTATCAGGTGATATTCAACCGACTTCCCCAACTCCTTCAGACAGGTCACCATTTCTTCGGTCTGGTAGGGGGGATACAGCCAGTCGGAGGTAAAGGCGAAAAACTGGATCGGGGCCTCTACCTGGGCAAAAGCCTCCGCCATTGACTCGTAGCCCCAAGCAACATCGTAAAGATCAAGAGATTTGGCCAGATACAGAAATGAATTGGCATCGAAGCGATCAACGAAGTTATAGCCGTTGTAGTTCAGATAACGCTCAACCTCGAACTGCCCGAAAAAGTCAAACTGACCGTCCCTGGCGGAGAAGCGGCGTCCGAATTTGGCGTTCATCGATTCATCCGACAGGAAGGTGATGTGACCGATACCGCGCGCCAACGCCAGACCGTCCTTGGGGTTGTGCTTGTATTCACCCTTGCGCCAGGTGGGGTCGTTGAAAATTGCCCAGCGGGCAACCGCATTCAGGGAGATGGCCTGGGGTGAAGGACGGGGGGTGGAAGCCAGCACAATGGCGGAGGCGATCCTGTCGGGGTACTGGGTAGCCCACTCAAGGGCCTGCATGCCGCCCATGCTGCCCCCCATGACGGTCAGCAGTTTGCCGACCCCCAAAGCATCGATCAGCAATTTCTGGGCGCGAACCATATCGCGGACAGTAACGACCGGAAAAGACAGGTTGTAGCGCTTGCCGGTCTTGGGATTGATTGATGTGGGGCCGGTGGAGCCGTAGCAGGAACCAATCACATTCGAACAGATGACAAAATAACGATTCGTGTCCAGCAGGCGTCCAGGACCCACGATGGCATCCCACCAGCCCGGTTTGCTTTCAGACTCGTCCCGCTTGCCTGCCAGATGGGCATCACCGGTCCAGGCATGTTCAACCAGAATCGCGTTGGCTCCATTCTGGTCAAGAGTGCCGTAGGTTTCATAAACCAGCGTGATGGGCGCCAGAATACGGCCGCTATCCAAACGGATACCGGATTCAAATGTCAGCGACTGTTCCTTGACAATGCCCTCAAACATGAAAAAGCCCCTTCACAATCACATGAGAAGGGGCCGGAACAGACACGACACACCCCTCATCTTCGCCTTTCGGCAGGAATTAGCACCTGACGCCTTTCGACCGGTTGCTGTGGCTTCGCAGGGCCTTTCCCTCCACCACTCTCGATAAGCAGGTTTACGTCTGGACAATACGAAATTACTGCTTCGCTTGTCAATTAAATTTGAATACCCGGAAAAGGCGGGGGCCGGAGTGCATCCGGCCATCAAATTGACTGGAAAACATACGCCCGACCTGCTATATATCCGGCTGCAGATTTTAGAAATTTCAATCCTTCCAGGGGGAAGCTTCATGAGAAAACTGTTTTTGACCGGCCTGCTGCTGGCCGTATTCCTGACCGGCTGTGCCAGAAATTACTACAACGTTCCGACCGGCGATTTTGCCGAAAAAATCAAGACACTCGGCGTTACGCCGATTTTTGTGGATCCCGAATCCGACATCAGCTACCCCCAGAAAGATCTGCTGATACAGCTTGTCAGCGATTTAAACCGCAGATATGAGCCGCAACTGGCCCGCAAGCTCAAAGCCACCGGCAATTTTTATACGGTTGCCCTGCTGGACAATGAACCCGGTCCACTTTTTACGTCCCTGTTTTCCCGGCGCGAAAGCCGTGACGATGCTGCCATTCGCTACAACAAATACTTCTGGAACAACGATGAGCTGCGCAATTACATCCGCAAGAACAATCTAGACGCCGTCATGTTGCTGACCGTCAGCGGACTGACAAAGAACGAAAAAATTTATTCCAGCAACATGCTGAAATCGTTGACAGCCAACTACAATTACCTGACACTGACCGCACAGATCCTGGATGTCAACGGCACGGTACTCTGGGAATACCCCAATTTCCGTCAACGGATTCTGTCCTATTCTCCCCTGATAAACCTTCAGTACCCGGACTTCAGCGAATCCGACGCCAATCTGTCCCGAGAAACTGAAGTCAAATTCAAAACGCTGGACGGCATCCGCCGCACCCTTGAAAAAAAGCGGAAAGACTGGCTGCTGCGTGAAACCACCGAACCGGAAGCGTACGGCAACCAGTTCGACGAGATCGTTTCTCTGGTAAAGTATGACCCTGACAAGAACACCATGAGTACTTCCACCTCCGCAGAAGCTTATCGTCAGGGGACCAGCGAGGCGTACAAGCCGGTGGCAGTGCAGCCGTTGCCGATGGCAACCCCTTCGGCTCCGGCTTCGAAGCTTTCTGCCCCGCCAGTTGAACCTGATCAACAGTCCGTTATTCCGGCCACCTCCGGCGACATTTCAGCAGCGGACAGCGACGAGATCGTTCCGGCCACAGGCAGCACCCGCTGACAAAGCATTTTTGATCCGGACAGCGCCTCATCCGGCCAGAGCAATTTCCTTTTGGCCGTTTGAGGCGTTTTCTTTGCTAGAACAAAGTACACTGGCACCCCCTTTTTTTTTGACATGGGGGGTATATTTTGCGATAATTCGCCGGCTTCACCATCAGCATCGGAGGTATCATGAGAAAACTGGTCGTCATCTTCACTGCTCTGCTTGCTCCCTTACTTGCCATACCGGCATTTGCATCCCCATTAAAAGTTTTTGTCGCCGACATGAATGCGGTCGGAGCTGCCAACAGAGATGAAATGAAAACAACGCTCCAGACTCTGCTGGCCTCGCGCCTTAACAGCGATCAGATCATGTCCGTGGCGAGCGCTGCAGAAGCGGATGTGATCGTCAGCGGAACCTATGTGGCAATCGGCAAGGTCTTCAGCGTGGATGCCCTGGCAAAGACCAGCGCCGGAAAATCGGTGGCACGCTCCTTCGTTCAAGGCGAAAGCCAGGACGAACTGATTCCCTCCATCGGAAAGCTGGCCGAGAAGCTGACGGCAGAAATTTCCCGTTACTACCCGTCAACATCGTCAGTAGCACCGGCCGCCACATCTGCAGCGGTGCTGTCACAGAAGAAGGATATCATCAGAAGCGAACAGGTGCGCCCGGCGACAACATCGGAATTCATCAAACCGAAAGAGTACGAGCAGGGCAGCACCGGCGGATGGATCAGCAAGAGACTGCCCGGCGCGAGCAATTTAATGACCCTGGGTGCCCCGCTACCGGATGGCAGCCGTCAGATTTTCCTGGCGGAAGACCGCCGTATTTCGTTCTACCGGCAATCCCAGGAGATGAAGCTGGTTACAGAAGCCGAACTGGGCCTGAACGAGAAAATAGTGTCACTTGACGCCCTGATCACCGCAACCGCCACCGAACTGTATGTCAGCGTCATCCGCAGCGACGAGCTTTCCTCACAGGTCTGGCAGCTCCAGGGAGACAGGTTGGTAAAAAAGGCCGACCGGCTCCCCTATTTTTTCCGGGTTTTCTCGCTGGCCGGTGCGCCCGCCAAGCTGTATGCGCAATCCATGGGGCGCGACAGCGACTTCTTCGGCGATGTCTATGAAGCATCCCTTTCAGGCGGTTCCGTTTCTCTGGGCAAGGCCATCAAGATGCCCCGCTATGCCAATATCTACACCTTCAACCAATTTGCTGACGCATCCGGCACCGTCTTTACCGTGGCGCTCAACCCGGACAACTACCTGGTCGTCTACGATCAGACCCAGACTGAACTATGGCGCAGCAATGACAAATTCGGCGGCTCGGAACTGTACTTCCAGAAAGAAGATCCGGATAACGTGCGGGTCACCGGTGATAAGTTCCGCTGGATTTTCATGAATCAGCGCATTCAGGTCAGCTCCAGAAACGAAGTTCTGATTGGAAAGAACGATGGTTTCTGGGTTCTCGGCAACGCCCGTTCCTACAAAAAAGGCGCCGTATACTGCCTGTTCTGGAACGGTTCCAGCCTGGAAGAGAAATGGCGTACCCGCGATACCCAGAACTATATGCCGGACTACAACTATGACGAAGCACGCAACGAACTGCTGCTGCTGCAGACGGTTCAAAGGCCCGGCATAACAGGCCGTGGAGCATCGTCACTCTCCATCAAGAAGGTAGAATGACGCGTTCCGCCACCGACATATCCCTTCCCCGCGGCGTCAGCGACTTCCTGCCCGATGCTGCCGCCAAAATCGGCTACATCGAAAGCCGCCTGTTGAAAGTCTTCGAATTGTGGGGCTTCCGGCGCATCATCACTCCGAATCTGGAATACGAGGATGTGCTGGCAATCGGCATGGGAGACGAGCTGAAAGGCAAGACCTACCGCTTTGACGATCGCCAGACCGGCCGACTTCTGGCTTTCCCACCGGACATAACTCCGCAGGTGGCTCGCATCGTGGCCAACCGCCTGGCCGGCTGTCCACTGCCGCACCGCATCTGCTACAGCGGGCGGGTGCTTCGTCAAACCGAGATACAGACCGGCCGAAGCCGGGAAATGTTCCAGTCCGGCGTTGAACTGATCGGGCTGAATTCTCCCGAAGCGGATGCCGAGATGATTGCCATGGCGATCGAGGCGCTTCAGAGACTGGGTCTTGACAATTTCAAGATTGATCTGGGGCAGGTTGAATTCTGCCACGGCGTTATGGAGGCCTCCGGCCTGGGCGGGTCTGCCCTGCGGGAACTGCGCCAGGCGGTCTCAAGAAAGGACTCCTCTGCCGTCGAGGCTGTGCTGAAGAACAGTTCGCTGTCAGCCGAATCATGCCGGGAGATCAGTGCCCTGCCGCGCCTGTTCGGCGGCTGCGACATTCTCCGGGAGGCGGAACGCGTTGTTTCCAATCCCCGTTCTCTGGCGGCACTGGAAAACCTGCGCCAGGTTCTGGATATTCTCGAAATTCACGGCGTCAGCGATTACCTGTCCATCGACCTGGGTGAAACCAGAGGTCTGGATTATCACACCGGGATAACCTTTGAAGGCTTTGTAAGCGGGCTCGGAGAACCGGTCTGCAGCGGCGGACGCTACGACACGTTGACCGCCCGTTACGGCTTTGATGCCCCGGCCACCGGTTTCACCTTCAACGTGCTGAATCTGCTGCAGGCCCTGGCGCGCCGCCCGGAACTGGAGGCCAGCAGTACGCGGGATTTTCTGTTGTTCAATGCCCGCGACGACCGCAGGCTTGTGCTCGAGCTGGCCCGCTTGCTGCGGTCGCACGGCTACAGCACCGCCAGAGACATCATATGCCGGGAATACGATCAATCGTTCCAATATGCACGCCGCATGAACATCCGTTGCATGCTGGTGGTCGGCAGCGACAGCCAGCGTTATCAGGCCGTTCGCACCAGTGACGGCGTTACAGTATCACTTGACAAGGCGAACATCGCCCGTCCGGATCTTATGAAATTCATAGAAGAAAGCCAGGGAGAAAAGTAAAATGGCAAATGTAGTCGTGGTAGGCGCTCAGTGGGGTGATGAAGGCAAAGGCAAGGTCGTGGATATTTATACTGAATATGCCGACGACATCGTTCGTTATCAAGGCGGAAACAATGCCGGCCACACCCTGGTTGTGGGTGATGAGAAGGTCGTACTGCACCTGATCCCTTCCGGCATTCTGCATGAGGGCAAGCGCTGTATTATCGGCAATGGCGTTGTTCTCGACCCCGAAGTTTTCATTAAGGAAATCACAAAACTGAAAGCATCGGGGCGGATCAAGGACGACTCCTGCCTGTTGCTGTCCGAATCGCTGCACATCATCATGCCCTACCATAAGCGCATCGATATTGCCCGTGAGGCAAAAAGCGGCGATAAAAAGATCGGAACAACCGGCCGCGGCATCGGCCCCTGCTACGAGGACAAGATCGGCCGGCGCGGCATCCGCCTGATGGATCTGCTGGATGGCGACACTTTTGCCCGCAAGCTGAAGGAATTCCTGGTCGAAAAGAATTTCATCCTGGAGCAGTTTTTAGGCGAGACGCCCTGCAGCTTTGATGAAATCTTTGCTGAATACCAAGGCTATGCCGACATCCTGCGGCGCTATGTTGCCGATACGGCCCTGATTCTCAACAAGGATCTCAGGGCCGGCAAAAAGGCACTCTTCGAAGGGGCCCAGGGTACTTTGCTGGACGTTGATCATGGCACCTATCCCTTTGTGACATCATCTTCCACCTGTTCCGGCGGGGCCTGCACCGGTTCGGGAGTCAGTCCGCGGGAAATCCACGAGATCATCGGCATATCCAAGGCATACGTCACCCGCGTCGGCAGCGGCCCGTTTCCGACCGAGCTGCTGGACGAGACCGGCGAAAAGCTGCGCACCATCGGAGGCGAATTTGGCGCCACCACCGGCCGCCCGCGCCGCTGCGGCTGGTTTGACGCCATGGTGACCCGTTATGCCGTGCGTGTAAACGGCCTGACCGGCATCTCCCTGACAAAGCTTGACGTACTCTCCAATTTCGACACGATCAAAGTCTGCACCGGCTACACCTACAACGGCGCGGCACTGGAAACGCTCCCGGCCAGTCTGGAGATTTTCGAGAAATGCCAACCGGTATACGAGGAACTGCCGGGCTGGAACTGCGACATCACCGGAGCCCGAACCTTCGAGGAGCTGCCCACCAATGCCCAGTCCTATGTGAAGTACCTGGAAAAACTGGCCGGCTGCCAGATTGTCATGGTATCGGTCGGCCCGCGCCGTGACCAGACCATTACCCTGCGCAACCCGTTCGCATAATCTAATACGATCAGTAACCAGTATTTCAGGCGGGGCCGGCAATCAATTTTGCCGGCCCCGTTCTGTTTCAGAACTCCAGGTTGGGCCGCAGAACCGCCGTGAAATCCGGGGCGGAACTATCCTTGAGCCTGCCTTTGTATTTGGCCTGATCCTCCCAGATCAGGCCCGCATCCAGACGAAAGGCCATGTGCCAGCTTGTGATCGGTATTTTGGTGCCGATCACATATTCCTGGCGCAGCAGACGGCCGTCCTTGACCGAAAAATCCCATCTGAAATCAATCGAGCTGTTGCTCATAAAACTCATCATGCCGGCCATGAAATCCAGGCTGCTGCGCCGAAACCCGAGATAAAACGTATCGGAGATATCAGGATTATCGTGCAGTTTCGAGCCAAGTCTGAAACTCCAGGAAAGCCTTTCGTCGCTGAAGATGCGCTCTCCCTTGGTCTTCCATTCGATTTCCAGATTGTGATCCGGCACCAGCGTGTTGCGTTTGATATGCTGATTCGAATAACTGACCATATAGCCCATATAGCCTTTGTTGGAACTGATTTTTTTCTCTCCCGGCTGAACGAAACTGACCATGTCTCCCAGAAAGAGTGAGAAGGCATACGGCTCCTGAAACCCGGCCGTAACCGTTTCGATCAGGTTGATGTTTCCGCTGCCGATATTGAATCCGCGGTAGAAATCGCGTTGATATTCCTTGAGGGCGACGCCGATCAACGGCATGGGAAAGACTGCCGCTTCAAGCAGCAGGTAGCGCGGCATTAGGGAGCCAAGCAGTAGTTTCCTGTATACATCCAACTCATTGGGTTCAGATAATTCAGGTATCGACGTGTATGTCAGGGGAATGTGCAGGGATATTTCAGTGTAATAGGGATCCAGCTCCCAGACGAACTCGGGAGCCGGTTTCCTGGCTGAAGGAAGCTGCGGCCGGCTCTCGGCAGGTACGCCGTTGCCTGTCGGCTGCGGGAAGGGCTGTTCCGGCTCATCACCGCGCACTGGTCTGACCGCACACAGCAGGATGATGACACACAGAAAAGCCCGGCGGATCATGAGGGGCGCTTTCGTGGAGCGGCATTTCTGGCTGGCCGCAATCCAGCGGACATCTCGATAAAAAGCCTGCACTTGTAGCCGGCCATCCTGGCCAGTTCAGCCGATTGGGCCAGCGCGAGCTCCGCAGCAGACAAACGCCCGGCAAGCGTTTTAGCGCTTGTGGCGCTTTTGATGCCGTCGAGAAGGTTGAGGAAGGTGATCCATTCCCACAACTCTTCAAAACGCTCCTGGTTGAACCATTCAACGCCTTCGCTTTCGTGAACAAGCAGGTATGTGCGACAGGCGGGCAGCGCGAAGATACCCTTCATATCGGTGCGTTCAAAGCGCCGGGTCGCTGATTGAGCACCGGCCCGCCACCACTCCAGCAGAGCCGAAAGCAGGGGGATAGAGCGGGTATGAAGGTCGTTGTCATGATCCTTATCCAGAATTTGAACCAGGCAGCAGTCCAGGCCGAAAGCGGCCGGATCCACCGACGAATCGCGCAGCACAAGCCAGGCCAGAATCAGGCGGGTTGTGGCCTGATCCAAAAGCCGGAAAGCGATCCTGTCTTTTTCCAGGCTCGCAAGCGGCACCGCCGGCCTTGGCAGCTGCAGCGCGGGCAGGCGCCTGAAAATGGAGGATAGCTTTTCACCTTTGCCGGAACCGGCAGTGGTACGGACTGGCGCCTTGCCTTTTTTGAAATCGGCGGCCGGACGGCAGGCAGCCAGTTCCTTCTCCAGAACGGCAAGAAATCCGTCGATATCCTGGGCAAGCTCATTCTCCGTGATGGCCGAAATCCCGAGCGCACCGGAGAGCGGCACCAGACGCAGGAGATTGCGGAAAAGTCCATTCAACTCGGCAAACCGCAGCAGTTTCCGTTCATCATTCAGGGAAGCGACTCCGGCGCCATTCAGATGCCGGCATAGCGCCCCCCATGAGCCCTGCCCGTCATCCTGAACCCGCCTGAAATCCAGAAAGACATGGAACTGGTATTCCGAAAGCTCGGCATACAAGCCATCCTCATGCATGCTTTTTGCCGGACGGATATATTCCAGCCCATCGGTCAGATCACGGAAAACGATGTGATCATCAGGATTGATAACGCCCAGAGCATCCGCCAGCGTCGTTCGTTTCAGAAACGGTTCCTGACCCGCTCTTGAACAGATACAGGGCACCGATTCACGGATCCAGCCGGAGGTTTTTGTGTGGCTGTTGTTGTACAGCACCAGCGCACACTGATCCCCCATCCGGTTGGAATAGGCAAAAACGTTTTCATCAACCTGTGACCCGGCATAAAAATCGTACAAAACGAAGTTTTCAGAGCCGGAGAAGAGCCAGCGCCGGCGCAGCAGCGGGAAAATCCACATCTCATGGCCTCGCACCAGTCCCTCGTCAACCTGCTCGTCCCAGTAGGCGCGCTTGTATTCCATGCCGTATTTTTCGTGAAAACCTTCGATCTGGCCATGGCCGATCATCGGCAGTCCCGGCATGGTGGCAAGCAGTACGCAGGCTCCAAAATATTTACCCTGCGACCCGAACTGCGCCACAGCGGTCTTTTCATCCGGATTGTTCATGAAATTGACAAACCGCTTGAGCACCTCCGGGTTGAATTCCAACACGTTCTTGATGGTCTGGCGGTATTTGGCGTTTTCTTCCGTCTTGAGCATGTTCATGAAGGCGCTGTTATAGACCCGGTGCATCCCCAGTGTCCTGACAAAATAGCCCTCCATCATCCAGAAAGCCTCTGCCAGCAGCAGTGTACCGGGCGCCTCGGCCGCCACACGATCCACAACCTCGCGCCAGAATTCAACCGGAAAAACCGTATCGAACTCCTCTTTGCTCATGCCATGCTCGGCCCGGGAGGGAATACCACCACCCAGGCCCCGCAGGGGAAACCACAGACGCTGATAATGTTTTTTGGCCAGCGTCATGGCCGCATCGAAACGGATAATCGGAAAATTGCGGGCCACGTGCAGGATGGTCTGGATGACGGCCTCGCGCACCTGCGGGATCAGATAATTCAGCTGGGCGGTGTCATTCCAGGGGATACTGGTGCCGTCATTGCCATGATAGATATACCGGGTGCGGCCATCGCGACGGTCGTAATGCCTAAACACCACGGCGGCGTCGCTCTTGTTCCAGTAACCATCCTCAATCTGCAGACAGACTTGGGGATCATGGGAAAGGTCTTCACCGTTGAACCGATAGGTTGGAAAGGGAGGATAGCTGGTCTGGACAAACCAGTCCGGATGCTGAATGACCCAGCGGGAATAGAGGCCGGTATGGTTGGGAACCATGTCGCTGGCCAGACGGATACCGCGCTTGAGTGCCCTTTCACGCAGATTGGCCAATGCTTCCCAGCCCCCCAGGTCGGCGGCGACTTCATAATCGTACAGCGAATAGGCCGAAGCGATCGCGTCCGGATTGCCACAGATCTGCTTGATGCGTTGGGATGCGGCTGAACGCTCCCACAGGCCGATCAGCCATAATCCGCTGAAGCCCCAACTTGCCAGACGGTCAAGCTCGGCATCCGGCACCTGGTCAAGACGGGTGATGGGATAACCGTGACTGCGGCTGAGCTGGTCCAGCCAGACGTAGACCATCTTGGCCATCAGGACGACATTGGACATCCAGTCGGCATCCGCTGAAAACTGCTCATACTCCGGATAATCATAACCGGCAAAAACAGACCCTCCGGCGGAATGATCAGGATGCACGCCACCCAAAGCGGCCTTGTGTCCGAACTCCAGCACCGGCGGCGGTCCGGGGTCGCCCCCCATGCCCCGCTCACGCTGCTCTTCCTGCAGTATGTCCAGGGCGATCTCCGCCTCGTGGATGATCTCGGGCGGAAGCAGCCCCTGCCACTGCTTGCGGACATAGCCGACCTGACCGGCCAGAGAATCCGGCGAGGCCTGGATCACCGCCAGAAGCGCATCTATCAGGGTACAGCCGACACCGGCCAGACGCGGCCCCTTTTTCAGGACGCTGCTCAAAGCGCCCACAATTTTTTCGTAACGGGAAGAGGATACCAGGGCAGTGTCATCCAGCAGTTCGCGGAAGCTGTCAATAGCAGGGTTGGCAGAGGCCAGCCGCAGTAGCAGCATTTCTCTGAGCAGCTGGTTGCTGCGGGCCGGTGAACGGAAGAGCTCCGCAAGCCACACGGATTTATCGGCCGCACCAGACAGAATATCGTTCGGCGGAAACATCTCCACAAATAGTTCCGCCGTAGCACGCATCTCCGGGCCGGACGGGTCGAGACCACCCTGTTTCAGTGCATCCGTCAAACCGTGTCCCCTGACGGCAGTATCAGTCAGGTAGCGGAATGCATTCTGGAGGGTTGCATACAGATTGAGTTCACCGGCATGGACGACAGTCGCCCCGGGCGGGCGGGCACTGTTGAGCTTGAAGGCCAGTTGGCGAAAAAACAGTATCCGCGGTATGCCGTGGGCCTTGATGCTTTCAGAAAGCGTTCCCAGATCCAGAGAACGCCACGAATGAGAGGATATCTGAATATCGAAGGGGAAATATACGCCGGTAGCACTCTGATCGGTCATAGTGTATCCAGTCGCGGATGCCGGGGAACAGGAAGCCATTACTGCAGCACGGCTGTGTCAAGGCAGTCGTCCGGCACCTGCGCCATTACTTGGATTTTTTGGTCTTTTTCTTATTGGATGCCTTTTTAGAACTTTTCTTGGAGCCCTTGGTCGCCTTTGACTTTTTGGAACCTTTTTTGGCTTTTTTGGCAAAACTTTTTTTACCTTTGGTTATTTTGCGGGGTTCCGGATTGAATTCGTCACGGATATTGCTGAGCAGAATTGATGTTTCTTCCATGGTCGGATCGGCTCTCCTGGCAGCTTCCAGGGTCTTTTTGGCCTCATCCAGCTGGCCGGCCTTCATGTAGAGCCGCCCCAGCGCATTCAGGGAGCGTGCATGATCGGGCTTGATTTCGATAGCCTTTTTATAGCTGGCAACCGCGCTGTCGTAATCTTTTTTGAAGTCATAGATCAAGCCGAGCTTGTAATGATTATTGGGGTCATCCGGGCCAAGCTCGACAGCTTCTTTCAGCAGGGCGGTGATTTCATCGTACTGTTTGTTTTTAACATGGATGGCCACCAGCGCTGCACGGGTCTCGGCGTCATCCTTGCGCAGAGCCAGAACCTTCCGGTAATGGTTGATGGCTTTATCGTTGTCGCCCCTGGCCTTGTACAGGGCGGCAATCTCGCGATTGGCGTCAACATCGTTCGGACTGTAGTTCAGTACGGAATTGTAGGCCGATATCGCCAGGGCGGTTTCCTTGCTTTTGGCAAAGATGCGGGCCAGCTTAAGATGGATATCCGGGCTGTCCGGTTTCAGCTTGAGAAACTGGGAATAATGCTCAGCCGCCTCGGGGAAAATCCCGCGGGAGAAGCGTATGTCGCCAAGCTTCAGATGGGCTTCAGCATTGCCGGGATTGACTTTGATGGCCCTTTTGTAGGCAACCACCGCTTCGTCGATCTGGGCCTTTTTTTCATACAGCATGCCCAGATGAAGGTACACATCACTGCTGCTGCTGTTGAGATGGGCAGCTTCGCGATAGGCTTCTATCGCTTCGGCATCTTTTCCGGCGGCGCGGTAAAGATGCCCCAGTTTTTCATGGGACAGCACGTCACGGGGGCGTTCCTTGACGGCAGCCTTGAGGGCGGCAATCTCATTACTATCCGCGACGCTGACAACAGGCGACCGGGGAGGTTCGGATATACGGGCTTCTGCCACCGGTTCGGGCTTGGTCTTGCCACCCAGCAGGTTATGGTAATCGGCCAGCTTTGAGTCGCCTTTTTTTTCATAGATACCAGCCAGCATCAGATGAACTTCCCTGTTCTGCGGGCTGACGGCCTCTGCTTTTTTCAGCTGTTCAATGGCCTGATCCGGTTTATTGCGCTTGAGCAGGATTGCGGCACTGCCGATATATGCCTTTTCAAAATTAGGATCAGCGGTCACCGCCCGTCGGTACTCCTCCAGAGCCTTATCCTGCTGGCCGGTTGCGGTGTAGATTTCAGCCAGACCGGCAAAAATCGAGGCGTCACCACTCAATTCCTTAGCGGCCTCGTTGTAATGATAGGTCGCCAGGGGGTAAACCTTGCGCTCCGCGAAGATGCGGGCCATCGCCTTGTGATAGCGCGGATCCTGAACCGTTGCCAGACCGCGTGTCAAGGCGACCGAGGCCTCATCGTCCATGCCTTTCTGGGCATACAACAACCCCAGGTTGCCGCTGGCACGGTCAAAAGCAGGCTCCTGTTTGAGAGCTTTTTTGTATTCACCGATAGCACCGTCGATGTTGCCGACCCGCTCCAACTGCAAGGCGCTGACAAAATGCGCCGCACCGCCGTCCGGGCATTGGGCGATAATTTTGGCTTCCGCCTGCCGCATCTGAACATCATCCTGAACCCGGTCCAGCGTGTCGGCCAACTCCAGCGTTTTTTTGCAGGCGTCACTGCCTACACTCCAGCTGAAGCCGGTCAGAAGGAATGTAGCCCCCAGCAGCAGAACGTATGATTTTAAAATATGCATATTCAGTTTATCCTTGATTTCTGTGTGTAGTGGTGGGCAATCATACACATGATCTGGCAGAATTTCAATAATATAGGCTAAATGCTTGATTATTTACAATTGCATGAGATAATATCCTTCGTAGATATAGACACTTATTAACAGTACAATCAATTTCAGCAGGGGATCCGATGAATCGAGAACTTGAACACATGATCATGACTGCCGGAGACCTGCCGACGATTCCGGTCGTCGCCACCAAGGTCATGCAGCTTATCGAAAGTGAAAACGCATCTTCTGAAGAAATCGCCAAGGTGGTTGCTTCCGACCCGGCAGTTGCAGCGCGGGTTCTCAAAATATCCAACTCATCCTTTTACGGCTGCCAGCGCCAGATTCAGACGTTATCCCATGCCATCGTGGTACTGGGATGCAGCACCCTTAAAAGCCTGGTGGTCGCCGCCTCGGTGAAACAGGTTTACAAACCCTACGGCCTGACCGAAAAAATGCTCTGGGAACACTCCTTCGGCGCCGGCCTGGCGGCACGGATGATTGCCAAAGAAATTCACCAGGTCAATGAGGAGGAAGCTTTTCTGGGAGGGCTTTTTCACGACATCGGCAAGAACATCATGAATTTTCTGGATAACCAGCAATTCCAGACCGTCATGCAGATCTGCTACAACGACGGAATTTCGTTTGCGAAAGCGGAACAGCAGGTTTACTCCTACACCCATTCCGAGGTCGGCGCACTGGTCATAAAAAAATGGAATTTCCCCGAGATCCTGATGAACGCCGTATTGAAGCATCACTCTTTTGATTTTTCCGGGGATGAGGATCCCTATCAGGTAAGCCTGACCTGCGTGGTGGGACTGGCCAACCTGTTCTGCCACAAGGCCGGTATCGGGGTGCGCGAACCGGATGACGATCTTGATCTTCTGCAGACACTCCCGGCCCAACTGCTTGCCATTGATCAGAACACCATGGATTCCCTGCTGGAAAAGTTTTTTGAAGCCTATGAGAAAGATAAGAGCTTTTTCAGCTGAAACACCCTCCGACTGGCGATGCGGATATCACCAGCACCTTCACCCCAGCAGCTCTTTCAGGTAGTCGACTATGCTCCTTTTTTTCTTACCGGTGGAAATATCCCTGGCATCCTGGGATATTTCCACCAGGTCATGTTCAGGAAGCGGGGATTTCTTTTTCCTGTGCTGATCCCCGGAACTGCCCCCGCTGTAGGTACCCCCTGGAGAAGTTTCCTTTGTTCCGCTGATTTTGCCGACCGGATCGGTCATATCTGCACCTCGTTCACCCCAAAGATCAAAATTGATTTTATTGCTCTGAAATAGTATCATTCAAAATTTATTACGGCAATTAAGGATGTATATGATCCGTCCCATCCTCACCTACCCCAACCCTGAACTGAAGAAAAAATCGCTGCCGGTCACCGTCATCAATGACGCCCTGCGCGAACTGGCCCGCGACATGGCGGAAACCATGTACGATGCCCCCGGCGTCGGGCTGGCCGCCCCGCAGGTCGGCGTGCACCAGCGCGTCATCGTCATCGACGTTTCAGCCAAAGACGAGCCGCCCGATCTGATTACCGCCATAAATCCGGTTATCATCCACGCCGAAGGCGAAGCCTACGAAGAGGAGGGCTGCCTTTCCGTTCCCCAGTTTGCCGCCAATGTGCGCCGCCATGCCCGGGTGATTGTCAAAGGGCTCGACCTGGAAGGGGTTGAGCGCACCTGGCGGGCGGAGGATCTGCTGGCGATCGCCTTCCAGCATGAGATCGATCATCTGGATGGCATCCTGTTCGTGGATCACCTCTCGCCGCTCAAGCGCGAGCTGTTCCAGCGCAAAGCCCGCAAGGCTGCCGGGGAGGCTCGATGACCGGCTGGCGAATGATCTTCATGGGCACCCCCGATTTTGCCTGTCCAACCCTTCAGAAACTGATTGACCGCAAGGAAAACCTGCTGGCGGTGGTGACCCAGCCCGACCGCCCCAAAGGACGGGGGCAGAAACTGATGCCGCCACCAGTCAAGGAGCTGGCGCTCACCCATGATATTCCGGTATATCAGCCGCTCAAGGTGCGCGATCCGGAGTTTGTGGAGCTGATCCGGAAACTGGAGCCGGATGTCATCGTGGTGGTCGCCTTCGGCCAGATTCTTCCCAAGGCGCTGCTGGATATCCCGCCCCACGGCTGCATCAACGTCCACGCTTCGCTGCTGCCGCGTTACCGGGGCGCCGCTCCGCTGAACTGGTGCATCATCAACGGCGAAAGTGAAACCGGTGCCACCACCATGCTGATGGATCCCGGCCTGGATACCGGCCCGATGCTGCTGCAGCAAAAAACCCCCATTGACGGAAACGAGGACATCATTGCGCTGCACGACCGCATGGCCTCCCTAGGCGCCGATCTGCTGGCGGAAACCCTGGATCGTCTCAAGGCCGGCAGCCTCGTCCCGCAGCCGCAGAACGATGACGACACCTGCTATGCCGCCATGCTCAAAAAAGAAGACGGCCTGATCAACTGGCACAAAGATGCCCGCGCCATCCATGACCAGGTGCGCGGCATGTGTGTCTGGCCTGGCGCCTATACCTTCCTGAACGATCAGGCGCTGAAAATATTCAGCACCCGGGTCGCCAGCGGCAGCGGCCGTCCCGGCACGGTGCTGAAAGCCTCCAAAGGGCAGCTGGAAGTGGCCTGCCAGTCCGGCAGCCTGCTGATCCGGGAAGTGCAGCTGGCCGGTAAAAAGCGCCTTGACGCCGGCAGTTTTCTGGCCGGCTTTCCGATTGCCGCAGGAACGGTGCTGGGCAGCCCGGTCAGCGGAGATGCCGAATCATGACCACCCCCCACGACAACACCGCGCCGCCCCGCAAACGTTTGTTTGTCAGCCTGATGGGACTGACCTGCCTGATCGTGGTGGCGGTCATTTTCCTGATCTGGTGGATCCCCAACCGGGGGCTGGCCAACATCCATCCCAATCTGCCCCACCTGGTCGGCATCATCATGATGGCACTTTCCGGCGCCGCCATCCTGGGCACCGGCCTGCTGGTGCTGACAACCGCGCTGGGCAAGGACATCTTCTTTACCCGCTTCATGCGGCTGGTCGTGATCAAGTTCCTGCTGCCGGTGATCGAGTTTGTCGGCCGGCTGCTGGGGATCGACAAGGACAAGATCCGTCAATCCTTTATCGCCATGAATAACAGCCTGGTGATTTCCCAGCGCCAGAAAGTCAGGCCGGATCGGGTGCTGGTTCTGCTGCCCCACTGCATCCAGCTTTTCGACTGCGAGATCAAGGTCACCGGGGACATCAACAAGTGCGTCCTGTGCGGCCGCTGCAACATCAAAGGGCTGGTGGAAATCAGCCGCAAGTACAACATCGCCATCTCGGTCGCCACCGGCGGCACTCTGGCCCGCAAGGTGATCGTGGAAAAACGCCCCAAGCTGGTGCTGGCGGTGGCCTGCGAGCGCGACCTAACCTCCGGCATCAAGGATTGCTACCCGCTGCCGGTGATCGGCATCCTCAACGAACGCCCCTTTGGCCCCTGCTTCAATACGATCGTCGACGTGGCAAAGATCGACCAGGCCCTGAGCCAGGTGCTGCTGCTGGAAGCTCCTCAACCGTAACAGCCGCCCAGCAGGCGATCACTCCCCAAGATCAACTTCGTCCAGCATATCCAGGCCGAAATTTTTGGCCCTTCCTCCCGGGGCGATCATGCCGTAGGCGATCGCCTCGCGTAGCTCCGCCTGACTGGCTCCTTCCGACTTCGCGACCGCGAAGTGCTTTTTGAATCAGGTCGGGCAACCGACCGCGATGGCGCAGCCGACCCGGATCAGTTCGCGCACGCGCCCGTCCAGCACCTCTTCGTACTCATAATCGAGAAACTTCTTGCGGATATTCATGCCGATATCCTCCTCTATTCGGTTGTCACGCCAAAAAGGCGCTGATACACATCCCGTATTCTGCCGGTGGTTTCCTCGTAATCGCTGATCAGCACGCTGCCCGGATTCTTCAGCTTGGGATCATATCCCAGCCGGCGGGCCAGCTTGTCCATATAGTTTTTAGGGCCGGTCAGATCGTTGACCGAATAATCGTGAATGATCCGCAGGCGATTCTCCAGCTTGCGCAGGAACTTGTAGCCCACCAGCAGGGTTTCGGCGTCCCCTTCGGGCAGCAGCGCCAAGCCGTTGATTTCCTTGAGGGCCGCCACCGTGTTGGTGGTGCGCAGCTCCGGATAACGGCAGCCGTGACGCAGCTGGAGATACTGGACGGCGAACTCCACATCCACCATGCCGCCCCGCCCGGTCTTGATGTTGTAGCTGCCTTCCTTTTCCCGGGCCAGCTCGTTTTCCATCCGCATCCGCAGGCGATGGATCTCGGCCCGCCCTTCATCGTCGATCGTGTCCCCGTAAATCGTGTGGCGCATAACCTCGTGCAGCTGTTCCGCCAGCACGGGATCCCCCAGCACCACCCGGGCCTTGGTCAGAGCCTGGCGCTCCCAGATCTGGGCCTCTTTGCGGTGATATTCCAGAAAAGAATCCAGCGAGGTCACCAGCGGTCCGGCGTTGCCGGACGGGCGCAGGCGGGTGTCGATCTTGTAAACGTATCCCTCGCGGGTCTGCATCGTCAGGATCGAGATGATTTTCTGGGCCAGCTTGGCAAAATACTCGTGATTGGAAATCTGCTTTTCGCCGTCGGTATAGCCCTGGTGATCGTAGACAAAGATGATATCCAGGTCGGAGTGGTAATTCAGATCCCCCCCGCCCAGCTTGCCCATGCCGATGATGGCCAGATTGGCCTCGACGGCCTGATCTTCGCGCTGGTAACGGGGGTGGCCGAAACGCTTCAGCTCGTCCACCGCCAGGCGGTAGGCCGCAGTCAGACAGGTCTCGCCCAGCAGACTGAGCTGGGTGGTGACTTCCCCCTGCAGCAGCTTGCCGTAAATGTCGTTCAGGCCGATCCGCAGGAACTCCTCGTTGCGATAGCGCCGCAGCACGTCCAGACGATCCTCGAAGTAGTCGCTCTGCTCCAGCATGATCGCCAACTCGGCCGCCATGGACTCCTTGGACTTGGCGGTTGAGGCGTAATTGCTGGAGGCCATGCTGTCCAGCATTTCCGGGTGATTGATCAAAATCTTGGACAAAAAAGCGGACATGCCGAACAGGGATACAACCAGTTTGCGGGTTTCCCGGTTTTCGGCCAGCAGAGCGTAGTAAGAAGGGCGGGTGGCGATGACCGATAAAAAGCGCTCCAGATTGGCCAGAGCCATGTCGGGGTCAGGCGAATCGAAAACCTTCTGCAGCAAAAGCGGCGTAATTTTTTCCAGCAGGCGCCGGCTGCGCTCGGTCAGATTGCCCTTGACCGGCCCCCGCCGCAGCAGGGTCAGATTTTCATAGGCCCGTTCCACATCCTCGAAGCGCCGCTCGGCCAGCATATCCTTGACCAGGTCGGAATCGGCCCGCTGATCGAGAAAAAACAGGGTTTCGGGGATCAGGTCCTGCTGCAGGTTCTCGTCCCGCGAATGGAACAGCGTGCCGTAGATCACGGAAACATTGCCGCGATGCTCATCCAGAACAGCCCGGAAGCGTTCCAGACCGTTGACGCGCAGATAACCGCAGCGCCGCGCCAGGGCCAGCATCTCCTCCGGCCTGGTCGGCAGATTGTGGGTCTGGCGTTCCTGAACGACCTGGATGCGGTGCTCGGTCGTACGCAGGAAGCGGTAGGCTTCCTGCAGCTTGCGATGATCCTCCTCGTTGACCAGCTGGGCCGCCAGTAGAGTATCCAGGGCCTTGAGCGAATTGCGTTCCCGCAGGCGCGGATTCTTGCCGGCATAGACCAGCTGCAGGGCCTGAATGAAAAACTCGATCTCGCGGATGCCGCCCCGCCCCAGCTTGAGGTTGTTCTCTCCTTCCCGGGCATGGGCCAGTGAAGCATCGATCTTCTGCTTCATATGCTTCATATCCTCGATCAGGTTGTAATCCAGGTATTTGCGGTACACAAAGGGCTGCAGCATATTCAGCAGTTGCTCGCCCAGCTCCAGCGAACCGGCCACCGGCCGCGCCTTGAGCATGGCGGTGCGCTCCCAGGACTGCCCCCAGGATTCGTAGTAAACCTCGGCCGAGCGCAGCGACACCGCCATGTCACCCGACTTGCCCTCCGGCCGCAAACCGACGTCAACCCTGAAGACGAAACCGTCTTCGGTGACCTGCGAAAGCGCCTTGCTGATCATCTCTCCCAGCTTGTTGAAAAAGGTATGCAGCGAGACGACACCTTTTCGGCCGCCGGAACCATTCTGAACCCCAGCCGTTTCCCCCTTGTCCGATTCATAAAAATAGATGATGTCAATATCGGAGGAGAAATTCAGCTCCCGCCCCCCCAGCTTGCCCATGCCGATCACGGTCATCCCGGCTTCGCGCTCCCCCTCGGGCGTCTCCATCATCGGCTGGCCGTATTCGCGGATCAGACAGCGCCGGCAGACCTCGTAAGCCGCCTGCAGGGATGAGGAGGCCAGACTGGAGAGCTCGTCGGTCACCTCCTCCAGGGCTGCCAGACCGTTCAGGTCGCGGGCGGCGATGCGCAGGATCTCGGCTCGCTTGAAGATTCGCAGCTGCTTCTGCAGCTCGCTGAAATCGGTGCTATCGTTGATCTGCAGTCTCACGGCCGCCAGCATCTCGTCGGCGCTGCGCGCGAGGTCGATGGCATTTTCCAGAAACAGCGAGCGCACAGTGGCAGGAGCTTTGTAGATCAGATTGACCAGAAAGGGGGATGAACCGCACAGGTTGACAAACTGGGCCAGGCGCCTCTTGCGCCCCGCCAGTTCGGCCAGATCGGCCGGCGGAATAACTCCGGCCAGGCGCTCAAAAGCGTTCAGGGCCATATCCGGATTGGGGGTGTGCAGCGAATTGATCACGATCCGGTGCAGCTCCTCAACCGTAAAAAAGTGTTGAAACAGCAGGATATTATCGGCCGAGCGGGCGCCGTACTGGTAACCGTGGGCTTCAAGGAACAGAGCCAGCTCACGCCCCCGTTCGGCCGGGTCGGCCAGGGCGATCAGGCGCTGGAAGTCGGCGGAGAAGCGATCCACATGCATATTATTTACCCGCCACCGTGCGCAGACCGGCGCAATAATCAGGCTTGACGATGCCGTTCTCGGTGATGATGGCCGTGATGTAGCGGGCCGGCGTAACGTCGAAGGCCGGGTTGCGGACGCTGACCCCTTCCGGCGCAATGGCGATGCCCTTGATGTGGGTCACCTCGCTGTCGGGGCGTTCCTCGATCGGGATCTTGCTGCCGTCGGACAGGCTCAGATCCAGGGTCGAGACCGGGGCCGCCACATAAAAGGGTATATTGTTTTCCCTGGCCAGCACCGCCACCGAATAGGTGCCGATCTTGTTGGCGGTGTCCCCGTTGGCGGCGATTCGGTCGGCCCCCACCACGCAGCAGGTAATCTCCCCCCGGCTCATGAAGAAACCGGCCATATTGTCGGAGATCAGTGTCGTGGGAATGCCGTCTTTCATCAGCTCCCAGGCGGTCAGACGGGCCCCCTGCAGCCAGGGGCGGGTCTCGTCGGCAAAAACCCGGATCTTTTTGCCGGCCTCGTGGGCGGCGCGGATGACTCCCAGGGCCGTGCCGTAACCAGCCGTGGCCAGACCGCCGGCGTTGCAGTGGGTTAGAACCGTACCCTCCTCCGGAATCAGGGTGGCACCCCACTTGCCGATGTTGCGGCAGATCGTCAGATCTTCCTGCTCGATCCTGATGGCCTCTTTTTTCAGGATCTCACGAATCTTGTCCAGGCTCTTGCCGCGATGCTCTTCGGCGACCCGTTTCATGCGCTCGATCCCCCAGAACAGATTGACCGCCGTGGGACGGGTGCGGGCCAGCACATCGCAGACATTCTCCAGCTGGCGGAAGAAGGAATCATGGGTATCGGCGATAATCTCGCGCGCTCCCAGGGCAACCCCCATGGCGGCCGCCACACCGATGGCCGGCGCCCCACGGATGATCATGCCCTTGATGGCCTCGGCCACGGAGGTAAAATCGCTATAACTGTTGTAAATCTCTTCGCCCGGCAGGCGGGTCTGGTCGATCATGATCACGGCATCGTCGCGCCATTCGATGGTACGGAAAGACATGGGGGAACTCCTTTAGAGATGAATCCTGCCCCTCTTTTCGGAAGAGGCGGCGGGAAGTGACAGGCGCGCCATTAATACCACGGAGCGAATCAATCAGGCAATAATTTCCCGGCCGCTTTTGCTTGCCGCAACGGAAAGCTTCCTGCTATACATTCGGCATGGACACCAGAGAACAGACCATCAGCCTGACGGAGATTTTTCTGACCTTTGCCAGGATCGGCCTGACCGGCTTCGGCGGCGGCATGGCCATCGTTGCCCTGGTGGAGCGGATCTGCGTCAGGCAAAAGGGCTGGATCACCTCCGAGCAGTTTATGCACGGACTGGCCTTCGGCCAGATCCTGGGTCCCTTTTCGCTGAACGTCTGCACCTTCACGGGCCACCATCTGCGCGGCATCCGGGGCGGGATTGTCGCCGCCATCGGCTTTATCCTCCCCTCCTTCCTGCTGGTGTCGCTGCTCTCCTGGCTCTATTTCAACTACAACGAACTACCGCAATTGCAGGCCGCTCTGCGGGGCACCAACCCGGTCGTCATCGGCCTGATCGTGGTAGTGGCGATCGATATGGGGCGCAAGCAGATCAGGGGGGCCAACAGTGCGCTGCTGGCGCTGGCCGCCTTTGGCGCCACGGTTTTCCTGAAGCTGAACGCCGCCTGGGTGCTGCTGGCGGCGGCGCTCTGGTCGCTGGTGGCCAGCATCTGGCGGCGGAGGTACAGCTGATGGTGTCGCTTCTGGCCCTGGCCTGGATCTATTTCCGGATCGGCTTGATTTTTGTCGGCGGCGGCTATGTGCTGATCCCGCTCCTCAATCACATCATGGTGCAGCAGTACAAATGGCTGACACTGCGCGAGTTTCTGGACGGCCTGGCTCTGTCCCAGCTGACTCCCGGCCCGCTGGCCATGCTGGCCACCTTTACCGGCTACCGGGCTGGAGGATTTCCGGGCGGACTGGTGGCGACAGCATTCATCTTCCTCCCCTGCGTGACCCTGATGCTGATCGTCAGCCGCAACTACGAGCGCCTGAAAAAGATCGACCTGATCAACAGCACACTGGAGGGAGTGCTGCCGGCCATCGTCGGCCTGGTGGCGGCCGCAGCCTGGAACCTGGGCGCTTCCTCCCTGTCCGGAGTCAGGGAGCTGGTGATTATGGCAATCGGTTTTGCGGTTTTCAAATGGACTAAAATCAGCCCGATGATCGTGATCATCGGCGCGGGCTTGGTGGGGTTACTGATCAATTGAATCAACGGTAACTTCGCAAAACAAAGCCGGGCGCCGGGATTCAGCGGTGCCTTTTTTCGTGCTCTGTGCTATGGTGCCCAACCTATGGAAACCCACTTTACTGAAGATTGCCGCGCATTGATGCGGCACGAGATTGCCGCCGCAGGCGGCAACGAGGTCTTTTTCATCGGCCGCACCAACGTTGACGGCATGGTTTACGAAACCGAAACCATCGCCCGCGGCAGCAAGGTGGCAGTGCCGGCCATCATCACTCGCGCCGCAGGCGGCGATGTCGTGATCCACAATCATCCCTCCGGCGATCTGACCCCCTCGTCGGCCGATATGGACATCGCCTCGATCTGCGGCAACCAGGGCATCGGCTTCTCGATCATCGACAACAGCTGCCTGCGCTGCTACCAGGTCGTCACCCCCCACACCGAAAAGAAGGGCGAGTTGCTTTCGCTGGAGGAGATCTGCCGAATCTTTGCCCCCGACGGCATGATGGCCCACCTGAAGGGCTATGAACAGCGCGACGAGCAGGTCCGCATGGCTTTTGCGGTGGCCGAGGCCTTCAACAAGGACGGCGTGGTGCTGGTGGAAGCCGGCACCGGCACCGGCAAATCGCTGGCCTACCTGATCCCGTCGATCCTCTGGGCGGTGCGCAACAACGAGCGGGTCGTGATCTCAACCAACACCATCAACCTGCAGGAGCAGCTGATCCGCAAGGATCTCCCCTTTCTGGCGCGCAACTCGAAGATCGAATTCAAGACCGCCCTGGTCAAGGGGCGCAGCAACTACGCCTGCCTGCGCAAGCTGGAGCACGCCGAAGCCGAGCCGTCGCTCTTCCCGGATGAAACGTCGGCCGAACTGACGACCATCATCGAATGGAGCCACGCCAGCCAGGACGGCTGCCGCAGCGATCTGGCCTTTACCCCCCGTCACACGACCTGGGAAGAGGTCTGCTGCGAAGCTGACCAGTGCAGCCGTTCACGCTGCAAGCACTTCAACCGCTGCTTCTTCTACCGGGCCCGCCGTGAATCATCGGCCGCCCGGGTGCTGGTGGTCAACCACGCCCTGCTGCTGTCTGACATCGTCCTGAGGAAAGAAACCGGCTACGACGCCACCGCCATTCTGCCCCCCTTCACCCGCCTGATCTTCGACGAAGGGCACCATCTGGAGGATGTGGCCACCAGCCACCTGTCGCTGACCATCGCCCGCAGCGGCATCCTCAAGCAGCTGCAGCGGCTGGTGCCGCACAAAGCCAATCGGGCCGGCCTGCTGACGATCATCTCCTCGCGCATAACCCGTGATCTGCCCGAATCCCAGGACAGTCTCTACGCCGAGCTGTCCGGGCTGCTGGAGACGCATCTGCTGCCCAAAGCCCACGACCTGTCCGGACTGACCGAGCAGACCATGGACTGGCTGGCGATCACGGTCGAACATGACGTCGGCGGCCTGGCTGGCCGGGAGCAGAAGCTGCGCATCACGCCCGCCGTGGAGCACCGGGCCTTCTGGAGCGAGTGCCGCCAACGGCTGCAGACGCTGGCCGATGGAATCAACGACTATACCTCGGCCCTGCGCACCCTGCTGCGCCGCTGCGGCGATCTGCCCGAGAAACTGCGCGAAAAGCTGGCCGACCAGCTGCTGGACACCGGCGGCATCGAGGGGCGTCTGCAGGCCATGGCTGACGGACTGCTGTTTTTCACCACCGAAGCCGAAGGCTACTGCCGCTGGATCGAAACCAGGAGCGGCAGCCGGGGCGTGCAGGCCCGCATCTGCGCCGCGCCGCTGGACATCTCCGGCCAGCTGAAAGAAACCGTGCTGGACAAGCTCAAAACGATCATCGTCACCTCCGCCACCCTGACGGTGGGGGGCCAGTTCGGCTACCTGAAAAGGCGGACCGGCTTCGCCCTGCTGCCCAAGGAGCGCCTGACCGAGCTGCAGCTGGCCTCACCCTTCGACTACGCCAGCCAGGTTTTCGTGGCCATTCCGGAGAACATGCCGGAACCGACCGAAGCGGGCTACCGCGACGCGCTGGAAGACCATATCCTCAAGGCGGTGACGCTGGCCGGCGGCGGCGCCTTCATCCTGTTCACCTCCTACGATCTGCTGAACCGCATCCATTCGGCGCTTTCTCCCAAACTGTTCAGGCTGGGGCTGACCTCGCTCAAACAGGGCGAAACCGGCCGCCACGCCCTGCTGGCCCAGTTCCGTAAAGAGGGCAACGCGGTGCTGTTCGGCACCGATTCGTTCTGGGAAGGGGTGGATGTCAAGGGCGAGGCCTTGCGTCTGGTGATCATCACCCGCCTCCCTTTCCAGGTGCCGACCGAACCGGTCCAGCAGGCCCGGGCCGAAAAGATCAAGGCTGACGGCGGTGATCCCTTCCGGGAGTTCTCGCTGCCCCAGGCGGTGATCAAATTCCGCCAGGGCTTCGGGCGTCTGATCCGCAGCCGGAACGACCGGGGGGCGGTGCTGATCCTGGACCGGCGGGTGATCAATAAAAGCTACGGCAGAACCTTTCTGCGCTCTTTGCCGGATACGGAGATTATCAAAGGGGATTCGGGGGAGATGTTCGGAAGGATGGAGGCGTTTTTCAAAGCCGGAATAAGGTAGGGGCGCATTGCATGCGCCCCTCTGTGGCGAATAATCATTTTAGGTCAAGGCCTTGATCTGCTTCTTGGCGCTGAAGTTGAAACACTGGAAATACAGCAGGCAGGTCAACAGAAACGAGAAAATGGTGGTGGCCAGAAAGAAGGTCGCGCCGGGTGCTTTCTTCGAATCCGGAACCAGGGCCACGAAGACGATGAAAAAAGCCACGCCGCAGAATTTCCAGAGATCGCCGATCAGACGCTTCTTGCGCAGGGCGGTCGCCTGTTCAGCGGTCAGGCCGCTGGCGGTCCCTTCGATCTCGATTCTGGCGTCGCGCCAGGCCAGCTTGTAGACCGGCCAGATCAGTATCAGCTGGATTATGATGGCTATCACCAGGCTGCCGACAAACTGCTGCGGTTTGCCCTGCAGGGTAAAGAGCCCCTGGTAGTTCATTGCCATAAACACCAGCAGTGCAACCAGAATTGTCTGCACAACCCGATACAGCATCATTTGCCGATTAAGTTTCTTGAATTCCGCAACAGCCATTGACATACTCTCCGCTCTATTTATATAACTCTGTTTCAGAGTTGAACGTTTATAGCAGAATGCGCCTGAATTCACAAGCACACAAAATCATGACAACCGTCGAATCCGGTTTTCAAAGCAGGGGAACGACCATGAATCAACAGGCCTGGTGCAAAAAATGACGCATCTTCTCCGCCGTATCTTCACGCCGGTCATGACCATGATCGCAATCCAGCTGGTCTGGATCACCCTGGTGGTGTTCTGGATCTACTGGTTTATCGGCAAAGACCGGGAATTCAAGGCCCTGGCCGAAAAATACCGGCCGGAACTGATCGGGAAGGGCTTGAACTGGCCGGTCATGGTGGAGGGGATCGGCCTGCTGCTGCTGATCCTGATCGGCGCCTATGTCATTTTCGTCTTCTGGAACCGCCAGTCGCACCTGTATGCCCAGCAGCGCAACGTCATTTCCCAGATCACCCACGAGCTCAAATCACCCCTGGCTTCCATCCAGCTGCATCTGGAAACGATCCGCCTGCGACGCCCCAACGAGGAAAGGCTGGATTCATTCGTCGGCACGATGCTGGCCGACACGGAACGGCTGCATTACCTGATCAACAACCTGCTGATGGCCGCCCGCCTGGAGCAGCGCCGCAAACCGACCGAGCGGCGCCTGACCGACCTGACGGCGCTGGTCGGGGAACATGTGGAACGCGAACAAGCCTCCCTGGCCCATGGCGGCAGGATTGTTTTTGAAGCCGAGCCCGGGCTGAAAGCGCTGGTCGATCCGGAAGAGATGGGTATGGTGGTGCGCAACCTGTTTGAAAATGCCATCCTCTACTCGACCCAGAGTCCCGAAATAAACGTCCGGCTGGTCAAAACCGGCACTCTGCTGCAGCTCTCGGTTCAGGATCAGGGGCGCGGATTGGAGCCCAGGGAACGGAAAAAGATCTTCGAACGCTTCTACCGGGTGCAGCCCCCCGGCGAAAACGTGCGCGGCACCGGCCTGGGGCTGTACATCGTCGAATCGGTCATCCGGGGTTATGGCGGCACGGTGGGGGTCACCAGCCCCGGCCTGGGCCAGGGCAGCACCTTCACGATTAAAATACCGGCGGAGTGAGGAACATGAGCATGAACAACGGCAAACCACACATCATGCTGGTTGAGGATGAAATCCATCTGGCGCGCGGCATCTGCTACAACCTGGAGGAAGAGGGGTTGCGCATCAGCCACTTTGAAACCGGCGAGAGCGCTCTTAAATCGCTGGAAGTCGAGCGCTTCGACCTGATCATTCTGGACGTGATGCTGCCCGGCATGAGCGGCTATGAAGCCTGCCGGCTGATCCGCAGTCTGGATCCGCGCGTACCGATCCTGATGCTGACCGCCCGCTCCGAAGACGCCGACCGGGTCGAAGGGCTGGAGAACGGGGCCGATGACTACCTGACCAAGCCGTTCAACCTGGCCGAGTTTCTGCTGCGGGTCAAGGGGATGCTGCGGCGCTCCTCCTGGTACCGGCCGGACCCGATTGAAGAGGGCTACCGCTTCGGGGACAACGAGGTCTTTCTGCTCTCCTACCGGGGCAGAACCGCCCAAGGGGAGATCGACCTGACCGAAATGGAGGTGCGGGTTCTGGCGCTGTTCTTCCGCAAGGAGGGACAGGCCATTCCGCGCAGCGAACTGCTGCAGAGCGTCTGGGGCTATACCAGCGATACCGAAACCAGGACGCTGGACAACTTCATCGTCCGCCTGCGCAAATACTTCGAGCCGGACCCGTCGCACCCCCGCCATTTCCTGACCGTGCGGGGGGTCGGCTACCGCTTCAGCCGCAGCGGCGAGAAAAGCCAGCCAGCCGGCGAACGCCCACACCCCGCCAAATAACGTTATTTAACAACACCAACAAACAAACAACAGCAACAAACGTCTAATATAATTTGTTTTTTATTCAGAACAACTCGTTTACACCGCGCTATTTAGCCAAATAACGACTATTTCGCCCCATCCCCCCTCCCGGCAGCCTCCAGCCCCCCTTCCCGCCCAACCATCCACCACGCAACATACTGTATGTACACAGGTTTTGTCTTTAATGAAAATAATTACCTGCCGGCGCGATTATTGGTCGCAGATTTGCAATTGTGGAAAGCGTAACCGGAACGGGTCAAAAAGACCTGACAGCAGCGGGGAGAGCGGAGATGACAATGCTGACTTCTATAACGGTGATGCTTTCGGCGATCCTGATCATGATCATGGTTCCCCGGATCTACAGCAACTGGCTGCAGTTTAAGGAATATCTGGAGCAGGGTGACCGGGAGAAACTGGTCGAACTGCAGGCCCTGCACAACCAGTGGGTTATCCGCCATTTCGGCATGGGACTGCTGGCGCTGGGCTTCGTAACCGCCATGAAGCATCTGCCCGGATTGGAGATGCATTCACAGGCCGCCGCGGCAACCGCAGCCTACAGCGCCATCTCCCTGACCCTGGCCCTGGTCGAATCGATCCTGGCCCAGAAAATAGCCGCATACGCAGCAGCAGTTCCCCAGCCTGCCAAGAAGCGCCACAGGGAACAGGGCTACTACTGAAAAGCGGCCTCAAACGCTGTTGGTGTTTAAAAGAGTTTGCTCCCGGCAAACTCTTTTTTTGTTCAGAAACGGCAATTTCTGCCGAAGAGACCTAACATCTGGTTAATGGTTGCATTTCTCATTAAACCATCTATAATAGCCCGCATTTTCGGCCAGTTCCGGCCGAAACCCGTACGACTGGCGCGTCATTCAATCAACACATTCCAGGATTCGCTTTTGAAAACACCTCTCCCACAGAGAACGCACCCCCTACCCTTCCGACGGCAGCTGCCTGCGGCTCTGCTTTTTCTGTTGCTTTTCCTGCTGTTCAGCACCCCGGCCCGGGCCGCAAAGGTTCTGATCGTCGGCGACACCCAGTATGCCATGGTGGCCGATGTGGTTGCTGATATTCAGGCTTCCCTCAGGTCACCCAGCAAAGACTACACGACAGCGGAAGCCAAGGGCAGACTCGCTGCAATTGTCGAGCGCGAAGATGCCCGAGTCGTGGTGGCGCTGGGCATGGAGGCGCTCGCTGAAGCCCTGCGCCTGCCCCCTTCGATCAGCGTGGTCTACGGCCTGGTGGTCGCCCCGCCCCGCAGCGGACGGACCGGGCTGACCGGAGTCTATATGTCCCCGCCGGTGGGCGAGTACCTTGCCCTGCTGCGGCGCTATCTGCCGGCGCTCGGTAGAATTGCGGTCCTGGGCACTCCCGGCATGGCCCGCAGCCTGCTGGGAGATGATGCCGGCGCGGTGACGACTTACAACGTCAACAGCCCAGCCGAACTGGTCACCACCGTCAGCCAGATCAGCAACACGCGGGCGCTGCTGCTGCTCCCGGACGCCAATCTGTTGAGCGCCCAGGCCATGTCGAATGTGCTGCTGCAATCCTTCAAGAAGAACATACCTCTGCTGGGCATCTCCGAAGCGAACGTCAAACAGGGGGCGCTCTTTGCGCTGGTATTTGATCACAAGGCGGTCAGCCGTCAGATCGGCGAAAAGGCGCAATCGATTCTGAACGGAGTGGCCGCCTCTGAACTGCCGGAAGCCCCGCCGCGCCGCTACAATCTGTTTATCAACAGCAACACCGCCCGCAAGATGGCAATCGAGATCCCGGAAGAGATGGCCAATAAAGCCAAGAGAATCTATTGATGACACTGAATACGCTCGCAACACACGAACAAACCGCCACCAACCAGGCCCCGCCGGAACCGCACAAGCGCGGAGTGGCAGACCGGCTGACTGCGCTGCTGCCTCTGACCTTCAAATGGCAGGCGGTGTTGTTTCTGCTCCCGATGATCATCATTATCTCGGCGGTCTACACTCTGGAATCCATCTCGACCGAGAGAAAAATCCTCCGAACCGAGATCATCAACAAAGGCGAGACCATCGCCACCATCGCCGCCCGGAATGCGGAATTGCCGCTGCTCTCCGAAAACCGGGAACAGCTGGAAAATTCGGCCCGCGCACTGATGGAGATCAAGGACGTGGCTTTCGTCTCGTTTCTCAACAATCACGTCGAGATTCTGCAGCACGAAGGCAAAAAAGCCCCTCTGCCAGCAACTCTGAAGGCAGGCAGCGACTCGAAAATCACCTTTTTCGAGCATGACGATGCGTTTGAATTCATTGTTCCGGTGGTTTCGGTCAAGGCGGCCGAGGAATTTTTCCTGCTGGAGGGCGCCGCAAGCGCGCCGCCGATCAGGGAGCAGATCGGCTGGGTGCGCGTTGGCCTTTCCAAGAAGATTATGAGCCAGTCCGAACGCCAGATCATCCGGCGGGGGGTTACCCTGGCGCTCCTGTTCTCCGCTGCCGGACTTGCACTGCTGTATCTGCTGATAACCCTGGCAACCCGCCCCCTGTATGCCCTGATCAATGCGACCAAGGAGGTGCGCAAAGGGGAGCACCCCGAAGTCAATGTTGTATTGCCCAGCAGTGAAATCGGACAGTTATCCACCGAATTCAACCGCATGAGCCGCGCCATCCGTGAACGGGAAGACGCGCTCCAGGAAACCATCATGGAGCTGGAGCAGTCCCAGGATCAGCTCCAGGAAAACGTGGTGGAACTGGAACAGACCCAGGAACAGCTTCAGGATAACGTGGTAGAGCTGGAACAGACCCAGGCACAGCTCCAGGACAATGTTCAGGAGCTGGAAATGCAGATTGAGGCGCGCGAGGCGGCCGAAGCGGAGCTGACCAGGCACCGTGACAAACTGGAAGAGCTGGTAATCGAACGAACCGCACAGTTGACGGTCGCCAAGGAGCAGGCCGAGTCGGCCAACCGTGCCAAGAGCGACTTTCTCTCCAGCATGAGCCACGAGCTGCGCACACCCCTAAACGCCATCCTGGGCTATGCCCAGATTCTCAAGCGCCAGGACAACATCAACGAAACCCAGCAGCATCAGCTGGAGATCATGCGCAACAGCGGCGAGCACCTGCTGATGCTGATCAACGACATCCTGGACGTCAGCAAGATCGAAGCCGGCAAAATGGAAATCGCCGACCTGCCCTTTGACCTGCCGGCGCTGCTGCAGCAGGTCTACAACCTGACCAGCCTGCAGGCCGAGGAGAAGGAACTGCGCTTCAGTTATGAAGCCAGCGGCGATCTGCCCCAGTATGTGCAGGGTGATGACCGCAAACTGCGCCAGATCCTGCTGAACCTGTTGAGCAATGCGGTCAAGTACACCCGCCGGGGCGGCGTTACCCTGAAAGTCAGCTACAGCCACCAGAATGGCGGACTGCTGCGCTGCGAGGTGGCCGACACCGGCATCGGCATTGCGGCCGACAAGCTGGAAGCGGTCTTTGAGCCATTTACGCAACTGGCCACCAACCGCCAGGTGCGGGAAGGCACCGGCCTGGGGCTGAACATCACCCGCCAACTGCTGACCCTGATGCAGGGCCGGATCGACGTGGAGAGCAGCCCCGGCAGCGGCAGTGTTTTCAGGATCGAACTGCCGCTGCGACAGGTGACCGAGCTGGAAGTAGCCCCGGAAAAACAGCAGCAGAGCATCAGCGGCTATCAGGGCGAGCGCCGGAACATCCTGGTGGTGGACGACAACATCAACAACACCGCCATGCTGGTCTCGCTGCTGGAGCCGCTCGGATTCAACGTCACAACGGCCGAGAATGGCGCGGTGGCACTGCAGCGGGCGGCGGAGCGGCGCCCGGATCTGGCGATCATGGATCTGGTCATGCCGGAGATGGATGGTCTGGAGTGCGTCCGGGAGTTACGCACGATGGAAGGCCTGTCGGCGCTCAAAGTCATCGGCGCCTCGGCCACTGTCACGGATTCGGCCAGCAAGGAAACCTTCATGACGGCCTGCGACGCCTTCGTCAGCAAGCCGATCCGGATCGATCCGCTGCTGGAGCGGATCGGGGAACTGCTCGGAATAACTTGGGACAGAACGGCTTCCAAACTGCCCCCATCGATTTTCAGCGCCGCTGCGGATCATGCCGACAACAGGCCTGAAATCCCGCCCCGCGATGAACTGAAGATGCTCCATGAACTGGCGCTGCTGGGCGATGTGCGCAAGATCCAGGCCTGGGCGATCAAGCTGGAAGAGAGCAATCCGCGCTACCAACGGTTTGCCGGCAAACTGCGCGAACTGGCCGGTTCGTACCGCACAAAGGACATACTGGCGTTACTGAATGAACAATGAGGGCACCACCATGAGTGCAGACAGAGCGACACCCGTTATTCTCGTCGTTGATGACGACCCCAACAACATGGATATCGTGACCGATTACCTTTCGGAACACGACTACACGATCCTGGTGGCCGAGGATGGCGAGAGCGGCCTTGCCCGGGCCGAATACGCCCGGCCCGACCTGATCCTGCTGGATGTTATGATGCCGGGCATCGACGGCCTGGAAACCTGCCGCCGGCTCAAGGCACGGGAATCCACCCGCGATATCCCGGTCATCTTCATGACCGCCCTGGCGGAAACCGGGCACAAGGTCAAGGGCTTTCAGGCCGGGGCGGTGGACTACATCACCAAACCGTTCCAGCGCGAAGAGGTGCTGGCCCGCGTCACCGTGCATCTGCACATCCGCGAACTGACCAGCAGCCTGCAGGAGGCCAAGGATTCGCTGGAAAAGCGGGTCGCGGATCGGACCGCCGAGTTGAACCAGATGATTGACGCCTTGTATGACGAAATCATCCGCCGCAAACGCAGTGAGGAAGAGCTGCTGCGGCTGGCCCAGGCCATCAGGCAGGCCGCCGAGGCGATCTTCATCACCGATGCGCACTGGAAGATCAACTATGTCAATCCGGCCTTCGAGCGGATGAGCGGCTACAGCAGGGGTGAAATCATCGGGCAATCAGCGGAAATCTTGAGGGGCAACGCCGATGATCCCGATCAGTACCTTCGGATTCGCGAGGTCATCAAGCGCGAGAATGCCTGGTCGGGGCAGCTGACCACCAGAAAGAAGGACGGCGCGCTGTTTGAGGCCGAAACCACGGCCTCTTCGGTTCGGGACGCAAGTGACACGGTCATCAACTACATCGTTATCCAGCGGGATGTCACCCACGAGTTGAGGATGGAACGGGAGCTGCGCCATGCCCAGAAGATGGAAGCCATCGGCACACTGGCCGGCGGGATTGCCCATGATTTCAACAACATCCTGACGGCGATTATCGGCTACACCGAAATGGCGCAGCGCAAACTGCCGGGGGAAAATGCGGCCGCACGCGATCTGGAGCGGGTGCAGGAAGCCAGCTCGCGGGCCAGGGATCTGGTGAAGCGGATTTTAAGCTTCAGCCGCCGCAGCGAACAGGCGCTGCGTCCGGTGCAGATCGCCCCGCTGACCGAGGAGGTGCTGGCTCTGCTACGCTCCACCATGCCGACCACCATCGGGATACATTCGCACCTGTCCGAGGAGTCAAAAAACAGCAGCATCCTGGCCGACCCGACCCAGATCCACCAGATACTGATGAACCTGGGAACCAACGCGGCCCACGCCATGCGCGCCCAGGGGGGAACTTTGAGCGTCTCCCTGTCGGAGATCGAGGCCGATGCGGCGCTGATGGCGCTTTATCCACACCTCAAACCGGGCAGATATGTTCGTCTTACGGTCGGCGATACCGGCCATGGCATGGATAAAAACGTCCGGGAGCGGATTTTCGATCCCTACTTCACGACCAAAAAAACCGGCGAGGGCACCGGAATGGGACTGTCGGTCGTGCAGGGCATCATCAAAAACCTGGGCGGAGCGATCAGCGTCCACAGCGAACCGGGCCAGGGAACTACGTTTCATATCTTTCTGCCGAAAGTCGAGGGTGCTGCGCCAGACAACCTCACGGCCAAGAAATCAACGGTCGGGGGAACGGAGCGGATACTCTTTGTGGACGACGAAAAATTGCTGGCAGAACTGGGGCGGGAACTGCTCGGGGGGCTCGGCTACCGGGTCACGCTCGCGGCGGACGGCCTGGAAGCTTTAAAACACTTTCTAACCGACCCGCAGGCATTTGACCTGGTTATCACGGACATGAACATGCCAGGGCTGACCGGCAAGGAACTTGCCAAGGGGCTTCTGGCCATCAGGCCGGACATTCCCCTGGTCCTCTGCACCGGCTTCAGCGAGTTGATTGACGAAAAGCAGGCCAGGGAAAGCGGAATTTCAGGCTATATTATGAAGCCCTACGACGTTAGCAGCCTGAACAGGATCATCCGCCAGGTT
>JAJZRX010000075.1 GCA_021850095.1 Deltaproteobacteria bacterium
CCAACGTTGCCCACCTGGTGGCCCTGGCCTTTGCCGTGGCTTCCTCCGGCAACCTGCCGGTCGTGTTCCTGTCCCTGTTCTGGCGCAAGTTCAACACCGCCGGCGTCATCTCCGGCCTGCTGGTCGGCACGGTCGCCTCGATCGGCCTGGTTATGGTTTCGCCCAACATGACCTATCCGAAAACCGTCGCCGCCGGAGCCCAGAAAGTCATCGCCGCCATGGAGAAGAAGCAGGCAGAACTGCCGGCCGGCGCAACCCTGGACGAGAAGGACGCCAAGGCTCTGGCAACCGCCAAGGTTGACTACGAGAAGAACAAGGACGGCAAGTCGATCATGGGTCTGGACAAACCGCTCCTGAAACTGAAGAACCCGGGCATCATCTCGATCCCGCTCGGCTTCCTGGCCGCCATCTTCGGCACCCTGCTGTTCCCCAACAAGAGAGCGGAAGAGATGTTCGACGAGATCTACGTTCGCCAGAACACCGGCCTCGGCATGGCCAAGGCTATCGATCACTGATTACTCGTCAGAAAACCGGATCGGGACTGACACTTTCAATTCCCGCCGGTTATGGTATAGTGGGGTGGCTTCGGCCACCCCTTTTTAATGTCCCGCAACAACTGCTGCATCTGAAGGATTTCGATCATGTCACCTCATAGAAACCTGATGCCCGCCGCCATACCGGATCTGAAGGAGATATCCCGCTACTGCCAAATGGAAGATATCGGGCCGTTCCTGCAGATGCTCGTTGAAGCACTGATTTCCGACCGGCAGAACCTTTTGGGCTGGGACGATGTCCAGGCAGGGTTTCTTGCTTCAATCGAGACTTCGGACGCCCCGCAGCTCAAGGCGATTCATGATGAGTTAAACCGCATCGAAATGGAGCGTTTTCTGCTGACAAACTCCGTGGCAGCGTTGCATCAATCCTGCACGCACTACCGGGATGTGTTGTCAGTCCGCGCCCTGAAGATTGTCTGCGGTGAGATGGAGCAGGCTGGCTGGGCGCATCCGGGCGTGCCCTTCGCCCTGATCAGCATGGGCAGCGATGGCCGCAAGGAGCAGACTCTGATAACCGACCAGGACAACCTGATTGTGTATGGGGATGGCGGGGGAGAACAGGCCGACAAATATTTCCTGGAGTTTGCCACCCGGCTGGTCGACCGTTTGGAAGAAGCCGGTTTTAAACGCTGCACCGGGGATATCATGCCGACCAACCAGACCTGGCGCGGCTCCTTCAGCCAGTGGCGCAGGCGCATGCTTTCGATTGTCCGTTACGAGGTCGAAGATGTGGCCAAGAACATGATGGATCTGATCGTGCTCTCAGATGCCCGCTACGTCGCCGGCGACCAGCCCCTGGCCGAAAGGCTGGTGGAGATGATCCGCGACATGGAGCGCGATTATTTTCAAGTGTTGTGGGGGATGGCCAAAGCCGCAACGGAAATGCAGCTGGCGCTCGGTTTTTTAAAGCGGATCTGGACCGAAAGCAGCGGTGAGCACAAAGGGGAGTTCAATGTAAAGCTGTTGGCCTGGGCGCCGCTGGTCATGAATGTGCGCATTCTGGCGATCAATCAGAGCATCCCGGCCACCAGCACCGTGGAGCGGATAGCTCTTCTGGAAAAGGAAGGGAGTTTTTCAGCCGGTTTCGCCCGTGAGCTGATTGATTCGTATCACATACTCACCAAGCACCGCATCCTGCTGCAGATCAAAAACATCAAGGGCATCCAGGCCGATTCCTACTACCTGAACCCCTACCAGCTTCCGGCCGAAGAACGCGAGCAGATCCGGCATGCCCTGATCAAGATCGAGGAGCTGCAGAAAATTATTCACACGAATTTCCACATCGTGTAACCAGGAAACACTTTCCACAATCAGATCAAACGCCGGGATTTGAGAAATTCTTTTGCAACCTGGCGTGCAGCGGCATCGGACTTAACCGACTTGAGCAGCCGTGCATAGGCATCTTCGTTCAGGACGCCGGCCAGCTTTCCCAGCAGCTTCGGCAGAGCCGGCAGAATCTCAAGCACATCAATCGCAACCACCGGAGCATAGAAGCGGCTTTCGCCGAACGGTTCAAACCAGACCAGATTGTAGTTTCTGCGATAATCCCTTTTGACTGCATCATAGAGCTCCCGGGAATGCTTCTCACCCGCTTTGGAAACCAGCTGCGAACCACGCTCAAGATTCTCTATCACCAGGCTGACCTCGCCTTTTTTAACGGCAGAATACATATCCCGAGAGCTGCTGAATTGAACAATCTTTACATTGGTGCCGGTTCGTTCACTGAGCAATTGTGAAACCATCTCGGCCAGCAGCTGTTCATTCGTCGAATTTGATATTCCGATTATCAGGATTCTGCCGACACAGGCATGCAGATCCTGATGCAGGGCAAGTACCAGCAGAACCAGACAGAACAACAGATATTTTTTCATGGTCAACTCCTGATAGTCAAAACAGGCATTGTACAACCAAACGGACACGGACGGATTATTTAACGTTTTTTGAACACCAGAAAATGCTGGTAGGGCAGAAAGTAATACTCCGCATCCAGCACAAAACCGGTCCCCGTAACTTCCCTGATCGTTTTTTCCCGGGATACCCTGGTATGGATCGGGGGACCTTCGGGGGAGTCCACCAGGTTATAGGATACAATCGCCAAGCGGCCGTCTGATTTGAGAATATCCTTCAAGCGGGACAGATATCGTTCCCGGCCCGTGATAAACATGTAGGTGTTGCAGATGAAAATCAGGTCCGTGCTGTCCTTTGCCAGCAGTGGATCGTCCGTTTTTGCAAGCAGCGGCCGGATAGTGTCCAAACTCTCTTTTTTTGCACGCTGGCGGATATAATCAAGCATGTCCCGATCGGTATCCACGGCAAAGACCGTTCCGCCATTCCCGACTTTTTTTGCGAAGAGGGTCGAAAAATAGCCGCTGCCGGCGCCGATGTCAGCCACGACATCTCCCGGCTGAATCGATAATCGATCGACCACCTCCTGCGGTTTCTGCCACTCCTGGCGGGCAGGGTCTTCGTACACACGAATCAGGGTTTCCGTGGAGTTGCGCGAATAAAAGCTGGAAACATCCGACGCCCCGGGGGCATCCACGGTCGACCAGGGAGCCAGCAGCAGGGCAAACAGCGCCGCCACCATCACCTTGCGCGCCCCGATCATCTGTCTTCCCTCACGCCGGCATTCGGCAGGGGCGCTGCAAGGAAGGGGGTGTGGATTATTTTTCCAAGAGCGCCGTCACTTTCCTGATCAAACATCCCCGCCGCCACCTTCGGGGCTGCAGTGCTTCCCCACCAGTTGTTTTCCATATGTATATCCAGGTTCTGCCCCTCCCCCATGGAAAAATTATATTTTCCGTTAGCATAAAAACTGTTGCCGATAAACAGGGGGTAATCGACCGGACTGTTAAGGTTCTGGAAATCCACGGCATTAATCTGCTGGCGACCGAACAGCACCCCGATTTCATTGCCGTGAATAGCGTTGTTCCTGATGACGACCCTGCCCTCCAACCGTTTGAATCTGATGGCGGAGCCGTTGCTGGTAAACGTGTTGTGCTCGGCCAGCACGTTGGCGGTATTAAAATGCAGCCCCTCGTGATTGTTGATAAACTGGCAATCCACAATCCGCACATTGGAATAATGCACCTGTATCCCCGAAAAGCCATACTCGAAACGACAGTATTCAAACAGGTTGTCCGCCTGCGACGCCAGCAGATGAACGTACGACCAGTCCCGGACCGATTTTGACTTCTCGGCCGAGGTGAAGACGATGCGACTACCGACCGTCCCTTGAGCAAGAATACGCCCCTCAATCCGCAACTCACCATCACCGACAGCATTACGATCACGATCGACGCGGGCAAAGCGGACCGTTGTTCCCGGCCTGATGATCAGCGTCACCCCCTTTTTAACCAGTACAACACCGCTGATGACGACATCCCCCTCCCAGACCGTATCGCGTTCCAGAACGCTGTCCGAGATTGTCACTGATTTTTTTTCGAACCGCGCCTGTTGAGCGTCAGATGTACCTGCGATTGTCGGAGCATCGGTCAACGCCATGCCCTGTTTCGGCTCGTCCATGACTCTGCCGGCAACTATGTTGACAGAATCAAGCAGGGTACCCTTCCGGTAAGCCACGGCATGCCGGCTGTTGCCGTTATACAGACCGAACAGCTCGCCCCGATGCGGTCCGTCGCCAAGCGTGTCCCTGGCAACAAGGTAATAATCGCCGCTGACATCCACCGGGATGAAGAATGATCCGTCCGGGGCGGTTTCAGCCGTATATTCAGTCCCATGGCTCAAGTGATAGGTCAGAAAGACCGGTTTGGTTGTACGGTAGGCCAGCACCAGTATGCCGGCGATCGGTTTTCCGTCCGTGCCGGTCACCGTTCCCTTTATACCGGACCTGCCATTGAGAACACGGTGCTCAACCGTTTTCAGGCTGTCACCCTTCAGTTGAGGAAGCGCAATAAAAGAATTCCGGTCATCTTTAGGGTAGCAGGGCAGCTCAACGGCAGTTATCCTGTCCGCCAGAACTTCAACCGGATTGTTGGGACAATAGCAGTACAGGTCACCCTCTTTCGGCGGCCGGTTGCCTTTGCCGCTTGTGATCTTTTTGGCAACCAGCACATAGGCACCCGATTGGAGCTGAAAATCGAAAGTTCCGTCGGCAGCAACCGATTCAGTCCTGAAACCAAGCCCCTTGAAGGCCCCCGAACCGGCCTTGTATGCGGTCACATAAGCATCCCTGACCGGTTGCCCTTTGTAGGTGACAACTCCCTTCACCCCGCTAGCGCCTTCGAAAACACGCGGGGCTTTAAACGGATTGGCCAGCAGGGTGATCCAGGTATCTTCGCTCCCCACCTGAACCGGATTGTTGCCGTGATAGGCAAAGAACTCGTTCCCCTCCTGCCCGCCCCGGGCTACAAAATAGTATTTACCCTGCGGCAGAGCGGTACAGTAAAAACCGTCTGCGGAGGTGGGCTCGCTCACCCGCAGATGCTTCCCGGCTTTTATGTCGGCATAATTTTTATACACATAGACCTGCACCCCTTCCAGAGGTGCGGCTTCGCTCAATACACGCCCGCTGATTTGTGTTTCGGCGCCAGACACGGCAGCAGCTCCGAAGATCAAAGCCGTAAGCAACACGGTAAACATAAACCGAATGCTGAGCCAACGTTCCATTCCTTATCCCCTTATTATCCCGTCATCAATCGTCATCTCGATTGAGGAACCGATCGTCTGCAAACAGAATCGCCGCATCTCTGCGGCGCCAGGATGATTGCACGCTAAAAGCAATCAAAAAGCTGAAATTTACCTCTTTGCCATGGCCGGCTTACCTGTCGCCAAGCCGGCCTGGCTCGTTTTCCAGAGGGGCCCGACTGCCGTCCAGCAACTTCCGCTTCGATTTCGGTCCACGCCGGGTCAACTCCTTGTAGAGTATCCCTTTGACGATCTGACCGCTAGCAACCTCAACTGCGGCAAGCTTTTCTCCCTTTTCACCATCCAGAACAGAATCGTGGCCGGGACGGCCGCCGCCATAATGCCCCCGGACTTTAAGGAAGTAGGTGCCACCCTTGTCAACCCGCAGCAGAAATCTGCCGTCATGGTCACTTCGTTCGGACGTGAACAACGGACGGCCGATTGCAGCTGGTGATGTAAATGCAAAAACCGGCACACCGGCAACAGGCGTGCCGTCCCGGGTAACTATTCTGCCTTCGATTGCCGTGATCTGACGGCCTACCGTCGCAACCATGGTCGGATCATACGGGACCGCTTCGGAAAGTTTTCCTAAAGCGCGCACTTCACCGGCCGCAAGCACGTACGGCAGCGGGTTTCCCCTGGAATCCCGGCTTACCAGAATAGTCTCCCCCTCTTTCGGCGGTCCGACATCATACGGGTCGCTGTGCTTGATATAGGCGAGATAGTAGGTTCCGGCCGGCAGCTCTATATCAAACCGGCCATGCTCGTCAAGCTCAAAAATTTCATTGGGAATTCGCCAATACCGCTCAATGATCGGCGGAGGCCCGGCGGAATCATCGAACAGGTACACAAAGCCATAGGCAAGCGGGCGGCCATCCTTGTGGGCCAGAATGCCGGTCAGACGCGCCGGCCGGTTGTCTTCGGCCAGCGCAAGCATGGATGTGGAAAAAAACATCGCCAGTATCAAGAAAATCTGCACTATTTTCATTTCACTAACACCTGTAAATAACCGCATACTGTATCAAATCAGACCGCTATCCAGTTTACGGGCAGCTGGGCGGACTGGTCGCATACAGCGGTGTTGTGGCTGTCGCGGTATTGCTGTAGGGGGATTTGTCACTCCCCTTGAAGGTCTTGATCCGGTAACTATACTGTTTGTTCGGATCTATTGCCAGGGTATCGGCATAGGTCAGAGTTGAACCATCGACGGTGGCGAGCTTTACCCAGATTCCAGAGCGTATCTGGCGTTCGATCTCAAAACCGTCCGGATTGTCGCAGGCGATCGGGATACAGGCCACCGGAGTCCAGTCCAGCCTGATTTTGGCGGAATTGACCGCTGCAACTGACAGATTTTGAACGGCCATGGCGGAGGTTGTCGCACATTTTTCCGTGCTGTAGCCGGAATCTCCGCCGGTGCTGTTCCAGGACTTCAATTGATAACAGTAGCTTGTATTTTCTGTCAAGCCGCTATCCTGAAAACTGGCAGTCACATCCGAAAGAGTTGGGCAGGCGACCGTGGGGTAGTCGTAGCCACAGTATTTTTGAACATAGGTCACCGCAACATTATCGATCTGACTGTAGGCTCCCGCCCCTTCTTTTCGCTCAATCTTGTAATTGGTGGCGCCCAGCTTGACAGCCCAGGAAAGATCGATGCGATCATCGGAAACCGTCGTTGCAGTGACCGTCGGAGCAACCGGCGTCGTGGTGGTTGACACTTCATTGCTGGCCGCCGAGGCCCCGCCCGCATTGTTGGTGCTGATCCGGTAATAATAAAGTGTGCCGGCCGTCAGTCCGGTGTTGGTATAAGTTACGGCATCGGCGGCTGTGTTTGCGACTAGCGTGCCCCAGGCGCCTGCCACACCGATCTTGCGTTCTATTTTGTAACCGGTGTTTCCGGTAATAGTGTTCCAGGTCAGGACAGCTTGCGAGGCGGTCACACCGGACGGGGCATTAAGGGTCGGCGGAACGGCCAGAGTCGTCTGGCTGCGCTCCGTGCTCCAGGCGGAATCACCGGAAGGACCAACAGCCTTAATTCTGTAACAATAAAACGTTCCAGCAGTCAAACTTGTATGGTTATAAGCGTATGTTGTGGCTGCTGGAGAGGTGAGAAGGCTCCAGGAACCGGCCGTACAGTCCGCCCCTGAACGCAATTTCCACTCCAGGCTATAACTGGTATTTCCATTCACATTGCCCCATGCCAGGTTAAGCTGGGTTGTGGAAGCTGCCGTCGGTACATTCAGGGTGGGAGCCGGTGCAATGGTAGTCACCGCTTTGGCGTTACTCCAGGCCGAATAGCCGCCACTGTAGGAATCACGCACTTTGTATCTATAAGTGAATCCCGAAGTCAGACCCGTGCTTGTATAACTTACGGTATCGGCGGCCAGAGTTGCAATCGTCGAGCACGTATTCCAGTATGAATCATTGTCCAAATAGGTTGCGGCGTTCAGAGGAGAATCAGGCTGTGTAAACTGACACCTTTGCACCTCGTAACCGGTATTGCCAGACACGTTGCTCCAGGAAAGATCAACCTGTGAGGTCGTGACACCGGTCGGAGCATTCTGCACCGGCGCTGCCAGGGGAGTAAACAGACAGGGTTCATTGGTGCTGTAAACGGACGGTGGTCCGTTCGGGTTGGTGCTGAAGGCCTTGACCCGGTAGCAGTATTCCGTGGAAAGCGACAAACCGGTATCCGCCTTGCTAACGGTATTGACCGCCATGCCGATTGCCCCGGTCACCTCGGCCCAGGTTCCCCCCGCCCCTTGTTTCCGCTCCAGGGTATAATTGGTTTCGCCAACAATATCGGTCCAGCTGACGGTCAATGATGTTTCCGACGCCGGTGCGATGGTGACCGTCGTGCCGGTCATCCAGGTCCAGGCAATAATGGCGCTGCTCGGATCCGAGCTGTTGCCGGTGGTGTTGGCGATAACCTGGTAGCGGTAGGCATAGCCGCTGGTAAGCCCAGTATGCTGATAGGTGGTCACATCGGCAGCCACGGTCGTCAGGGTGTTCCAGCCACCGTAATAAGCCGTATTTGAGCAGTAGGTTCCGGCATTGGCAGCAGTGTTCTGATTACAGGGCGCATACTGGATGGTATAGCCGGTTTCGCCGGCCACGTCGGTCCAGACCAGATCAATCTTGGTTGTTGCGGAACCTGTGGCGCTGGAAAGGGTCGGCGTGGTGAATTTGGTCATTGCTCCCTGTTCAGCGCTGTAATCCGAATCACCGGAAGCATTATAGGCCCGGACCCGGTAATAATACTGGGTGTTAAAGGTAAGTGCAGGTGTGTTGTCGGTGTAGGTCAAAACATCCGTACCACGGGTGATGATTTCCGCCCAGGTCCCGCCCGCCCCGGCTTTACGCTCTATTTTGTAGCCGGTTTCTCCGGCCACATTGCTCCAGTTTACCACCACCGATGTTGTGGTGATGGTTCCGTTGGCGGCCATGGTAGGAGCCGCCGGTTTTGTGACAGCATTCTGTTCGTTGCTTGTCAACGAATAGCCGGAGGGACTGTTGGTGTAGACCCGGTAATAATAGACTGTTCCGGGGGTAAGCCCGCTATCGACATGGGAATTCTGTCCGGCAACCTTTGTGGTCAGGTCGGCCCAGGTACCACCGGCAGTTATTTTACGCTGAATCTTGTAGCCAGTATTGCCCGTCACCTGACTCCAGTTCAGGGTAATCTGGGTGGCGGAATCCACGGTCAAAGGACTTAACACCGCAGCCGCCAGAGTGGTGGTAACGCATTTTTCGATCTTGCGGGAATTGAGGCTGCCGCTGTAGGCATCAACCCGATAACAATAATTGATACCAGGGGCCAGTCCGGTGTCGGTATGAGCTAGGGTTCCGGAACTTTTTGTCGTCACCAGACCCCAGACGCTCAAGGGATTGGAGGGTCCCAAAGTCCGCTCGATGCGGAAGGATGTGCTAGGGGTGTTCTCGCGCCAGGTCAGATCCACCTTGCTGTAATCCGCTTGGGGGCTCAAACCAAGGGGAGCCGGCACCAGGATGTAGTTATTCTTCTGTTTGAAAACCAGATAATCGTAATCACCGCCGGCGGCATTCTTCGTAAAACCAGCCACAAAGGCCTCTCCCTGATAGTTGACCGTGATGGCGGACGCCTCATCCTGTTTGCCGGCTGCGCCGTTATAGGTCATCGCTCCCAGAAACGTTCCTTCGTGATCATAAATCAATGACAGCACATCGGATGTGTCTTGAGCGGCCTCGGTCGTATCCGTATCCGGATAGCTGCGGCTGTTGCCGGCCAGATAGATGTAGCCGGACGAATCCATGGTCATGGCGCTGGCGTAATCGTATTTGCCCGGAAGATCGAAGTTCCGGTCCCAGAGCAGCCCACCGTCGGCGGGATTGTAACGGATCAGATGCAAGTCGCTGTCCGTGGCGCTGACATAACTGTCACCCGCCACCACCACCGCACCGTCAATCGGATCGACTTTGACCGTCACCCCTTCAGCGTCATAGCCACTGTAATTGAAAGATTTTTCCCAGATTCTGCGATTGCCAGCCGGAGTTGCGGCGCCATCATACTTGACCGTGTACATGACCGTGTTCCCGGCGTTGTTGGTGGCATAGCCGGTCACATAAGCATTTCCGGCGCTGTCCGTATCAATCGACAACGCCAGGTCGGCCCGGCTGACGCCGCCGAATTTGACATTGCTGACATCATAGGTTTCCGACCAGACCAGGACTCCGGTCGCGCCATTGTATTTGGCGACAAACCAGTCGTAACTGTCGGGGGAGGAGTCCAGATCAAAACTGTAGCCGGTTACAAAAATATTCCCGGCCGCATCCAGCGCAAGCGCCGTGGGGTGATCGTGACGGCCGCTGTCATACACGATCGGGGTCCAGGAGCGGCTGCCGTTGTCAGCGTATTTGATGATAAAGGTATCATCACTGCCGGAACCCGCGCCGTAACCGATCACAACACTGTTGTTTGAACCGTCCTCCGCCATGGCGATGGCTGTTGCCAGATCTATGCCGGCCTGGGTGCCGTACTGATCCTCCCACATAAAATCCGGGGTCGCCAGGGGATCGTTCAAACCGGCCGTGGCGACCTTTCTGGTATACAGCTCGTCGCTGCTGTCTCCACCGCTTGACAGCCAGGAGTTGCCGGTCACCAGCACGTTGCCGGAACTGTCCAGCGCCACGCCGGACGCCATATCGGTGCCGCCGTCGCCGCTGTCATAACGCGCTTTCCATTTCAGCGTCTGATCGTTGGCCCGGTCAATCTTGACCGTTAGGTAGTCAAAGGAATACAGGCCCGAAGTACCCTCTTCCAAATCGCTTTTGCCGGTTACAACCGGATGGTCGTCGCTGCCGACCGTTATGGCGGTGGCTTTATCCTCTTTGCCGTTCGGACTGGCATACAGGTATTTCCAGACCGGAGAGTCATAGCTGACGACCTTGGTCAGGGCCCGGGCCTCATTACTGTAGTGAGAATCGCCATTGGCGGCGTTGTAGGCCCGCACCCGGTAATAATAGTAGTTATTGGCGGTCAGACCGCTATCGGTATAGGTTATCGTATTGGCCGGCAGTGTGGCCGGAATGGTTGTTATGTCGGCAAAGGTTCCACCTTCGCCCAACTTTCTCTGGATATAATAACGGTCTTCGTTGGAGGCGTTGTCCAGCCAGGTCAGGGTTATGGAAGTGTTGGAGGCGGCCGTGGCCGTAAGATCACTGGGCGCATTCAGCGGCCCAAAGTCATATTTGAGGGCCGCGAAATCGTAATTGTTGTCGGCGCTGTAAGTCCATCCGGCCACACAAACCGCCAGTGTGAGTGGATCCAGCGCGATGCCGACCGGGCGATCGTTATTATTGCCGGCGCCGTTCCAGTTTTTTTCCCACAACAGGTTACCCGTGTCCTTTTTGTATTTTATGATCAGAAAATCATCATTGCCGGAAAGCGTACTGTAACCGCTTACAAAAACTCCGCCGTCAGCCGCGTTGTCAACAGCAATGCCGGTCGCTATATCGGTCGAACCGCCGCCGGCATTCAGGATCGACTTCCACAACTCGCTGCCGGCGGAGCTGTAGCGGATGGTAATAAAATCTTCATTACCGGCCAGGGTGGTGGTATATCCGGCCACATACACATCCCCGGCACTGTCGACCCACAATACTTTTGGTTCATCGATGCCGTTTCCGGCGTAGGTTTGTGTCCATTGCGGTGTATCACTGCCGGGGTTATATTTTACCGTGAACATGTCTCTGTTCGATGCATTTGACACAAATGCGGTGACAATCACATTTCCGGAAGAATCCATTTTCACCGCAACACCGCGATCTTCCAGGTTTCCGGCCGAGGAATAGCGCCAGCTTCTGATCAGCGATTTATCAAAACCATACTTGCGGGTCAGGATATCGAAATGCAAACCGCCGGTATGGGTGTAGCCGGTCACCGCAATGCCGTCAGTACCGGCGCTGATTGACATGATGCGGTTATCGTAATTGGGGTTGGAATTGGGGGCATCCGTGTCGTCATACAATTCCACCCAACTCGGGACAGCGCCGGCAGAAGGGTATTTGATGATCAGATAATCATCACGCTTGGTTCCATTAAATGCCGATCCGGCCACATAAATATTTCCGGAGCCATCCACGGTAATTGATGTTGCGGTATCGGCGCCACCGGAATCATAGGTATGCTGCCAAATCACCGCTCCGGTGGTGCCGTTGTATTTGATGGTATGGATATCGTTATTGCTGCCGTTCCAGACAGTGCCGGTCACGATAATATTATCAGCCCCGTCCACCGCCACAGCGGTGGCGATGTCATTATCGGCCGAGCCATGGCCATAGGAAACCGGCGCCCAGGCGGCCAGACCGGTTCCATCCGCCTTGAACTTGACCAGCTGATAATCCTTGTTTGAGCCGTTATCCATCTCACCAACAGCAATAATATCGCCGGCGGAATCCACCGCCATGGCGGTGGCTTTCTGCCAGGCAGCTCTGCCATCGACAACCGGAAAATTGGTGAGCGGATCGCCCCCCTTGGCGAACACTGTCGCGGCAGACAGAACAACAAGCAGCATGCACGCCAGAACAACCCGGCCGAATGAACGTTTGTTCGGCAAGGTTGTTAGCGGCCTGTTTCTGTTTATTTTGCAATCTCGGCTCATGTACATGCCTCCGATGTTTTGAACACTCAAACTATACGGCAACGAACAGACAGCGTTTATGGAGCGGTGTACGTCCAGGGAGTTACGTTGTTCCAGTAGTTCTTATCCGGCCAGCTGCCGGGATTGAGCGGCGTGTTTCCATGACAGCTGGTCGTCGCTTCATAGCTTGCGGAATTGCCGTAGGTATTGGCATTGGGATAACCACGATGCTCGTTGTAACCATGGGCGCTTCCGCTCTGACTGTCCGCCCGCCAGACCTGGCCGCCGGAGGGGCGGTTGCCGCGATGCCGATGATCAAGACAGTTTGTCTGCATCAAGCGCGGCAGACCGGAGTTGTGCGGCTGATGACACTTGGAACAGGTAAAGGAATGCTCAGCGTTTTTGCCCCACCCCTTGACCGTTTCATGAATGCGGTCGACCGTCTTGAAGTTCTGGCTCTGGTGGTTTTTCTGCGTTGCGGTTTCGTCAGTAAGATTTTCCTTCTTGTGACAGTTCAGGCACAAACCGGCAAACCTTTCATCAGTTTCTGAAATGCGGGTGGAACCGCTAAAGGTGGTACGGTCCAGATTATATTTGGCAATCGGTTGTGTCGGATTTGGATGCCCCTGAACTTTTCCCCATGATTTCGCCACGGCAGGGGAAGCGGGCTGAACATTGGATCCGGTCGGATCGGGCGGCGGCGCGTCCTCTTTATAGGGCGAGGTCATGTAAGTGCCCTTCAAAAGCGGCACGGCATAACCCTGATTGCTTCCCAGGGTCGGGCTGACGCCGTGGGGATCATGGCAGGGGGTGCAAAGCCCGTTGATGGTGGTGGAGTAGGGAACAATCTTGTAGGCATTGCCGCTTGCCAGATCAGTTGCGAAAGGCTCCACCGTCAGGGTTGTGGCCGTGCTGGCCGTAATCTTGCGAACCTGACCGCTATTGCCGCCGTCCACCATTAGGACATACAGGTTTTTCCATTTGTCAACCGGTGTCCAGTTTTTGCCGCCATCGGTCAGCGACGTTGTTGATCCGCTGCTGACGGTGCCGGAATCTTTGGCGAGATTTGGCAGGGATCCGGGCGGTTCGGAAGCCTTCAGATGACCGCCCAGAATGTTCTTGCGGCTGTCGCGCTCGGCGAATCGCGCCGTAGAGCCCTTGACGGCCTGGCCGAATTTGGGGGTATCCTTGTAGCCCATGACCGGCGCCGTGGCGCCAAAGGTCGAACTGTAACCCCAGGGAGTCTTACCACTGGGAACAACCGCCCCGGCGTTGGCGCTGTTGTGGCAGTCGAAACACTGCCCAGCCCCGGCGCCATAGGGATTGACTCCGCTGCTGTTGGAGGAGGCGTAATAGTTCTCGCTGTAGCCGCCGATAAACTTCTTGGTCTCCTTCAGGTTGGCGCCGTTGGTGGTGCCGTTGAAGGTCACATAACTGGACGTGACGCCGGTAACCTTGGAGCCGTGCGAATTGTGGCAGTCGAAACACTGTACGTTGGCGCTGCCGGCCCGGCTGTTGGTAATCGTGCCGTCAAGACCGGTGGCCGGATCCCAGCCGCCACCATTGGCCACCGCATTGCCATGGGCCGAGAACGACTTGGTGATGTTCTTTTTGGCGGCATTGGCCGTGCCGGCATACTTACCCCAGGTGACCGTGCCGGTCTGGGAATAACGGGCCGCGATACTCTGCAGATCCCAGGCGTACTGGCGCGGGGTCTTGCAGTCATCAAAGGGTGTGGTGTTGTTATTCTGGTCGCTATGGCACGAAAGGCAGTGGTTGGTGACTTTGCCGACTTCATTCCGCTCCTGGGCGGTGCCCATGTTGCTGGCCCGGAACTGCACGGCGCTGCTGTTGTTCTTGTAGACAGTCGGCCGAACGCCCGGCCCGTATATCACCAGATCAACCACATCGTTTTTGACCGAAGAGTAGTTTTTGTAGTTATAGCCGGTATGGTACTGAATATTGATCAACCCTTCCGCAGTGGCCTCCCAGTGGCAGCCGTAACAGTGCCGGCTGGTGACGTCCACACCCTGGACATGGTGGGAATTGGCCTTCATCTGCCCGGTGACATCCATCCTAGTCCCGACCGTGCCGGTATGGCACTTGGTGCAGTCGCGCGGCAACCCGAAGGCGGTGTGCTTCGGAATCGGTTTGGAGCTGGTATGGCAGCTGTCACAGCTCTGCTTGCTGGCATGGCTGTCGGCAAAGCGGTGCTCGTGGCAACCGGTGCAGCGGCGAGAGTAATTGTGGCCGTCGCCGGAAGTGCTGGTGTAGTGTTTGCTGTCCGGTGAATGGCACACGTTGCAGACGCCGTTGAACACCGTCACCCCTGCCCCGCTTTTGGTGACATAATTGGTACCGCTGGCATTGTCGGTAAACACCACGTCAGCCCGTTTTCTGGGCACACCGAAGATGCCGTCCGTTTCGGTGGCGATCTTGTCCTGAATCATATAGATGTTTTTGTCGCCATGGGGGTCATGGCAGTCCCAGCAGAACTTGCCCCCTTTCCAGGTGCCGTTAAAAGTTGAATAGGTCCCGAAGATGGGAGATTTTGCCGAAGTATAATGTTTCAGCCAGCCACCACTGTTTTTGAAATCCTGATAATGTTTGTGACCAAAATGACCAGCCGAAGCCCGGGCTTTCCGGGGTTTGATAAAACCGGTGCCAGGATCAAAACCGAGCGAATATTTCAGCGGATTGCCGGGCGGCGCGACATGGCAGCTGGTGCACTGGTTGCTGCTGTCGTCGTCGTGACACTGCAGGCAGACCCCCATCATCATGTACTGGTTTTTAACGTCCGCCTTCTGGTCTTTGGTCCAGACCCCGGCATTGACCTTGTGCCGGGTTGCGTCCGAATCATGACAGCCGCCGGCGATACAACCGGTCACGGCGGTGTGGGTGGGATACCTGATCTCGGTGGAGGTGTTTCGGAAGCGAAAGAGAATTCCGCTGCTGGTGGCCTGCGGCGAGAGCGATTCGGTCTGGCCGACATGGCAGGACAGGCACTCAAGGTCGGTGCCTTCCATGTGGCAATAGACGCACTCCTTCTCGAAACGCTGCTTGTACTGATTGTGCATCTGCAGCCGGAACGGGTTGGATGCGGTCTGATGCAGAACGCTGTTGTCATGGCAGTACCAGCAGGGATTGCCGGGAAAACTGGCGGCCGGGTTGCCGGATTTGGGATAGGAGCCGGTCTTGGCCGCCGATGAATAGCGCCCATGCCCGGTGTTTTCCCAATCAGCCAGATTAATTCTCCCCCGTGTACCGTTGAAAGCGCTGAAATCATCCACATCGGGGTCGGCCGGATCAGTCGGCCGATGGCAGGTCAGACAGGTATACGAACTGTTGGCCGACCCGCCCCAGATCGGATCAGCACCGCCAGCATGGCAGGGGACACTGGAACAGGTTTTGGTATTGCTGTCGTAGTTGGCTCCAGGCATATTCTTGAAATCAACCGATTTACGCCCGTCAACATGAAAATCCGGGTCGATGTGCGCCACCTCACCCATGCCGCCCGGCGGAATACCGTTTTTGTGGCAGGAACTGCAGTCACCCTTGATGGTTTTGGCATGGCACTGGTCACAGGAAAAATTGGACTGGGCATGGCGCGGATGTGAATTGGAGCGGGCGTGGGCAGGCCCCTTGTTGGGAAACATCGGCATGGCCCCCATCCACTCGCCGCCGACCGGCCAGCCGGTCTTGACCGGCCAGAGCTTGCCGGTAACCGGGTCGATCCGTCCATCGTGACAATTGGTGCTGGAACAGCTGCCGGAAGGATGGCCATGGCAGCTGAAACACTCGGTTTTCGGCTCGGTCCAGGCAAAGGGGCGCACATCTTCAGGGTCGGTCGTGCCGTCGCTGTGGCAGTACACGTTATCGCATACCTTGGTGACCGGATCGTAGGTGGACTCTGGCCGGCCGTTGATATTCCACTTGTCAGCCATTTTGATATCTTTGAAGCCGTTGACATGGCTTGAATAATTCTTGATCACGCCGTTGATATCAACCGTATTGTTATGGCAGTAATAACAGGGATATTTACGGATCCACTGCGGACCGACCAGGCGGTGGTGACCGTCCGGCGACATGGTCAGGTCAGGAAGGCATTTTGTGGAGGCGGCCGACCAGATCCCGAATACGGCATCACAATTGGCCTGGGTGCTGTCGACGGTGCGGCCCCCATGGCAGCCATAACAGGGGATTGAATTTTCAGCAGATGACCATTGCGCGGCCTTGAATGGTGCGCCGCCCCGCCCGTCGCTGTGACAGTAAACATTGCTACAGACACCATTTCTGGCCGGACTCTGGCTGGGCAGATAATGCGGATAGCTGACGTCAGCGCTGTAACTGCCGCCGCTGTTGGGCGCGGCGGTGAACTTCACCGTCAATCCCCGCTTGCCGGCGCTGGTGGCATGGGCGAAGGTGGTATTGTTGGCATGGCACTTGGCGCAGCTGACGGTGCCGGTCGTCCCCAGATAGTCGCCATGCTTCTTGCCCGGCCCGGCAACTGCCGGGTGATTGCCGTCCAGGGGCGGGGCCCCGTGGCAGGTGCCGCAGCTGGTGCTGGCCGGATCGCTGCCCCAGTTGGGGGTGACCGCTTCAAAGTGGCAGTTGACGTTATTGCAGCTGTTCAAGAGGGGGGTTGCACTCTGGGGAAAGGCGGAGGTGGTGTTGTTGTAGGTTGTTACGGCTGGCGAAGCGTTGATCGTGCCCGAAATTTTGATACGTCCATCACGATGACCGGGAGAATAGGAGGAACTACCAGATC
>JAJZRX010000008.1 GCA_021850095.1 Deltaproteobacteria bacterium
AGGTTTGTTAGATGCTGACAAAAATTAATCACATCGGCGTAGCCGTCAAATCCCTGGAAGAGTCGCTACCGTTCTATCGTGATCACCTGGGCATGTCGTTTGCAGGAATAGAAACTGTGGACGAGCAGAAGGTGAGGGTGGCCATGCTTCAGATCGGTGAATCAAAAATCGAACTGCTGGAACCGACCTCGGAGGACAGTCCGGTAGCCAAGTTTCTTGAGAAAAACGGTTCTGGTATCCACCACATAGCTTACGAAGTTGAGGATATCGAGGCCGCCATAGCCAAGCTGACCGCCGAGGGAGTCAGAATGATCGATCAAACCCCCCGCTGTGGCGCGCACGACACACGTATTGCATTTTTGCATCCCAAATCATCCGCCGGGGTGCTGACCGAACTTTGCCAGTGCGGTCACTAGATTAAAATTCATTGAGTGAATTGCGGATAACCTATTACTTACAGACTGTTACAGCGTTTACACCTATTTTTTTCTTGACTTACGTTTGATTTGTTGTATATTGCGCGCACTCTAATAGAACAAAGTACTGAAACAAACGAACTCCATAAGTAGCTAACCGACTGATAACACTTGACTCCAGCCTGCGCTGGTAGCAAAAACCGGGAGCGAAACACACTGTGAACGTTTCAGCGAAAAAAATAATGAATTATGCATTTATACCTTTGGGTGTTCGGACTGTTTTCCGGATGTTCAGGGGTTTTTGTGTCTAAAGCAGCAAATTAGCTGGTTCTTTAAATGGCGGTTGATGTGCGTATCGGTGCCAAAATTACTTGAAAGGTGGTGAGCCTCGGCAAGGAATTAAACTGACAATCACGTTGTTCGCAGTAGTATCACGCATCTTATAAAAATGAAGGAGGCACACATGAGTATCAAAAAAACAGTAGCAATCGCAGCAGCAGCAGGGGCGCTGGCCGCTATCTCCGTACCCGCGATGGCATTGGAGAATGAGTTCCATGGTTCATATTACTTTGGCACTATCTTCTCTAACTACAATAATGGCGTCGCCGGCGTCAATTTTGTCCCCACTTTAAAAAAGCCCAAGATGAACAATTACTTTGAGCAGCGCGCCCGGATACAGTACATTGCCAAGGCCAGTGACGATCTGAAACTTGTTACCCAGTTTGAAATTGATAACCAGTTCGGCAAGTCAACCGCCACAACAGCTACCAACAACAAGACCAACGGTGTTGGCATTGATTCGGATGTCGTGAACATCGAAGTAAAACATGCCTATCTTGATTTCAACATTGGCAAAAACTTCAATACCAAGCTTGGTATCCAGCCTTACAAGGATACCCTCAAAGGTCTCTTTATTGATGCGGATATTCCTGGCATTACTACCACCACCGAGCTTGGCGCCTATACACTGGGTCTTGGGTTTACCCGTCTGACCGATTCTCTCGCTCCGTTTAGTCAATCTACTGCTCATGCATTTCGTCTTGGTGAATTGAACCAGGATCTATTCATGTTGGACAACACCTTTGCTTTCACCAAAGACACCAAAGCTGCCCTCTCTTACTATTTCCTGGCTAACTACGCAACGGCAAATGCAAGAGACCTGAACCATACTTTTAGCCTCTCCGGCGAGACCAAAGTGGGTCCCGTTGCTCTGAGCGGTTTTGTTGCCAAGCAGTTAGGCAACAGTCGTACAGCAACCGGTGTTCGTGGCTCAAACAACGGCTGGGCTGCTAACGTGGCTGCCAAGGCGGCTGTTGGACCTGGCACTGCCCGTACCGGTTTCCTCTTTACCTCCGGTGACAACAACCCATCTGATGGCCATAACAATGGCTGGGCTCCCACCACTGTTAACTCCTATAACGAAAGCGGCCTGGTGATCCTGACCCGCAACACCGCCAACAGCCCGGGCACCACCGACCAGTACATCCGTCGCGCTATCACCAACCAGGCAGTTGCGTTCCTGGGCTATAACGCCAATCTGACCGACAAGCTTTTTGTTGACGGCGCTGTTGGCGCTGCATGGGTGCCTGCTTCTGCTGGCGCACCAAATAATAATGCCAGCGACTTCATGGGCACCGAGCTCGGCCTTACCACCGGCTATAAGCTCTACCCGAATCTGACCCTGCAGGCACAGGCCGGCTACATGATCCTGGGCGGCTACTATGCAGATTCTGCTGCTGGTGCTAAAGATCCGGAGAACCCCTACACCATGCGTCTCCAGGCAAAGTTTGCATTTTAATCGGATGATAGCCTGATGTCCGAAAGGGGGGGAGTAATTCCGCCCCACACCTTAACTTAAAACCAGCTTGAAGTAGTGGTGAGAACGGCGACATGGAAACATGCCGCCGTTTTTATTCTGTGCGGGCTGGAATGTACAGAAATCTTGCTTTTGCCTGGATGGCGGGGTTATTGATCTTTGCTGGACAGGGAACGTGCTTGTTTCATTAGTACGGTAGTGAGTTGTGACAATATCAAGATTTATGTTGTAAGAGCACTGTGACTAGATCCGCGGAGAAATATTTGAGCAGGTGGGGCAGCGCAGTCTGTTGATTTTGAGCAATAAAGGATAACAGCGCAAATAAGAAGGGCGGAGAGTTTGAAAACTCCCCGCCCCCTTGATTCTGTTACTTACTGACTGGTTTAGAAGAAGTAGAATGCGGCCAGACGGAATACGTTTGCTGTACCGATATTGTGTGTGCCTGCTGCTGGGCGGCCATAGGCAGTTTCCAGATGCTGATACTCTGTCATGACACGGACAGCGGCGTTCAGATCGTACGAAAGATTGGTGTAAAACTGCTCATGATATTTCTGGAAATCCGTTGCTGCGTAGTTGGCATAATTGATAGCACCTCTTCTGCCGTAGCCGGCAGTGATCCCCAGTTCCTGCGTCGGGTAGAAGATTAGCTGGGCGCCCAGGCCATAGCCTTTGGCGGGGTTGGGTTCGGCTGATGCCGAGTTGTAGGTCGTGCCAGCAGTTGCAGAGTTAAAGGCCATATTGGCGGCCTGATAGATCTGGCCTTCCAGAGACATGGTCATGGCGCGGCTCTTGCCGTCTGATGACCTCAGAATTGGTACAAAGGCGTAGGCTCCGTAACCGTAAGAATCAACAGTCCTGTTTGTTGCCGGCGCAGCAGCAACTTTTGCATTGCCGTACAGACCGAAGACGCCCAATGTCAGGGGCTTCATGGGCAGGCCAAAGTAGCCGGGGGCTGTGCCCAGGGCCTTGCTGGTGAACATGACCTGGCCGGCGCCATTGACGGTAGCGCCATAGGTAGTACTGGCGGCCGTGTTGTTATTGCCGTTCTGATTGGGATCCTGCACGCCAACCACCAGGCTGAGGGCGTTATCGGCATTGAGGTTGATCTTCTGGGTTACGCGGATCTGCGGGACGCGCGGATTATTCGGGGCACCGGTAACGGCGCCGGAACGGAAGTCAACCGTTGATGCTGTAAAAGGTCCAAAAATATCCCAGTTCTGGCCGAAGATTACCTGGGTGTTGGCCCAGTCCAGCGAACCGTAGGCCAAGCGCATGCGGAACTGGGGGCTCTCGGGAGCGGCAGAGGTGTCACCGTAGAAGTCACCCTCTATCAGGGCGCTGGTCTTGGCGCCCATCAGTTCAGGACCACTGGCCTTGAACCAGAGGCGCGACTGGCGTGCGGTAAAAATGGATTGCTCCTGTTTTCCTGCCGCGGAACCGCTCTTGGCGATTGCGCCGGACCCAGGCGTCAAGCCGCCACTATTGCCGAAGTTTACGGAGTTGTAGGCATAGTCAAGCTTCACAAAACCGCCAATTGCGAGGTCAAACTTGCTGGTGACCGGTGCCGCAAAGGCCATTACCGGTACTGAACAGAGCAGAGCTGCACAGATACTGCTGGATAGTCGTTTTTTCATTGAGTGTCTCCTTCGTGTCATTGTAGTTCAGAACGAGTTGTGCCCACATTCAAATTCAAATTACATGTAAAGCCGTGCAATACGCTGCTGCAACCTCCTTTCATTTAAAACGTGGTAAATCATTGCACTGCTATGATGTCGGTGGGGTATACTTGAAAGCCATCCTTTACCGCAGCAGTCGCCCCGTTCGATCCAACAAAACCGGTTATCACCACGCTCCCCATGACAGTTCCCGGAGCAAAACCGAGTCCCGGGACAATCTTTCCGCCGCGCAGGACGTTCAGTTCCTGGCCCAGGTTGACACCGGCGTCGTGGCCGGCATTGATATAGATTTTACCGGCTTCAATTGCCACGATTTTGGCATACCAGGGGAGTTGCGCAATCGCTTCGCGTGACCGATCGGCAAGCGTTGCCATTGATGCCGCAACGGCACTGTTCATGGCAACAGAATCTTTTGCATCATAGGCCGGTATGATTGAATCAGCCTTGCTGATCAATCCCGCCCCCATGCCGTCATAGATTTCGACCGACAGGAATTTGCCAGATCCGAGTCCATCCGGAGCGGATACAAACAACGACACGTTTACACCTAGATCCTGCCAGGCCTTGGCGGCATAGGCAGCACGTTCGTCTCTGGACAAGAGTTTATCCGCTGCCGCTTCGGGAGCAATGGATATGACGGGGGATCCTGGCAATACGCGCAGCTTTTCCTTTAATGGGATGGAAAGCTGGCTGTGGCCTGTTTCCAGTACAGCAGCTCGACTTCGCATACCGCTGGTAAATGGCTTTGCCGCAACAGCTACCGCAGGGAACGCAGGTACGGGAGTTGAACTTTGCTGAACGGTTCCGTCTGCCTGATTATTCGTTACTGAATCGTAGGCCTTTTTGATTACCTCGCTGCCGCGTGGCGGGCCATTATCCACAGCGCTCTTCGGTACCCAGATGGTGGCGGGGGCGTCTCGCGACATGGTGAAGGCCGGATTGCTTATCTCCACGTATTCCGAAGATGAACGGTCATCATTTGCCTTGGTTCCGGCGCAGGCCGTCAGGGAAAGCACAAGTGGAAGAATAAAATAATTATTAACTCGCAAAGAACACTCCTTTTAACATTTAGTAGTAGGAAATTATTTTTCTGCGTTTTTTGGCAAGAAAACAACATCGCAACGCACTATTTGTTTTATCCGGGTTAGGATTGAAATAGACTCCGAGCTCAATTGTTTGCACAAAAATAAAACAGTGTCATGCAATAGCATATAAAGAGATTTGTTTCTTACCGAATCGCGAGATCAATGTCAATAATTTAGATAATAAAAGCGTAAACACGATAATTGATATGAAAAACAGCGTTTGTTTTTGACGTGTGGGGAGTGCCGTGGTTCTCTCTGGAATAAATCTCTTAAGGATACCTCGTGTAGTGCTATTCTACCGCAACCTGTAATGACATACTCTGTCTGATGTGTATGGTACCATCGCGGTAGGGAGGGTATATCATGAAAAAGAACCATATACAGTTGCAAAAAGGCCTGAGTTTAAACCAGTTTATAGCTTCTTATGGCACCGAAGAGCTATGTGGGGCTTTTCTGGAGAAGTCACGCTGGACAGAAGGGTACAGCTGTCAAAAGTGTGGTTGTGCGCATCCATATGTTTACTGGAAGAAAACCGTGAAAGTTTTCCAGTGTAGCGCCTGCAGAAAACAGGTGACGTTGACCGAAAATACGATCTTTCACTCTACGAAATTATCCCTGGTCCAGTGGTACCAAGCTATGTATGAACGAGAAATCACAACTAAACTTTCCGGCAGTGTTGAAATTGACGATGCCTATTTCGGAGGAGAACTCCGGGATGGCAAAGTCGGCCGTGGTTTTGAGAACCAAGATCCCCTTTATTCCAGCGTTCCAGACCAATGCCAGTAACAACTCAATTTATGCAGTCTTTCACCAGGTCAAGAATTTCAGCCTATCCGAGGTCAAATCTTGGGTACAGCAATCTTTGGTTCACGACACTCTTGTCGTTTCCGATGGTCTCAACTGCTTTAAAGCGGTAACTAAAGCAGATTGCGATCATCAACAAGTAGTTGTCGGCAGCAAGCGCAAGAGCGTTGATATGGAATGTTTTTTCTGGATCAACACCATACTTGGTAATTTAAAAACAGCCATTACAGGCACTAAATCATGCGTTTGACTTTAAAAAGCACGGATTTTGCTCTCTCGGCGAGTATCAATACCGATTTAACCGCAGTTTCAATCTGGCGTCTATGTTCCTGTTTGCTGCCACCCATACAGGGGCTTGGCCAGAGAGGCTTTTACGCCTTGCGGAAGAATAGCACTTCTTCTCAGCCTTTTCTTTGACGATTGCCAAGAGCTGTGATAAATTCCTCCCTCGAAATTACGGGAGTCAATTATGCAAAAGGAACATCTTGAAATACTGCTTGAATCGATTGACAGTAAATTTCAGGTTACACTGGAAGCCTTTCAGTCACTCAATCAAAAGATCGATACCAAGATTGATGAACTACGGAGTGAGCTGAAGCAGGACATTGCTGTTGTTGATAGTAAGGTGATGGGATTGAGCAAGCGTCTGGATTCAGTTGAAGAACGCCTCTCAAATGAGATAGCAGAAGTTCGTGCCGATCTAGCTGCTCACCGTAACAATACCGAACTGCATCACGCGCCGCCAAAGCACCCGTTGAAAAGAGCTTAATTCCCTTGAATCCTAAATCCAAAACCATCTGTATAGCCAATCAGAAGGGCGGCGTCGGCAAAACTACCACCGCTGTCAACCTGGCCGCTTCACTGGCGGCGGCCGAGCGGCCTACGCTTCTGGTCGATATCGATCCCCAGGGCAATGCCACCAGCGGTGTCGGTATAGACAAGGCCGCTTTGCGCCACACAGTCTACGACGTTCTGATTAATGGCGCCGATCCGAAAGAGATCATTCTGGATACTGGCCAGCCCTATCTGCATATTCTGCCGTCGAATTCCGACCTGGCAGGGGCCGAGCTGGAGCTGATCACTGAAACCGGCCGGGAGCAAAAGCTCAAGTTTGCGCTGACAGCGCTGACGGATCAGTACCGCTATATCATTATCGATTGCCCCCCCTCGCTGAATCTGCTGACAATCAACGCCATGACCGCCGCCAACTCGGTCCTGATACCGCTACAGTGCGAGTTCTACGCCATGGAGGGGCTTTCCCAGATCCTGCAGACTATCCGCCTGATCCAGAAAGGACTGAACCCCTTCATGGTCATTGAGGGGATTCTGCTGACCATGTTCGACGCGCGCGGCAATCTGGGCAAGGAAGTGGCGGCTGAAATCCGCACCCATTTCTCGGAGCAGGTCTTTGAGTCGGTCATACCGCGCAATGTGCGCTTGGCCGAGGCTCCAAGCCATGGCAAGCCGATCATGTATTACGATATCACCTCGCGCGGCGCTGCCAGTTATATGCAGCTGGCCCGTGAGATTATGAAAAGGGAGGCAGCCAATGGCTAAATTAGGTGGCCTCGGCAAGGGGATGGCAGCGTTGCTGCAGGTGACTGAAGTGGTCGACGAGACGAAAAAGTATTTCGTCTGTCCGATCGAGCAGATCCGCCCCAACCGCAATCAGCCGCGCAAGCATTTTGCGCCGGAAAAGCTGGAAGAACTGGCCGCATCTATCCGAGAAAAAGGCATTATTCAGCCGCTGGTGGTAACCAAAAAAGAAGACCACTACCAGATCATTGCCGGCGAACGCCGCTGGCGCGCCGCGCAGAAAGCCGGACTGCACGAGATTCCGGTGGTCATTCGTGAGGCCACTCCGGATGCGGTCATGGAGCTGGCGCTGATCGAAAATATTCAGCGTCAGGATCTGAACGCGATTGAAGAAGCCCAGGCCTACCGCTCGCTGGTGGAGCAATTCAGTATTTCCCAGGATGATGTGGCCAAGCGGGTCGGCAAAAACCGGTCAACGGTAACCAACTCGCTGCGCTTGCTGAAGCTGCCGGAGAATATCCAGCGCGATATCGTGGAGGAACGGCTCAGTATGGGGCACGCCCGCGCCCTGCTGTCTCTGGATTGTCCTGAGTCTGTGGAAAAGGCCCGCCATGAAATCCTGCAGCGTCAATTGAGCGTCCGTGCCACTGAAGAGCTTGTCAGAAAGCTGAAGGTAAATCCGCACCCGGCGCCGGCCAAGCGCATGCAGCAGCCGGATCTGCTGATGACGGCTCTGGAGGAGCAGCTTCAGAAACGATTCCAGTCCCGAGTCGCCATTCGCAAGCTTGGGGCCAAAGGTGGGCGTCTTGAAATTCATTTCAATGATTCCGATGAATTAACCCGCATTGTCGACCTGCTTGAAATCTGAAAAATCTGGAAAAATATCAAAATTACTCAAATATCTTGACAGTCCGGCAATTGCTGTGATACTTAGTCGCTGTTTAAACCCATTCGTGGGATACGGTATACAATTCAGCATGCCTGCAAGGGGTAGGTCGTGATAGAACTAAATTTGGCATTCTTCGTACAGCTGGTAAACTTCGGGATACTGGTCCTTGTCCTCAATATTTTCCTTTTCAAACCGATTCGCAAGGTCTTGGCCGATCGACGCACTGTGATCGATTCCGCTCGCGAAAAGGCGGCATCGGTTGATGAGCAGGTTCAGGCCAAGATGGCTCAATACGAGGCTCGTTTGCGCGATGCCAAGGCTGAAGCGGGTGCCCGTCGCGCCGAAGCGCTCAAGCAGGCACAGGCTGAAGAAACTGCCCTGCTTGAGAAAGCGCGCAGCGAGGCGACCGGTTCACTGGCAGCGATCCGCGCAAAGATTGCCAAAGAGGCTGGCGATGCCCGCCAGCTGTTGAAAACACAGGCCGAAACACTGTCCGGTGATATCTGTGAGAAAATCCTCGGGAGGAGCCTGTAATTATGTTGATGGTATCCGATCGTACAAAAAAGGTTGTCTACGCACTGTCGTTCATCGCCCTGGTTCTGTGTGTGGCTGATGCCGGTTTCGCGTCAGAGGCGGGCGGTGGAGCGCATCATCCCGATAGCGGCGCCCAGATGAAAGATTTTGGCTGGAGGGTTTTCAATTTTGTCGTGTTGGTGGGAATTCTGGTTTTCGCCCTCAAGAAAGCCGATGTCAAGGGGTCGCTGGCAGCCCGTCAGGTTGAGATCGAGAAAAGTTTAAAAGACGCAGAAACGGCCCGCGATGCAGCCGAGGCGAAATTGCGCGAATACAGCGGCAAGCTCGATCAGGCTTCCCGGGAAATTGATGAACTGCACGCGGCAATCATTCGTGAAGGTGAGCAGGAGAAGGCCCGCATTGTAGCTGAAGCCAAGGTGGCGGCTGAAAAGATAGTTGCCCAGGCTGCGCTGTCGGCAGAGCAGGAAACTCTCAAGGCCCGCAATGAGCTGCGCATAGAGGCGGCTCGCCTGGCAGTTGAAATTGCGTCCGGTAAATTGAGCGGTTCGATACAGAAGAACGACCACGACAGGTTTGTCGGTGAATATCTTGACAAGGTGGTACAGATCCAGTGATCAATAACACGATTGCGAGACGATATGCCAAGGCTCTGGTTCAGCTTGGCTCGGAGGGTGGTCTGGTGGATCGCTTCCGTGAAGAGTTGGCTGCCATTGATCGTCTGTTTGCCGGCAATGCCGAGCTGCGCGCCGCTTTTGGTGACCCGGCTCTGACGCTGGAGCAGAAGAAGTCCATTATGAAAGAGCTGGTTGCCAAGTCGGCCTGCTCCGAGCTGGTTGGCAACTTCCTGCTTCTTTTAGTGGATAAAAACCGAACCGCTTTTCTTGGTCAGATCGTGCAGACCTATGAAAAGCTGGCCGACGAGTTTTCCGGTGTGATTCGCCCGGTGATCAGGAGTGCTTTTACGTTGGATGCCGCCCAGGTTGCGGCAATTCAAGCTGCGCTGGAAAAGAAGACCGGTAAGAAAGTGGTTCCGCAGGTGCAGGTGGATGCATCTCTTCTGGGTGGTGTTGTGACCCAGATTGGTGATACCGCCTATGACAGCAGTGTCAAAACCCAGCTTAAACGGATTCAAGATATATTACAGAAGGGGTAGGAGTTTCCATGGAAATCAAAGCCGAAGAGATCAGCGAGATCATCAGGAAGCAAATCAAGGAGTATGGTAAGGAAGTTGAGGTGTCGGAAACCGGCACGATCATCTCCATTGGTGACGGTATTGCCCGTATCCACGGTCTGGCTGGCGCCATGGCCGGTGAGCTGCTGGAGTTTCCCGGCGGCGTGTCCGGTATGGTTCTCAACCTTGAGGAAGACAACGTCGGCGCCGCTATTCTTGGTGAGTTCGCCGAGATCAAAGAGGGCGACACCGTCAAGCGCACCGGTCGTATTACCGAGGTTCCGGTCGGCGACGCACTGATTGGGCGCGTTGTCAACGCAATCGGTCAGCCCATTGATGGCAAAGGCGCCATCAACACCAGCACCTTCAGCAAGGTGGAAATCAAGGCTCCTGGTATTGTCAGCCGTAAATCGGTTCATCAGCCGATGGCAACCGGCCTCAAGGCGATCGACTCCATGGTTCCAATCGGACGCGGACAGCGCGAGCTGATCATTGGCGACCGTCAGACCGGCAAGACCGCCGTTGCAATCGATACGATCATCAACCAGAAGGGTGGCGATGTTGTCTGTATCTATGTCGCTATCGGCCAGAAGCGCTCCACGGTCGCTCAGGTTGTTTCCAAGCTTACTGAACATGGTGCAATGGATTATACCATCGTTGTTGCCGCCACCGCTTCCGAGTCGGCTCCGCTGCAGTTCATCGCTCCCTATACCGGTGTTACCATGGGCGAGTACTTCCGCGACAACAAGAAGCATGCCCTGATCATCTATGATGACCTCTCCAAGCAGGCTGTCGCTTATCGTCAGCTTTCCCTGCTGTTGCGTCGTCCTCCAGGACGTGAAGCGTATCCGGGTGACGTTTTTTACCTCCACAGCCGTCTGCTGGAGCGTGCCTGCAAGCTTTCCGATGCCTGCGGCGCCGGTTCGCTGACCGCTCTGCCGATCATCGAGACACAGGCTGGTGACGTTTCCGCCTACATCCCGACCAACGTTATTTCGATTACCGACGGGCAGATCTATCTCGAATCCGACCTGTTCTTCTCGGGTGTCCGCCCGGCTATTAACGTCGGTCTCTCGGTTTCGCGCGTAGGCGGTTCCGCTCAAACCAAATCAATGAAGCAGGTGGCAGGTACACTCCGTCTTGACTTGGCCCAGTATCGTGAGATGGCCGCTTTTGCCCAGTTCGGTTCCGACCTCGACAAGGCCACTCAAATGCAGCTGGCTCGTGGTGAGCGTCTGGTAGAGGTTCTCAAACAGCCTCAATACCGCCCGATTCCGAACGAAAAGCAGGTTGTCATAATCTTTGCCGCCAACAACGGTTTTATGGACGAGCTGCCGGTTGCCGTTCTCAAACGTTATGAGACGGAGCTGTATTCCTTCTTTGATAACCGTCAGGCTGACCTTTTGGCAGAGCTGCGCGATAAGAAAGCGATCGATGATGATCTGAAGAAGCGCATTCTTTCGGCGCTGGAGCACTTTAAAAAGGAATTTACCGCTTAAGCAAGGACGGTTTGAATCATGGCGAGCCTTAAAAGCATTAAAAAACGGATCGTATCCGTAAAAAATACCCGCCAGATCACCAAGGCCATGAAAATGGTTTCGGCTGCGAAGTTGCGCCGTGCGCAGGAAAACGTGGTAGCAGCCAGACCATATGCGAAGAAACTTGGTGATGTGCTGCAGTCGCTGGCCGGAAATCTGGAAGGTGATCTGCATCCGCTGCTGGAGAAACGCGAAGCCAAAAAACTGCTTCTAATCGTGGTCTCTTCGGATCGGGGTTTGTGCGGCGGTTTCAACACCAACCTCTGCAAGGCCGGTGAGCGTTATATCAAAGAGAAGCAGGCTGTTTACGAGCAAATCAGCGTTATGACGGTTGGCCGTAAAGGTTATGAGTATTTCAAAAACCGCCTCACGGTATATAAGAACTTCCCCAACATAATTTCCAAGCCCACCTATCAGAACGCAGCTAGGCTTGGTCAGGAAATTATCGATGGATTCGTGGAAGGTGAGTACGATCAGGTCGAGCTGTTATATAACTCCTTCCGCACGGTCATGTCCCAGGATATTACTTTTCAGCAGCTGCTGCCGGTTGTTCCGGAAGAAACCGCCGCTGTTGATGAAGCTCCGGTGGAATACATCTATGAACCCTCGGTAGGGGAACTGCTGGCTGAAATACTTCCCAAAAACATTGAAGTGCAGCTCTTCAAGTCTATGCTGGAATCGGTAGCCGGTGAGCATGGAGCCCGTATGACCGCCATGGACAGCGCCTCCAAGAACGCTTCCGAGATGATCGGCAAGCTGACGTTGCAGTACAACCGTGCTCGTCAGGCAGCCATCACAACCGAGTTGATGGAAATCATCTCCGGTTCGGAATCCATCAAGGGTTAATATTAAGATCTAACACAATATGAGGCCCCAGGGCCGCAGGAGGACAGAGTTCCATGAGTCAGAATACGGGAAAAATATCGCAGGTCATCGGCGCTGTTATCGACGTCGAGTTCGAGCCCGGCAAATTGCCGGAAATCTATCACGCACTTCGTGTAACCAATCCGGCCATTGATGACCGCGAGAACAACCTGGTTCTTGAAGTTGCCCAGCATCTGGGTGAGAATTCAGTTCGCACGATCGCAATGGACTCAACCGATGGTCTCAAGCGTGGCCAGACCGTCATTGACACCGGCAAACAGATTTGCGCGCCAGTCGGCCGTAAAACGCTCGGCCGTATTATCAACGTCATCGGCGAACCGGTGGACGAGATGGGCCCAATCGGAAACGAGAAAGAATACGGTATTCATCGCGAAGCTCCGCCTTTTGAAGACCAGTCCACCAAAGTAGAAGCCTTCACAACCGGCATCAAGGTTGTCGACCTGCTGGCTCCTTATGCCCGTGGTGGTAAGATCGGCCTGTTCGGCGGTGCCGGCGTCGGCAAGACCGTTCTGATTATGGAACTGATCAACAACATCGCCAAGCAGCACGGCGGTTTCTCGGTTTTCGCCGGTGTTGGCGAGCGTACCCGCGAAGGTAACGACCTCTGGATGGAGATGAAGGAGTCCGGCGTTCTCGATAAGGCCGCTCTGGTTTACGGCCAGATGAACGAGCCTCCCGGCGCCCGTGCCCGCGTTGCTCTGACCGCCCTTTCGATTGCCGAATATTTCCGTGAAGAAGAAGGCCAGGACGTTCTGCTCTTCATCGATAACATTTTCCGCTTCACCCAGGCCGGTTCTGAAGTTTCCGCGCTTCTCGGTCGTATTCCTTCCGCTGTTGGTTATCAGCCGACACTGGCGACCGAGATGGGTGAGCTGCAGGAGCGTATTACTTCTACCAAAAAAGGTTCGATTACATCGGTTCAGGCTATCTACGTTCCAGCTGACGACTTGACCGACCCGGCTCCGGCCACCGCGTTTGCCCACCTGGATGCAACCACGGTTCTTTCCCGTCAGATCGCCGAGCTCGGTATCTACCCGGCGGTTGACCCGCTGGACTCCACATCACGTATTCTTGATCCGCAGGTCATCGGCGAAGAACATTACGCCATCGCACGTTCGGTTCAGTACGTTCTGCAGAAGTACAAGGATCTTCAGGATATCATCGCCATTCTGGGTATGGACGAGCTTTCTGAAGAAGATAAGCTGGTTGTTGCCCGTGCCCGCAAGATTCAGCGTTTCCTCTCACAGCCCTTCCATGTCGCCGAGGCTTTCACCGGTTCACCGGGCAAGTACGTCGAGCTGAAAGACACCATCAAAGGTTTCCAGGAAATCGTAGCCGGAAAGCACGACAACCTGCCGGAACAGGCTTTCTACATGGTCGGTTCGATCGAAGAGGCGCTTGAAAAAGCCGCCAAACTGGCTGCGGTTTAATTTATCGTGTAGGGGCGATCCTTGTGATCGCCCTGATCTTCCGGGCGAAGACAAGATTCGCCCCTACAAGGATCAAAAAAATGGCTGAAAAGATGAAGCTGGAAATTGTTACTCCTTATAAAAAAGTGGTCGATATCGAAGTCGATGAAGTGACTGCCACTGGCAAGCTCGGTGAATTCGGTGTTCTGCCGGGACATGCTCCTTTTCTGACTTCGCTCAATATCGGAGAGCTGTGCTACAAGGCCGAAGGTGTCTCGACCAGTATGGCGCTCAACTGGGGCTACTTTGAAGTCAAGGACGACAAGATCATTGTTCTGGTCGAAACCGCCGAGTATGCTGAAGATATCGACGTTGAACGCGCCAAGGCCGCTCAAAGCCGGGCCGAGGAGGCTCTCAAGAAGCTCACTCCGGAAGACAAACAGTTCAAGATCTACGAAGCAGCCCTGGAGCGTTCGATTATCCGCATGCAGGTCGCCGGCAAGAACGTCCGTAAATAATTTCAGACTGGGATACAGAAGTGTATTGATAGAGCGGCAGCGATGCCGCTCTATTTGTTTATCCGGGGTTTATGATGTCACAATCAAAAAGCTACAACAGCTTTTCCGCTGAACTGAAACGGGTGTTCGGCTGCAAGGTGCAGCGCATATCCGTCGACGCCGGTTTCAGCTGCCCCAACCGCGACGGTTCGCTGGATACGCAGGGATGCATTTTCTGCGGCGGCAACGGTTCCGGTTCCCATGGCATCCTGCGCGATTTACCCATTCAAGCCCAGCTGGAAGACGGCAAGCGGATCATGCGCCGCAAGTACCGGGCATCCCGGTTCATCGCCTATTTCCAGGCCTATTCCAACACCTATGCTTCTGTGGAGCAGCTGCGTGAGCTTTTCGAGCAAGCCCTGGCCGTTCCGGAGGTGGTGGGCCTGATTGTTGCCACCCGACCGGACTGTCTGCCGGAAAACGTTCTCGACTATCTGCGGGAGCTTTCCGGTCGTACCTATCTCTGGCTGGAGCTGGGGATGCAGTCCATGCACGACAGCACTCTCCGGTTCATCAACCGCAGACACGATCACGCCTGCCTGGTTGATGCGGTTCAGCGCGCACGTTCCCGTGATGTGCGGGTCTGCGCCCATGTAATCCTGGGGTTGCCGGGAGAAACCCGTCAGGATATGCTGGCCATGGCGGGGGAACTGAATCGTCTGGGAGTGGCCGGGGTCAAGCTGCATCTGCTGCATGTCATGAAAGGCACCCGGCTGGCGGAACTGCACCATCGGGGCGAGGTTGAGGTGCTTGGGCGGGACGAGTACGCCGGGCTGGTGTGCGATTTTCTGGAACTGCTCGATCCGCGGATTCTGATCCATCGTCTGACCGGCGACGGCGGACACGATCATCTGATCGCGCCGCTCTGGTCGCTCAAGAAGTTCGAAGTCCTCAATCTGATCGATGCGGTTATGCTGCAGCGCGGGGCACGCCAGGGCAGCCGTTTCACTCCTCCCGTGCCTACATCTCCACCCGCGTAACGACCCCCTGCAGCTTGGCCGCCGGCAGTTTGTTGAACTGCACGAAGTTGGGGGTCAGCTTTTTGATCAGAGCAAACATCTTCCAGACCGGATTCCTGGTCTCAATATCCTCGATGCCGTAAAAAATGACTTTCTCGCTGATGCCGTTGGACTTGAGCAGCTTCTCGATGTCCAGCACCTCCATGTAGCCGGCGTTGATCTCGAAAAACTCCAGTCCGGTGCCCACATCCTTCTTGTGATGACAATGGATGTCAAAAGGTTCGTCGGTTCTGACAATCGAAATGAAAATATTGCGCTCGTAAATGATGTTGGAGCGGATTACGCAGTGGACGATATAGGGCGGGATCACATCCAGTCCTTTGAGGAAGAAGAGCGCTGTTCCGGCGATATTCTTGTCCTTGGCGTAGATCTGCTCGTAGGAAAGCATGAAGATGTCCAGTTCCAGCGGACGCAGTGCCCGGTAAAGAGCGCGCTGACCTTTGGTCCAGATCATGATCGTGGCAAAGGGGATCGATGCCAGGATCAGCGACCAGTAGGCGCCGTGGGGGAACTTGGAAAAGGTGGAGGTGAAGTAGATCAGATCGATGATCGCGATCACCACGACGATCGGGACTTTCCACTTCTTGGTGGTGCGGGAGAAGACCATGATCATCATCAATGCGGTGATGGTCATGGAACCGGTTACCGCCATACCGTAGGCCGCCGCCAGGTTGCCGGATTTCTGGAAGAAGAACATGACGAAGATGACCGCCACCATCAGGGTCCAGTTGACTGCGCCGATATAGATCTGTGACTGGATCTGGCTGGAGGTGTAATCAACCTTGAAGAGCGGCATCAGACGGGTGGTTATGCCCTGGTAAACGATGGAGAAAACGCCGCTGATGATGGCCTGGGAAGCGATGATGGTGGCCATGATCGTCAGCAGCAGGAAGGGGATGTAGAGCAGCGGGGACTGGCTCTGGATCATGGCGAAGAGGATATTTTTGGCTTCCGGATTGCGCAGGATGAAGGCGCCCTGGCCGAGGTAGTTCAGGTAGAGGGCCGCAAAGACGAAGTACCAGGCCCGGATGATCGGTTTCTTACCCAGATGCCCCATGTCGGCATACAGCGCCTCGCCGCCCGTGGAGCAGAGGATGACTTCCGAAAGCACGATATACCCGGCAAAGCCGTTCTGGCGGAAGAACTCCAGCGCGTGCCAGGGGTTGATAGCCGAAACGATGCCGGGGGTGCCGGAGATGGAGATCAGTCCCGATATCAGCAGAGAACCGAAATAGACCAGCATGATCGGCCCGAAGATGCCGGCCATCTTATCGGTGCCGCGCGACTGGAAGAAGAACAGGGTGAAGGCGATCAGGGCGGCAATAAAAACCAGCACCGACTGCTTGGTGGCCGCCAGGGAGGGGATCAGCAGCAGACCCTCCACCGCCGAGAGGATCGAAATGGCCGGGGTGATGACTCCGTCACCCAGCAGCAATGAAACCCCCAGAAAGGAGAGGAAACCGGCAAAAGCCAGAACGCGCCCCTTCTTGAAGAGCTTGATGATGATCTCCCGCAGGACGATTTCACCCCCCTGGCCCTTTTTGCCCAGGCTCATGGCCAGCCAGGCATACTCGGCCGTAACCAGAATCGTCATGGTCCAGAACACCAGCGAGAGAATGCCATAGACATTGGCCACGGTCGGTTTGGTCATGGCAAAGACAACCGTCAGGGTATAGATCGGGCTGGTGCCGATATCGCCAAATACCAGGCCCAAGGCCTTGACGATACCGCCCCAGAAGGAATCTTCGTGTTTTTGGGTCATATGACCTGCCTTGTAAAAAATACAGCAATATTTTCAACGCCTCGCTTATATCTCATTTTAGAGCGTATTGCCACTGGAAGAATTCTGCAGCAAGTCTCTTCATATCCCCGGTTTACTCTTGCCGGACGTCGCCGCCGGTTTTTCATTGATTATTTCGTTAGCGCTCTCTTCCCGATTTCTCTGCTTCGGCCACTTGACAATCAATAGCATTGAGATAGTGTTATTAGAAAAAATTTAAGCAAAAGGGGGTGACGGGGAAAATGACCACAAAGTCAGCAAACTATCTGAAGATTGCCCTCGGAACGGCAATGCTCGCTGCAGTTGCGCTTCTCTTTGTTCTCTTCGGTCCGCCCAAGCTGCTGGCCAAAACATCCACACCCGACTACTGCGCAACCTGCCATGTCATGGAAAGCCAGTACGAAGCCTGGTTTCACACCGGCGCACACCGCAGGATCAAGTGTGTCGACTGTCATCTGCCCAACGGTAACGCAGGAGTGCATTATCTCTGGAAATCAATAGACGGCATGAAGGACGTTCTGGTTTTCTACTCCGGTACGGTTCCGGACAGGATCATGCTTTCTGCCCATGGAGAGCAGGTGCTGCGCGAAAACTGTGTCCGTTGTCACGAAACGACCGTCATGATGACCGACCAATCCCGAAACTGCTGGGGCTGCCACCGTTGGGTGACCCATACTCGTAATGCCGCGATAGAAACCTTATAGGGAGGAGCTGGAGATGAAAACAATCAAGCCGTTTATGCTGTTAGTTGCCGTAGCCGCAGTCAGCGCCCTGCCGGCAATCTGGGGCTGCGCTCCAAAAAAGGCGGAACCGGTCAGGGCGGTACAGATCGCCGACGGGGACATTGAGCCGGCCAACTGGGGCAAGGCCTTTCCGACCCAATTCGAGATGTGGAAAAAAACCGAGCAGCCGGAAACGCCCGGCAAAAGCAGGTATAAGAAAGGGTTTGACGCCGACAAGATCACCTACGACAAACTCTCCGAATATCCCTATATGGCGCTGCTGTTCAATGGCTGGGGATTTGGCATAGAGTATAACGAGCCAAAGGGACACGCGAACATGGTTCGGGATCAGCTGGAGGTTGATTCTTCCAGGATCAAGGCCGGCGGCGTCTGTCTGACCTGCAAAACACCCTACGCTCCCAAACTGGAGAAAGAGATGGGCGCAGCGTACTACAAAACACCGTTCAAGGAGGTGCTGGCCAAGATACCGGAAAACCACAAAACCCTGGGCGTAGCCTGCATTGACTGCCACAACAACCAGGATTTGTCGTTGAAGATCAGCCGCGAATTTACTCTGGGAGCGGCTCTGAAGGATATGGGCGTGGATCGGGCAAAGCTGTCCCGCCAGGATATGCGCAGCCTGGTCTGCGCCCAGTGTCACGTCACTTATAATATTCCCAAGGATCAGGACATGAAGTCCGTCGGAGTCTTCTTTCCCTGGCAGGGGAGTAAATGGGGCACTATCAGCATCGAGAATATCATCAAGAAGATCCGCAGCGATCCGGCCTACGGCGAATGGAAACAGAGTGTCACCGGCTTCAAGCTCGGCTTCATCCGCCACCCGGAGTTCGAGCTGTTTTCCAACAACAGTGTTCACTGGAAAGCCGCCGCTTCGTGTGCCGATTGTCATATGCCCTACACCCGGGTGGGCGCCTTCAAAGCTTCCGACCACCGCGTCATGAGTCCGCTCAAGGGGGACATGAAGGCCTGCACCCAGTGTCATCCGGAAAAAGCGGAATGGCTGCGTGAGCAGGTCACGGCAATTCAGGATCGCACCGCTTCGCTGATGCTCCGCTCCGGCTATGCTACCGCTACGGTCGCCAAGCTGTTCGAGACCGTTCATGCCCAGCAGGCCCAGGGCAAGACCATTGACAAGGCACTGTATGACCGGGCCAAGGATTTCTATGAGGAGGCCTTCTACCGTTGCGTCTTCATTGGCGCCGAAAACTCGGTCGGCTTCCACAATCCGACCGAGGCCATGCGGGTGCTGGGAGATGCCATCGCTTTTGCCGCCAAGTCCGAAGCGCTGCTCAGGCAGGCTCTGGCCAAGGCCGGCGTGGATGTGCCTTTGACGGTGAACCTGGAACTGAACAAGTATGTTGACCAGCGGGGCGAAAAGAAAATCAAGTTTGACCCGAAGATAGAGATCAAGGATCCTTACGGGGTGCAGGTAAGGTTCTGATCCGATTTCAGTAAACACGCAAAGAGCCCGGAGCTGCAAACTCCGGGCTCTTTGCGTTCCCGTGCGGGATTCAGAAAGATAGCGCTACATCTCGACTCTCGTCACCACCCCCTGCAGTTTGGCGGCCGGCAGCTTGTTGAATTGCACGAAATTTGGTGTCTGGCGCTTGATGGTCGAGAACAGCTTCCAGGCCAGGTTGCTGGTTTCAATATCCTCTATCCCGTAAAAAATGACCTTTTCCGTAATCCCGTTCGACTTGAGAACCGCTTCAATATCCAGAATATCCATGTAACCGACTTTGATCTCTATTGCATCCAGGCCGGTCGCCAGGGCAGTCTTCAGAACGGTTTCCAGTCCGTAGGGTTCATCGGTGCGGATGATGGAAATCAGCACATTGCGTTCGTAAATAATGTTGGAGCGGATGATGCAATGCACCAGATAAGGAGGGATAACACTCCATTCCTTGACGAAGAACAGAGCGGTGCCGGGGATGTTTTTGTCCTTGGCGTAGATCTGCTCGTAGGCCAGTTCGAAGGTGTCGAAGTCCAGCGGCTTGAGAGCCCGGTACAGTGCCCGCTGCCCCTTGGTCCAGACGATAATGGTAACGAACGGCACCGCCGCCAGAATGATCGACCAGTAGCCGCCATGGGGAAACTTGTTCAGATTGGCAATCAGAAAGACCAGGTCAGCTGCTGTGACCAGCAGGGCGATCGGAACTTTCCATTTTTTGGTGGTATGGGCATAGATCATGGTCATCATGATGCCGGTGATGGTCATGGTGCCGGTCACCGCCAGTCCGTAGGCGGCCGCCAGGTTTTCGGATTTGCGGAAAACCAGCATGATCATGATCACTGCCGCCAGCAACACCCAGTTGATCGAGCTGATGTAGATCTGGGACTTGAGGTGGGTGGAGGTGTAATCGACTCTCAAAAGCGGCAGGATGCGGGTGGTGATTCCCTGGTAGACGATCGAAAAAACCCCGCTGATCAACGCCTGCGAGGCGATGACGGTGGCGATGATCGTCAGGATCAAAAAGGGTATGTAGAGCAGGGCGGCCTCGTTGCGGACCATCCCGAACAGAATGTTCTTGGCGTCCGGGTGGGTGATGATGTAGGCGCCCTGTCCCAGGTAATTGATCACCAGAGCCGCGAAGACGAAATACCAGGCCCGCACGATCGGTTTTCTTCCCAGGTGCCCCATGTCGGCATACAGCGCTTCGCCGCCGGTGGCGCACAGAATAACCTCGGACAGGACGAAGAAGCCGGCCAGACCGTTATCATACAGGAAGCGGGCGGCATACCAGGGATTCAAGGATTTGAGAACGATCGGGTGATCGATGATCGAAAAGACGCCCGAGAGGGTCAGTGATACGAACCAGATCACCATCAGCGGTCCAAAGGCGCGGGCCACGTTATCGGTGCCCTTGTTTTGAAAGATGAAAAGTCCGACAGCGATGATGGCGGCGATCAGGATCAGGATGTTTTGCGGCGTGTGTTCCAGTCCCGGTATCAGCTCGATGCCTTCCACGGCCGAGAGGATCGAAATGGCCGGGGTGATGACTCCGTCACCGATCAGCAGGCAGATGCCGATGTAGGAAAGGAAGGTGACAAAGGCCAGTGTGCGTCCCGGTTTGATCATTCTGACCAGGATTTCGCGCAGAACAATGGTTCCGCCTTCCCCCTTGCGCCCCAGACTCATGGCCAGCCAGGCGTACTCGACCATGACCAGGGTCACCAGGGTCCAGACGATCAGGGAGATGATGCCGTAGATGTTGTCCTGGGATGGTTTGGTGAGGGTGACGATAACGGTCAGGGTGTAGATCGGGCTGGTGCCGATATCGCCGAATACCAGTCCCAGTGCCTTGACGATTCCGCCCCAGTAGGAGCCAGCTAGGTGCTGCTTCATGGTGTGCCTCCTGCACGGTTGTGTGCAGGGCTGACAGCTAAAAATAAAAAACGCCGGCATGAACCGGCGGTTTAAGTCCGCTGTCGCGCCCTTCCAGATGCCTACGAGGTTAGCTGACGGGCTCGGGATTGGAAGTTCCCTATCCGGCGCTTGCCGGAATACGCCCCTGTTGATTGGGTCCCCCGCATTCGTCCCTGTGGACGAATCTCGGCTGCTTTTGGGGCTGTTATACGCTTTTCGAAGGTTGTGTCAAGAAAATCAAGCGAACTCCGGTATTAGTGGTATTAATAAAGCATGGCGACTGTCTGATGCCCGCCGCGCACCAGGCGCATATCCACTCGATCCGGAGATTTTTATGGACAGCTCTGCACCAGCCAGCGAAACAGGTTATCGCAATTATTCAGTCCCTCTGCTGCTTGCCCTGATCGTTGCCGGTCTGGCCGGCAACTATTTCAAGTATCCTATCTTTTTGAATATAGATTTCCTGTTCGGAAGCATCTTCGCCATGCTGGCTTTGCAGTTCTTCGGCCTTGGGCGAGGCATCCTGGCGGCTGCGGCTATCTCGCTCTACACCTATGTTCTTTGGAATCATCCCTACGCCATCATCATTCTGACCTCCGAAGTGGCGGTGGTGGGCTGGCTGATCAGGCGGCGCAGGACAGGGTTGGTTCTGGCTGACTCGCTCTACTGGCTGGTGGCCGGAATGCCGCTGGTGTTCATCTTTTACCATCTGGTTATGCATGCGCCTCTCGGCAGTACCTACATCATCATGACCAAGCAGGCAGTAAACGGAATTGCCAATGCCCTTGTCGCCCGGATGATCTTTAGCGGATACGCCTTGCGGAGTCGCACATTACTGATCTCATACCGCGAGATTGTCTATAACCTGCTGGCTTTTTTCGTGTTGTGTCCGACCTTGATCCTGCTGGGGGTTGGCAGCCGAACCGATTTTGCTGAAACCGATCTCAGGATTCGCACCTCTCTGATGCAGAATAAGGTGCGTCTGGCCCATATCCTGGAAACCTGGGTTTCAAACAGAAAAACAGCCATTATCAATCTGGCTGAAATGGCAGCTTCACACACAGCGCAGCAGATGCAGCCCCATCTGGAACAGGCCAGAAAATCGGATGACAATTTTCTGCGGATCGGATTGCTGGACAGGGAGGCGACCATCACGGCTTATTTTCCGCTGGTGGACGAATTGGGGCACAGCAACATCGGCAAAAACTTTGCCGATCGTCCATTTATCCCCAGACTTAAACAAACCCTGAAGCCGATGCTTTCAGAAGTCGTCATGGGCAGAATCGGCACACCCAAGCCGATGGTGTCGATGCTTGCACCGGTGGTGATCGATGGCTCGTACGGCGGCTACATAACCGGAATTCTATCTCTGGAACAGGTCAGGGAACATCTGGAAAAGAGTACCGCAGAAAGCGCCCTGTTTTATAGCCTGGTGGACAAAAACGGCCAGGTCATAATGTCCAATCGACCGGGCCAGAAGGCCATGGCGCCGCTCAATCGCGGCGCAGGGACACTCGAAGTTCTGGATGCGACCATCAGTCGCTGGCTGCCGGTTGTTCCCCCCAACACGACGATCTCGGAACGTTGGAAACATTCATTTTACATCGTGGAAACTTCCATCGGCAGCCTGGCGGAATGGAAGCTGGTTCTGGAACAGCCGGTGGGCCCGTTTCAGAAAGTTCTTTATAACAACTACGCCGGTAAGCTGTCGTTGCTGTTTATTGTCTTGCTGGTATCACTGGTCTTGGCCGAGATTTTGAGCAGCAGGATCATCGGGACGATCGAAAACCTGCGCCAGATTACCCGCGACCTTCCCTCCAGGCTGGCGGCAAAAGGCAAAACGATTTCATGGCCTGAAAGCGGAATATACGAGGCAAAACAGCTGATCGGAAACTTCAGGCAGATGGCGGAATTTCTGGAGGGGCAGTTCAGTGAAATCCGCCAGATCAACGAATCGCTGGAGCAGAAGGTCGAAGAGCGCACCTCGGAGCTGAAGGAGCAGAAGCAAAGGCTGGCCGACATCATCACCGGCACCAACGTCGGAACCTGGGAGTGGAACGTTCAGACCGGCGAGACGGTTTTCAACGAGCGTTGGGCCGAGATTGTCGGTTACCGTCTGGCCGAGTTGGAACCGGTCAGCATCCGGACCTGGACGGAGCTGGTTCATCCTGATGACCTCAAAATTTCCGGGGAACTGCTTGAAAAACATTTCAAGGGCGAACTGGAAAGTTACGAGTATGAATGCCGCATGAGGCACAAAGACGGACACTGGGTCTGGGTGCTGGACCGCGGCAAGGTCGCTTCCCGGACTGAAAGCGGATTGCCGCTGATCATGTCGGGAACGCATCAGGATATTTCCGCCCGCAAGCAGCAGGAGGAGGATCTGAAGATCGCCAAGGATCAGGCCGAATCCGCCAACCGCGCCAAAAGCGAGTTTCTGGCCAACATGAGCCATGAAATCCGTACGCCGATGAACGGTATCATCGGCATGACCCAGCTTCTGGAAATGAGCGATTTGAGTGCGGAACAGCGCGAGTTTGTGAGTGCTCTCAAGCTCTCCGGCAATAATTTGCTGGCGCTTATCAACGACATCCTTGACCTTTCCAAAATAGAAGCCGGCAAGATCAATCTGGATCTGGCCCGCTTCAGTCTGCAGGAGTGCATCAACGATATCGTCCTGACTCAAAAATCCCTTATCCAGGAAAAGGGCCTCGCTCTGGAACTGAAACTGGCAGCCGGGATCCCTTCCGTTCTGATTGGTGATCAGTTGCGGGTAAGACAGATTCTGCTCAACCTGCTGGGTAATGCGATCAAATTCACCTCCCGGGGCGGGATCAGGATTTCGGCACATGTGCTGGAGCAGCTCGACTCCAGTGTGCTGGTTCAGATCGAAATCCGCGACAGTGGCATCGGTGTTTCAGCCGATGCACTTGACAAGATATTTCTGCCGTTTGTGCAAGCGGACGGTTCGACTACCCGCCAGTACGGCGGTACCGGACTCGGCCTTACGATCAGCCGTCGCCTGGCGGAGTTGATGGGCGGGACTCTGCACCTTGAAAGCGCGCTGGGCGCCGGAAGCTGCTTCACCGTTACGATTCCGTTTACTGTCAGCCGGGAGCCGGACAGGGTGACGGACGATACAACTGCAGCGTCACATGTTTGGGATGGTTCACCCTTGCGGATACTGTTTGTCGAGGACAACCGGATCAACATCAAGTTCGGAACGGTAGTGCTGAAGAAGCTGGGGCATGACGTCACCGTGGCCGAGAATGGCCGGGAATGCCTTGAAAAGCTTGAGCATGATCACTTTGATCTGGTACTGCTGGATATCCAGATGCCGGTTATGAACGGGGAGGATGCGCTGCGCGAGATCCGCAGGAAAGAACAGGGCGGAGAGCGCCGCCAGCCGGTGATTGCCCTGACCGCCTATGCGCGGCGTGGTGAGAAGGAGCACTTTCTGGAAGCGGGCTTCGATGGATATGTTTCAAAACCGCTCGATATCAGGGAGCTGGTCAGCGAGATCAAGCGGGTCGTGCCAGAGGCCCGGGAAACAGGTGCTGCCGCCGTGGAGGGCAATCATGGATAAACGCTTCAAAATACTGATAGTGGACGATGAATTGATAAATATCCGGGTTGTGAAAGACGCACTCAAGGAAGAGTATTCCATTATCACGGCCCAAAACGGTTATGATGCCATCAGTCAGCTCAAGGAAAACCGTCCCGATTTGATCCTTCTGGACGTGATGATGCCCGATCTGAACGGTTTTGACGTCTGTGCTATTATCAGGGCCGATGATGCATTCGCCGATATTCCGATTATTTTTCTGACAGCGATGGATTCGGCCGAAGGGGAGATGAGGGGGCTGGAGCTGGGGGGGATAGACTACCTGGCAAAACCGGTAAATTTCGTTCTGCTCAAGCTGCGAGTGCGCAATCACCTTGAGCTGAAGGAACGCAATGACCTTGTCAGGCAGCAGCGGGATCTGCTGGCCCGCCGGACGGAAGAGCTGGAAGCGGCTCTGGCTCGTGTCAAGCGGCTGGAAGGGATTATCCCGATCTGCATGCACTGTAAAAGCATCCGTAACGATAGTGAATCCTGGCAGCAGCTGGAGTCCTATTTCACCGAAAACTCGGACGCACTCTTCAGTCACGGAATCTGCCCGGCCTGCCTGGCCAAGCATTACCCTGGGGTTGATCTTCCCGGCTGAATCGGACTCGTTTCCGCAGCGTAAGAGTGCTGCTGGCCGGACGATGGGAGCCTGCCCATGGCTTATCGCACAATACTGGCCGTTGTCAACGAACACAGCGGCTCCACCGTGTCCGCACGTTATGCCCTGGCGCTGGCCGCAGCGGGCGGGGCGGAGCTGGTGCTGTACAGCGCTCTGTCCGAGGGGGGCGACCTGAACGTCGCCCGGCAGACGGAGCGCCACCTGGATCATCTCCATGCCGAAGCTCTGCTGCACGGGAGTGCGGTCACCCGTATTTCCGAAACCGGTACGCTGACCCGGCTGCTGCCCCGCCGGGTTCTGGCCGAAGGCGCCGATCTTGTCTTCTATCCCCTGACCCCCGGCGAACGCTATGGGGATCCCCTGCAGCGCCAGACCACCCACCAGTTTCTGCGAACGATCCGGGCCGATCTGGCCGTTACCCGCATCATGCATATGGGTAAACCCCATCCCCGCCACATCCTGGTGCCGGTGGCCGCTGTCATCAGTGACCGGGAAGCGCGCGTCAGGTTTCTGATTGCCCTGGCAAAAGGCTTCCATTCCCGGCTGACGCTGTTTCATCGCCCCGCGCCCGGAAAAGCGGATCTTCCCGATGATTGCGCCAGGCTGCGCAATGAACTGCGCCAGCATCATCTGCCGGTTCTGGAACGCAGCGGCTCGGGTTCTATTGCTCGGGCGATCGTGCTGGAGGCCAGCGAGCGGGGCGCCCTGCGGCGACTGTTCTTCGGCAATCCGGCCGGGGATGTCATGCGCCAGCCCCCCTGCAATGCGATCCTGTTTCGTCCGCTGAAGGAATCGTCGTGAAGATCCAGGCGCTCTCCATTCCTGACGTCTTTGCAACCCTCTTCAGCTCCCCGCAGGGGATCAGCGCCGCCGAGGCACAGCGTCGCCTGGGGGAGTACGGGGTCAACGAGATCCGCGAGATGCATGTCCGCTCCCTGGCATCCAGGCTTGTGTCCCAGTTCACCCATTTTCTGGCGCTGCTGCTCTGGTGTGCGGCCGGGCTCTGTTTCCTGTCCGAATACCTCCATCCCGGTGAAGGGCTGGTGCGGCTCGGCATCGCCATCCTGGCGGTGATCTTTATCAATGCCCTGTTCACCTTTGTTCAGGAATACCGTACCGAAAAGGCGATTGAGGAGCTGCGCAAGCTGCTGCCCTTCCGGGTTGCGGTATTGCGGGCAGGAGCTGAAAGCGAGATTGAAGCGCGGGAAATTGTGCCGGGTGATCTGATTCTGCTGAAAGAAGGGGACAAGGTGCCGGCCGATGGGCGGGTCGTTCTGTCGAACCGGCTGACGGTCAACAACGCTCCCCTGACTGGTGAATCGGATTCACGCCTGCTATCGGCCGCTCCGTTCGAGGGAGAAATGGAGGACAGTCATAATCTGGCCTTTGCCGGGACGCTGGTGGTCAGCGGCTCCGGCATTGTCGTGGTCTATGCCACCGGCATGGCAAGCGAGTTCGGCAAAATCGCCCACATAACCGGCCGTGTGGTGGAAGAGGTCAGCCCACTGCAGGCCGAGATCAGTAGGGTCAGCCGTGCGGTCGCCATCATCGCCGTTGCCGGCGGGGCCTGCTTTTTTACGGTGGGACTGGCCTTCGGACAGGGCTTCTGGAACAACTTCCTGTTTGCGATCGGGATCATCATTGCCCTGGTTCCCGAGGGTTTACTGCCGACCGTGACCCTGTCACTGGCCATGGCCAGCCAGCGCATGGCGCGCCGCAATGCCCTGGTGAAAAGTCTCAATGCCGTGGAAGCACTCGGTTCGGTCGATATGATCTGCACCGACAAGACCGGCACGCTGACACAGAATCTGATGACAACCAAAACCCTCTGGAGTCCGGATGACGGCAGGATGGCCTGCACCGTCGCCTTGCTCTGCAATAACGCCGTGTTGTCGGGGGATACGGTTCGGGGAGATCCGACCGAGACGGCGCTCTTCCGCTATGCCCGGGAGCGGGGCAGCGTCACGGGAGAACGGCTGGATGAAATTCCGTTTGACGCCGAACGGAAGCGGATGGCAACCCTTCACCGGATAAAGGGGCGCCTGTTTGTTCTGGTCAAAGGGGCCGGCGAGAGCGTGCTGCCTCGTTGCAGCGCCCTGGCCGGTGCCACTGCAGCCGTCCCGTTGAACAGCGCGGCGACGGAGGAATTGGCGGAGCGGCAGCGGATCATGGCGGCCGAAGGGCTGCGGGTGATCGCGTTGGCTTTCCGGGAGCTTGAGAATCTTCCGGCTGAGGGAGTCCCGGAAGATGGTCTGACCTTTGCCGGTTTCATGGGGTTGGAGGATCCGCCCCGTCCGGAAGTGCCGCCGGCCCTGCGGGACTGCCGCAGCGCCGGAATCCGGGTGATCATGATTACCGGTGACGCCGGAGCGACGGCCGCCGCCATTGCCCGGAAAATCGGACTGATCAACGCTGATCCGGTTATTATCGAAGGCAGGGAGTGTGCCGCCATGCCGGACGATGTGATGCGGCAGGAGCTGAAGAAGGATAATCTGATCTTTGCCCGCATGTCACCCCAGAACAAGATGCATATCGTCAGTCTGCTGATCGAGCAGGGACACCGGGTAGCGGTCACCGGCGACGGTGTCAACGATGCGCCGGCCCTGAAAAAAGCCCATGTCGGCATCGCCATGGGGCTTTCCGGCACCAGCGTGGCCCGCGAAGCGGCCGACATCGTGCTGCTGGACGACAATTTCGCCTCGATCGTGCATGCCATCGAGGAGGGGCGCAGCGTCTTTGAAAACATCCGCAATTTCATAACCTACATTTTTGCGTCAAACATCCCCGAGCTGATCCCCTACATCGCCTACATCCTGTTCGGCATCCCGCTGCCGTTGACGATCATGCAGATTCTGGCCGTCGATCTGGGCACTGACATGCTTCCGGCTCTGGCGCTCGGCTCGGAGCGTCCTTCGCCTGAAATCATGCGGCGTCCCCCGCGCCCGAAGACGGAGCGTCTGCTGACCAGGGGGGTGCTGGTCAGGGCATATCTCTTTCTGGGGCTGTTCGAGGCGCTGGCCGGCATGAGCGCTTATTTCTGTGTCCTGTACAGCGGCGGCTGGAGCTGGCCCCAATCCCTTGCGCCCACTACAACGCTCTATCTGCAGGCCACCACGGCCTGTCTGGCCGGCATCATCGCCACCCAGGTAGCCAATGTTTTTACCTGCCGCTCTCCGCAGCTTTCAATCTTTTTCCTGGGGTTTCTGTCCAACCGTCTGGTGCTGCTTGGTATTGCCACTGAACTGGTTCTGGCCGCTTTGATCATCTACACCCTGCTCGGCAACGCCATTTTCGGCTGTTCACCCATCAGCGCCGGTGTCTGGCTGCTGCTGATCCCCTTCGCCCTGCTGCTGCTGGTTGCCGATGAGATTCGCAAATATGTCGTCAGGCGCAGCGCAGCCCGCCATAATTCTCTCCAGAACTGATCTTTGCTGTACATTCCGGTTGATTCCCCGGGTGTCTGTAGCCGTTTTGAAGGTCTGCGGCATGGCGTCACGAAATATAATTTACTGTTTACACTACGTACAAAACTGCTACACTCCACGGTCAGCTCAAAAGCAGGGGAACGGAAGCGGCATGAATGGTAAAACCGTAGCACTCAAGGTCGATGTGGATACCTACGCCGGGACACGGGACGGTGTGCCGGCTCTGCTGGAGGATCTGGCGCGCTTCGGTGTTTCCGCCACCTTTTATTTCTCCATGGGGCCGGATAACTCCGGCAAGGCCATTCGGCGTATCTTCACCCGCCCCGGTTTCCTGAAAAAAATGCTGCGCATCAAGGCTGCCTCCGTGTATGGCATCAAAACCATGCTCTATGGCACCCTGCTGCCGGCCCCGATGATCGCCTCCGATTTCCCGGATGTGCTGCGCGAGACGGAACGCCGTGGGCATGAGCTTGGCATCCACAGCTGGGATCACGTCAAGTGGCACGATTACCTGCCCTGGTTTCCCAAACACCTGACCGCCATGGAGCTGGGACGGGCCAGCGCACTTTTTGAGGAAATCCTGGGGCATCGCGCCGTGACCACCGCCGCGCCGGGCTGGACCGTCTCGCCCGATTCGCTGGAGGTGCAGGACGCACTGGGGTTGAGCTTCTGCAGCGACGGACGCGGCAGGCACCCTTTCTATCCGGTCATGGAGGGGCGCCGTTTCCGGACCGTGCAGATCCCGACCACTCTGCCGACCGCCGATGAACTGTTGGGGGAAAACGGTATCACACCGGAAAACATCCACCGCTTTTATATCGACAATCTGAACGAAGGACTCAACGTGATGACGATTCATGCCGAACTGGAGGGCGGTTGTATCCGCCCGTCTTTCGTGCGCCTGCTGGAATGCTTCAAAAATGACGGCGTACGCTGCATTACCCTGGGGCAGGCGGCCAAAGAGATTTCAACTATTCCGGCTTGCGAACTCTCCATGGGCGAGATTGCCGGCAGGGACGGCAAGGTGGCCATCCAGGGAGGATGCAGCCAATGATCTGCCGCTACTTCAAGGTCGCCCATCGCGACATGGTCTACCTCAAATTCATCCTGGAAGCCTACGAAGGGATGAATGTCATGAGTACCGTCGATAACCAGGCCGGAATCATCCGCATTGCGATCATGCCCGGTTTCGTCGAGGATATGGATGCCCTGCTGGCCGAACTGGGTAAAAAAGTGAACATGGAACCGGTTCAATGGAACGATGAGCCCTGTGGATTCTGAAACCCGCCTTCCCCGCGCCTGCCTTAACACGGTTACACAACATAAACCATACCTTCAGGAGAAAATTGATGCAGTTTAGCAGCGAAGACGTTCACCCGATTCTGGCAATCCTGGTCGAGCAGAGCGGACTGGCGGCCGCCTCGGTTGCCAATACCATCGAATTGCTGAAAGAGGGGGCCACGGTCCCTTTTATTGCCCGTTACCGCAAGGAGCGCACCGGCGAGCTGGATGAGGTTCAAATCAGGCTACTGGAGGAGCTGCTGGTCTATAATACGGAGTTGGCCGAACGGAAAATCACCGTGTTGAAAAGCATTGCCGAGCAGGGCAAGCTGACCCCCGAGCTGGAGGGGCGGATTGTTGACTGCCGCCAGAAAACCGAGCTGGAAGATCTGTATCTGCCCTATCGCCCCAAGCGCCGCACCAAGGCCACCATCGCCCGGGAGCGCGGGCTGGAGTTGTTGGCCGATTTGCTGGCGGCAGGAGTGGCAGCCGGCAGCCTGGAAGAGTTGGCTGCAGCCTTCGTCAATCCGGAAGGTGAGGTGCCGGATGCTGCCGCCGCACTGGAAGGGGCCGGACATATTCTGGCCGAACGATTGGCTGACGATGCCGATGCACGGGCCTTTGTGCGGCGTCTGACCTGGGAGGAGGGGCTGCTCTGTTCACGGGTGGCGAGCGACAAGAAGGAGGCCGTCACCAAGTTCGAGATGTACTACGATCATCAGGAACCGTTGAAAAGTGTGCCGTCGCACCGCCTGCTGGCCATGCGGCGCGGAGAAAAGGAAGAGGTGCTGCATCTGGCGATTCAGGCCCCGCTTGATACGATCCTGACCGGCCTGAAATCCCGGATCGCCACGGGCAAGGGGATCGCAACCGGGTTGCTGGAACGGGTGGCCGAGGATGCCTATAAACGTCTGATCGCAACCGCCATCGAGGGGGAGTTGCGGCTGGAGGCCCGTAATCGGGCCGATGAGGTCGCCATCAAGGTCTTTGCCGACAACCTGCGCAACCTGTTGCTGCTCCCGCCGGCCGGCAGCTGCCGGGTGCTGGGGGTCGATCCCGGCCTGCGGACCGGCTCGAAGCTGGCGGCGGTTGACGAGACCGGCCGCCTGCTGGAATACGCCACCATCTATCCCCATGCCGGCGGTGCCGCCAAGCTCGCCCAGGCCAAACAAACCCTGATCGACCTGGTCAAGCGCTGCAACAGCCAGCTGGTGGCAATCGGCAACGGCACTGCCGGCCGCGAGATGGAGCAGTTCGTCAAGGAAACACTGCGCGAGGCGGGATTGAACCTGGCGGTGGTGATCGTCAACGAGGCCGGGGCCAGCGTTTATTCCGCTTCGGAGATCGCCCGCGAGGAATTTCCCGATCTGGATCTGACGATCCGGGGCGGCGCTTCGATCGCCCGCCGCCTGCAGGATCCGCTGGCTGAATTGGTCAAAATTGATCCCAAAAGCATCGGGGTCGGGCAGTACCAGCACGACGTGGATCAGCCCGCCCTGAAAAAGTCACTGGATGCGGTGGTTGAATCCTGTGTGAACTATGTCGGGGTGGATTTGAACACCGCTTCCTGGGCGCTTTTGTCCTATGTTTCCGGCATCGGCGAAAACTTGGCCAAGGGCATTGTCCGGCATCGCGACCAGAATGGTCCCTTTGCGACCCGCAAGGCGCTGCAGAAGGTGGCCCGCTTCGGCTCCAAGACCTATGAGCAGGCTGCCGGATTCCTGCGGATCCGGCGAGGATCCGATCCGCTGGACAACACCGCCGTACACCCCGAGCGCTATGGTGTGGTGGAACGGATGGCGGCCGACCTGGGAGTCACGGTGGCCGAACTGGTGGCCGATCCGGCCAACGTGGAGCGGATCGAGCTGTCGCGCTACATCGCAGAAGGGCTGGGGCTGCCGACTCTGAAGGATATTATCGAGGAGCTGAAAAAACCGGGGCGCGATCCGCGAGCGGCGTTTAAAACCGCCGAACTGCGTGACGATATCCGGGAGATGTCCGATCTGAATGAGGGGATGATTCTGGAAGGGACCGTTACCAACGTGGCCGCCTTTGGCGCCTTTGTCGACATCGGAGTTCACCAGGACGGCCTGGTGCATGTCAGCCATCTCTCGAGCCGATTCATCAAGGAGCCGGGCGAGGCGGTCAAGGTCGGGCAGGTGGTCAAGGTCAAAGTGCTGGCGGTGGATATTCCCCGCAAGCGCATCTCGCTTTCAATCAAGGAGGCTTCGCCGCAGCTGCAGCAGGCCCGCCCCAAGGGAGCGCCGCAGCAGAAACAAACAACGCCGCCGGCACCGGTCAACAGTTGGGAAAAGGCAGGTTTCCGGGTTCGGGAGGGGCGGAAGAAATAATCTGAAAAATATTTGCACCACAGAGTCACAGGGAACACAGAGAACTTCTGAAAAGACTCATCATAAAAGTAACGAAACCTTCTTTACCCTGTTGTTTGAGTCGGAGTTTTTCCTCCGTGTTCTCTGTGGCTCTGTGGTAAATGATTTTAAATTTATTTCATACCAGCAGTACCCGCAAGCCCAGCCCGGCGCCCGAAACGTAGACGAACGTGCAGGTTGTCGGGCCTTTTTCCCATTTCCCGTTTCGGTAATCATTGATAAAATTATGGCGGAAGGCCTTGATCCGGCAGTCAGCCGGCAGATCAAGCCCCTCCGGCAGATCGCGCAGTCCGGGCCAGCTGCACTCTTTTTGCCGCTGTTCAATAAAAGATGGGAGCTTGCCCATCAGCGGCATTTCGCTGCGGCAGTAGTCGAAGAACAGCGCATCGAAAAGACGGGGTTTTTCGTTTTCATCAACCAGATCTTCCGCCAGAACGGCAAACAGTTCATAGACCCGGCGCCGTGAAAAGCTGGAAAGATTTTCGTTGCCGGCTTTGCGGGCCATTGCGTCGAGTATACCGGACCTTATATGCCGTTTCTCCAAATACTGAAATACAGTGCCGAAACCGCCATGTTTCTGAAAAAGATCCAGCAGACGCCCGATGGTTTCTATGCGACAGATGTCGTCATAAGACAGCCAGCGGTTGCGGAGAATCGTGTAGGGGGGATGGCTGGAGAAAGCATATTCCTCGCGTCCGGCAATTTCCCGCATCGGCGACCCTTTCAGCACCTTGAGCGGTTCGATCTGGATCTCATCCGGTTCCAGATCTGCCACCGCCTGCAGCGAACGCAAAAAGCCGTCATAATCTTCTTCCGGCAGGCCCGCCACCAGGTCCAGGTGCAGTTCAACCTTGGTTTCTTTTTTTAGACGGCGAACGTTATCATAGATCTTTGATAGGTTTGCCTTGCGCCCGACCTGGGCCAGCGTGCTTTCAGAAGCTGACTGGATGCCGATCTCAAAGCGGAAGGTGTTTTCCGGAACCTGCGCCAGAACCCGCAGATTGTCGTCGGTCAGCAGGTCGGCGGCGATCTCGAAATGAAAATGGCTGCCCCGGTTGTGCTTCAGGATGAATTCCCACAACTGACTAGCCCGGACGGCATCGTAATTGAACGTGCGGTCCACCAGTTTAATCTGCGACACATTTTGGCGTATAAGTCGCAATAGATCACTTTCGATCTGCGACCTGCCAAAGGAACGGACCGTACCTTCCACCGACGAGAGACAGAAAGCACAGGAAAAAGGGCAGCCGCGTGATGTCTCGTAATAGACCAGAGGTTTTTGCAGATCCACCAGACCGACCTCGAAGGGCGATGTAAGCGTATCCAGATCAATCTGGTTTCTGCCGGGCGGCCCGGACACGATATCATCGCCGTCGCGGAAGAAGAGGTTGCGTACCTCCGCAAGGCTCTGCTCCGGTTGGGGATGGTCTGTGTCGGCAAGCGTTTCCAGCAGCCGCCGGAAGACCAGTTCTCCTTCGCCCTTGACGACAAAATCAACTGCCGGATTGGCGTGCATCAGCTCAAAGATCCCGAAGGATGCCTCCGGTCCGCCCAGCGCGATCAGAGTGCGTGGTGCAATCTTTTTGATGTCCGATACAATCCGCAGGGTCTGCTCAATATTCCAGATGTAGCAGGAAAAGGCGATCAAGTCGGCCCTTTCGGCCATGATCAAGCGCAGGAGCTGCTCGCGCGGTTCGTTGACAGTCCATTCACGGATTACAATTTCAGCAGCGGCAATGTCGCGGCAGGCGGCTGCCAGGCAGGGGAGCGCCAGCGAGGCGTGGGAGTATTTGGCGTGCAGGGTGGTAAGGAGTATTTTCATCGGTCGCCGCCCGAAAAGCTGACCAGGTATTTTTCACCCTTGTTCCGGATTTCGGTTTTGAACGGACTTGAGAGCGCCCTCAATTTTTCGATGACCGAATCGGCCCTGGCTCCGGACAAAAGACGAGGCTGGAAACCGACCCGGCGGTGCAGTACATCCAGTGGCAGGATCTCGGCAGTCCGCTGCTTATCGTCCAGTCGCAGGCGGATCAGGGCGCTGACGTCGGCGGTGGTGCTCTTGCTGGCAAAGGCGAAGTTGCCCAGGCTGTAGAAGATGATGCCTTGTTTGTAGCGCTCGATCCCCTGCAGCACATGGGGATGATGGCCGATGACGACATCCGCGCCGGCATTGATGGCGTTGTGGGCGGCGTTGCGCTGATAGGCTTGCACCGTGTCGCTGGCTTCCTTGCCCCAGTGGAAGGAAACGACCACATAGTCGGCCTGCCGGCGGGCGTTGGCCACGTCGGCCGTCACCAGCTTTTCGTAGCCGGGGGCGGTGCCGGGGCGTGTCTGGCTGGCGAAGAACTCGATTGGCTGGGTCAGCGAGTAGCCCAGGAAAGCGATCTTCTTGCCTTTGATGGTGTAGAGCACCATTGTGCGGGCCTCGCCCAGGTTGGCCCCCGCTCCGACCCAGGCGATGCCGACCGAGTCCAGGTGCCGCAGGGTTTCGGCCAGTGCTTCGCCGCCAAAGTCCATGCTGTGGTTGTTGGCCAGCGTCACCAAGTTGAAGCCGGCCTGGCGGATCGCCTTGGCGACAGCCGGTTCAGCCCGGAAGCGGAACTGCTTGCTGGTAAACTCGCTGCCGCCGGTGGCAATGGGGGATTCAAGGTTGGCCAGGTTGATATCGCCACTCGCCAGTTCGGGCCTGACAGCGGTGAAGGGGTGGTCATAGCCCTTGGATCTCAATATCGGCTTCCATTTGCCGGCCAGCATGATGTCGCCGACCGCGTTGATGATGATTTCTTCCGCCCACAGGCAGATTGGTATGCACAGAAGCAATAAGGTAAGCAGGATCCGGGTTATGATAGCTTTCATTGTGGCTCTTTTGGATTGACGTGAGGTGGTACAAGTGTTAGAAAAATACACTTTTAAACCCCAAAAATAAAGGTGTTTCCCCATGCTAGACATGAAATTCATCCGCGATAACCTGGACGAGGCCGAACAGCGCCTGCGTACCCGTGGCGGCGCATCTTATCTGGACGGTTTTCGCGAGCTCGATGACCAGCGCAGGAATCTGCTGCTGGTAAACGAGACGCTCAAGGCCGAGCGCAACCGGGTTTCCGACGATATCGGCCGCGTCAAGGACAAGAGTCAGGTTCAGGATCAGATCCTGGAAATGCGGGCTGTTTCCCAGAAAATCAAGGAGCAGGATGAAGAGTTGAAGCAGCTGGAAGAGAAGCTGCAATCGTTTCTGCTGACGATTCCCAATCTGCCGCATGCCACGACTCCGGTTGGAACTTCCGAAAGCGACAATGTCCAGGTGCGCGTGTGGGGCGAACCGCAAACGCCCGCTTTCGCTGCCAAACCGCACTGGGAAATCGGCGAGGAACTGGGCATTTTGGACTTCGAGCGTGGGGCGAAAATAACCGGCGCCCGTTTTACCCTCTACCGCGGTGCCGGTGCCCGCCTGGAGCGGGCCCTGATCAATTTTATGCTCGACCTGCATACCGACCAGCATGGCTATCAGGAAGTGCTGCCCCCCTTCATGGTCAATCGTGATTCCATGACCGGCACCGGCCAGCTGCCCAAGTTCGAGGAAGATCTCTTCAAAATGACCGATCCGGAGTTCTTCCTGATCCCGACCGCCGAGGTTCCGGTGACCAATATTCACCGGGCAGAGATTCTTAAGCGCACCGACCTGCCGATCAGCTATACCGCCTACACCCCCTGTTTCCGCCGCGAGGCCGGATCTTACGGCAAGGATACCCGCGGCCTGATTCGACAGCACCAGTTCAACAAGGTCGAGCTGGTCAAGTTTGTCCATCCCTCCGAATCGGACGCCGAGCTGGAGAAGCTGACGGGGCATGCCGAAAAAGTTCTACAGCTGCTGGAACTGCCCTACCGGGTCATGGCGCTTTGCAGCGGCGACATCGGTTTTTCGGCTGCCAAAACCTACGATCTTGAAGTCTGGCTTCCGGGGCAGAGCTGCTACCGCGAAATCTCCTCCTGCAGCACTTTCGGAGATTTCCAGGCCCGGCGTGCATCGATCCGCTTCCGCGAGGACGAAAAGGCCAAGCCGGAATTCGTCCACACCCTGAACGGCTCCGGTCTGGCGGTCGGCAGGACGCTGGTGGCGATTCTGGAAAATTACCAGCAGGAGGACGGCTCGGTTCTGATTCCGGCCGCCTTGCGCCCCTATATGGGCGGCCTGGAACGGATAGTTAAGTAGTTCCAGCATTAATCTTTGAAATTTTAAAAAGATTGTGCTATACAGAATCCCCCGAAAACGGAAGGGTGGCCGAGTGGTTTAAGGCAGCGGTCTTGAAAACCGCCGAGGTTAATAGCCTCCGTGAGTTCGAATCTCACCTCTTCCGCCATTTAACTTTGATCAAATTTTATATAATGAAGCCAGAAAACCCGCTAGAGATGGCGGGTTTTTTCGTAATTTTAGTGGATTTATGCAATCATCCGTAACAGCGAGGAATTTCATCATGTCCCAAAACCAGACCGAAAACCGCTTTATCGAACTGATGACCGAACTGTTTCAACTGGATGAAGCCGAGGCCCTTGATTTCGGGCTCTATCGGATTATTCGCCGCCAGAATCGGGAAATTCGTGATTTTATCGGTGAAATTATCAGCGAGGGCGGACAGAAGGTTTTGCGGGGTGGGCAGTTATCAGCTTTATTGGCGGAAACCTTTGCCTCTGTTGATGACGAGGCCACGGCGGATGATACCTACCGGATTGCTGAATTGGAAAAAGTTCTTGGTATAAAGCCGGGGATGAATCTGCCGGAACGCGAGCTTTTGTTGGCGTCACTGGAGAAGATACCGGCGACCGCCCAGATGGTGGCCGATTATCGCAGCCGCCTGGAAAACAGGGCCGCTGCAAAAACAGCCACAACGGATCAGGCCGAGGTGCTCAATCGGCTTTATCAGTTTTTCTCGCGCCACTACCAGGACGGCGATTTCATCGTCGAACGCCGCTATGGGCGGGACGGTAGTCGCTACATCCGTTCAACCGGCGAGGATACCGAGTTTCACTGGGCCACCGAGGACATGTACTACATCAAGTCCGGCGATATCTTCACCGATTTCCCGGTCAAGCTGATCAGGGGTCAGCGGTTGTTGTTTACGGTTGAGGCGGACAGCCTACAGAAGACCCGGGCAGAATTGAAGCCGAGCGACAAGGCCCACTATGAGCTGGATACCGTGGCAGCGGGTGAGGGCGGGATATTCAAAATCAGCCTGAAGTATCTCAAGGGGGCGCAGAGCGATAAACAGAAGGATGAGATCGCCGCAGCGGCGCAAAAAGTGTCCGGCGGAGACGCCGCCGAGATCAAGCGCTGGCTGAACCATTTCATTGCCCGCAACCAGTCCGATTTTTTCATTCACAAGCGCTTAAAAGAGGCGTTGGCCGAGGATCTGGATATTTTCATCAAAACCGAGGTGCTGGACGCCGACCAACTGCTGGCCGACGGCGACCTGCCCCGGCGGGTAACCAAGGTGGCGCGCATCGTGCGCCGGGTGGGGCAGCAGATCATCGACTTTCTGGCGGTGCTGGAGGATTTTCAGAAGGCGCTCTGGGAGAAAAAGAAGCTGGTCTTTACTACTCGCTACGTCATCACCCTGGACCGGATCGACAAGCTGGCCGGCCGGGAGTGGCTGGAAACGCATCTGGAGCGGATAATAGAGCTGCAACGGGAGGAATGGCGGGCGCTGGGGCTGGGGGATATTGCCACGGCTGCCGCCTGCCGGGTGGAAATTCCGGGTGATCTGCTGACACAGGCGAGGGTGCGCTATCTGCCGCTGCCGGTGGATACGGTGCATTTTGATGATGAGTTCAGGTGGGCGCTGCTGGCGGCTGTTACGCACGAAAAGGGGCTGGATCAGGCTCTGGACGGGGTGGCGATACATTCGGATAACTGGCAGGCGCTCAATACCATGCAGGCCAAGTATCGCGATCAGGTCAAGTGCTGCTATATCGATCCGCCGTATAACACCGGCGGCGATGGATTTCCCTACAAAGATGCCTATCCTCATGCATCATGGCTGGCAATGATACAGGATCGGCTTAATGAGGCAGTTCCCTTCATGGCTCGCAAAGGCGCGCTGTTTTCCAGTATTGACCATGTGGAACGACATGCTCTGACCGAGGCTCTTGGACGCGCTTTCGGGCGCAATAACCGGGTGGAGGAGATTATCTGGGGGCAGAACACCACCAAGAATCAGTCGCCAACGTACTCGACCAACCATGAGTATGTGGAGGTTTTTGCCCGCGACCTGGCTGCGGCTAGCAGCGACGAACGCATGTTTCGCGAACCCAAGCCCGGCGCCGCAGAAGTGCTTGAACTGGTGGAGCGTCTGAATTCTGAGTACCCAACTACGGCTGAAATTGAGCGGGAAATCAAAGCTTTGTTTGAAAAGCATCGTTACGAATTACGCAGCGAGCTTGAAGATCTGGGCGTTGAATACGAAAAAAGCCTGGATACCTGGAAAGGGCTCTATAATTATCAGCATGCAGAGTATCGGGATGAACACGGATTATTTGTACAGGAGTCTGAAGCTAGAGAGAAGTTGGCAAGAATTTGGATTTGGAAAGAAGGTGACTCTTCCTTTCCCAAAGGTGGTGGTACAGATAATAAAGTGGGTGTCCATACGTTTGGAGACCCTGATTATCGTTTTTACCGCCCCAAACATCCAATTTCTGGTGAAAAGTGCCCACATCCAAAATCTGGATGGCGATGGCCTGAACGTCCGGCAGGTATGTCAAGTTCCTTTGAAGAGATGGATGCTGACCATCGCATCGTTTGGGGTGATTGGAATCCCAAGAAGCCAAAAGTTCCACAAGTTAAAAGATTTTTGCACGAAGTTGATACGCAGGTTTCGAAATCGATAGTACTTGATTATACAGATGGCGAAAAAGAGTTAACAAATCTCACAGGTAAAATACGAAGTTTCCCAAACCCAAAACCAACCACACTTATCGAACGCTTCATCCTGCAAACAACCGATGCTGACGAATGGGTCATGGACTTTTTCGGCGGTTCCGGCACAACCTTTCATGCTGCGGTAAGCGCACAACATGATGATCGCCAGCGCCGCCGTGTCTTGCTGATTGAAGGGGGCAGGCATTTTGAACCCATTTTGATGCAGCGGGTGAAACGGGTTTCAGCTGCCTGGTTTTGGAAGAACGGCAAACCGGTTGCTCTCGACGGTCCCGGCCTCTTCATGCGGGTGCAGGCGCTGGAGCAGTACGAGGACACCTTGGAAAACCTGGATATGGAATCCCCCAGCGACTCTCCGAAACTCCCCTTCGATGATCCGGCCTGGCGGCTGCGCTATCGCCTGGAGCAGGCCAGCCGTGGCCTGTATTGCGGCATTGATCGCTTTATTTCTCCCTTCGGCTATACCCTGAAACGGGTGGAAGGGGGCGGCGATGCCCCGGAGCGGCCGGTTGATCTGGTGGAAAGCCTGTTTTATCTGCTGGGGATTGAGGTGTCGCGCATGCTCCGCGAACCGCAGGGGGTGGTGGTGACCGGGCGCGACCGGCGGCAGCAGTCGTTGGCGGTGTTTTTCCGTGACTGCGCGGCACCCGATTCCGCTGACTGGCTGAAGGTCAAGCTGGCCGAATACCCAGCCGACCGGGTGCTGACCAATGATCCGGCTAGTCTGATCTTTGAGGGGTGCGAGCGCTTCGAGGCGATTGAGACGGTTTTTGCCGGGCAGTTCGGGAGGGTCTAAATGGCGGCCAAGGTGAAAAATGCACAATCAGGCAAGGCTATAAAAGCGGAAAATAAAGCAACTTCGCCTGTTCCTCTCCCTGGCCAGCCGTTGCTGACTGAAGTGCGGGAGCTTATTATCTCCGCCCGTCGGCAGGTTGCCCAAACCGTCAATGCCGGGCTGACAATGCTGTATTGGCAGGTCGGCGACCATATTCGACGTGACGTCATGAAAGAAAAACGGGCGGAATATGGAGCGGAGATTGTGCAGACGCTGTCTGCACAATTGGAAGTAGAATTCGGGCGTGGTTTTGGTCGCCGAAATCTGTTCCAAATGATCAGATTTGCTGAGGTATACCCTGACCCGCAGATTGTGCAATCGCTGATTGCACAATTGGGATGGACACACTTCCAGCATATCATCAGGCTTGATAACCCGTTGAAGCGGGACTTCTACGCTGAATTATGCCGACTGGAAAAATGGGGTACTCGTACGCTGAACAAGAAAATCCAGTCCATGCTGTTCGAGCGTACGGCACTTTCCAACAAGCCGGAGAAGCTCATCGAAATAGAGCTGAAAGAACTTCGCGACACAGACAAGCTAACTCCCGACCTCGTGTTTCGCGATCCCTACTTCCTTGATTTCCTGGGTCTCAAGGACGTCTACGCTGAAAAGGATCTTGAAGCCGCCATACTGCGTGAAATGGAATCGTTCATTCTGGAGCTGGGGGTGGGGTTCGCCTTTATGGAGCGACAGAAACGGATCATCGTGGATGGCATCGACCATTATCTTGATCTCCTCTTCTACCACCGGAATTTAGGGCGTCTGGTTGCCATTGAGTTGAAGATCGGTGAATTCAAGGCAGCGCATAAAGGTCAGATGGAACTCTATCTGGGCTGGCTGGACCGGTATGAGCGGAAGCCGGGCGAGGAGCCTCCCATCGGCCTGATTCTGTGTGCCGGAAAACGTCACGAGACCGTCGAACTGCTTGATCTCGAACGAAGCGGCATTCAGGTGTCGTCATACTGGACGGAAGCCCTGCCGAAGGCCGAAATGGAGCGCAAGCTACATGAGGCGGTGATCTTGGCCCGTGCGCGGCTTGAAGGGCGGTCGGTATGAGCAAAGCAAAGCAATCCGGTCATTCCCGCCTGAAGGCAGCCCTGATGCTGCGGGACGCCCTGGCCTTTGAGCTGGGGATTGATCTGTCAAAAGCCATGCGGCAGCTGGCCGTGGCCGAGGAAACCCTGGACGCACGAAAGGCGCTGGATGAGGGGCATTTCCTGGCGGCGCTGCATTCGGTCTGCTGCGGCGACTTTGACCAGATCACCCGTTTTGATTCTTCTGTTCGCACCGCCTGTGCCCAGGTACGCCTGGCGCCGCGCTATGCCCAGTATCTGGGGCTGCTGTTGTTTGTCTGCTGGCTGGAAGCCCAGCGTATGGATGCCGCCGCGCTGCTCTGCCGTCTGAACCTGTGGCTGACAGCTCACCCGCCCACGGGTGAAACGCTGGAGCCGTTTGTCGAAGCCGATTTGCAGTGTGCCGCTTTCTGGATGGCGACTGCTGCGGGCAAGACCCACGTGCTGCATGCCTGTCTGGCCCTGCTGTTTAGGCATCATAATTGGGACAGGATTTTGCTGGTGACTCCATCGGAGGCGCTGACGCGGCAGCATGCCGACAAGCTGCGCGAGGTTGGTCACTGGGATGTGTTCGCCTATCCGCAGGATGGCGACCAGTCCGCCCTGGGGCGCTTGTCACCCGATACGGTGATTGTCCTTGATATCAACAAGCTGTCTGATGCAAAAAAAGGCGAAGGTGTCACGGTCCCGATGACCGTTTTCGAGGATGGCCGCAATCTGGTTTTCGTGGACGAGGGGCACAAGGGGCAGAAGTCGGAGGAAAGCGTCTGGAAACGTCTGCAGCAGGATCTGGCGGGAATTGATGCTGTTCAGCCGCGTCATCGCGGCATGCTGATTGAGTTTTCGGCGACCTTCGGCCAGGTGGCGGAAAAGGAACATGCCTTTGGGCGCTACGCCAAATCGGTGATCTTTGATTACGCTTATGACTGTTTTCATGCCGATCTGTACGGTAAGGATTTCTGGCATGTCAAGCTGGATGGACGTGGCGAGGCCGATCAGGCGGTGCGACAACAAACCATGACGGCGGCCCTGTTGTCGTTCTGGCATCAGGTTGATTGCTACCGCAGTGGCGCAGCCCGGCAGCAGGCATCCGAACTGGGATTGAAGGTGGCAGCGCCGTTGTGGGTGCTGCTGGGGCTTTCGGTTATCGGCGGCAGCAACAAGAGCGACAAGGAACAGACATCCGACGTGATTGATTTCCTGCGCTTTCTTGCCGAGGTCGTCCAGCGCCGGGAGCAGTTGGTCGACTGGCTGCATGACGTTCTGGAGTGTACCGTTATCGGTTGCGATCTGCTGCCGCGCGAGGTACGTGCCGCAGTAGTTGGTAAAACCACGGAAGAGCTGGCTCACCGGATTCTGACCGATGTCTTTGCCTGGCAGCCTGGCGATAAGCCGGTGTTGCGCCTGCTGAAAACGGCGACAGGTGAATTGGGGATCGGCCTGCGACGTGGCGACCATGTTCATTATTTCGGTGTGGTGAACGTGGGTGATGCCGGCGGTCTGAAAAAGGCGCTTGAAGGCGCGAACTTGCTGGTGGAGGACGATGTGTTGACCTCGTCGCTCTTTGAAGATCTTGGCCGCAATGATTCGGGCGTTAATATACTGATCGGCTCCCGCCGTTTTGCCGAGGGGTGGGACAACTACCGGGCTGCCAGCCTGACTCTGCTGCGACTCGGCCAGGGCGAGGGCTCGTTGATTATTCAGATGTTTGGACGAGTGGTGCGCTTCGCCGGGAAGAATGGCGACGGTAAACGCATCGCCAAGCCACCTGTTGTTCTAAAACCACTGCAAACCGCCTATCTCTTTGGTCTGCGCTCCGCTTACCTGGAAACGTTTCTGAATGATCTGCATGCCAACGGAGTACCGGTATCGACACATGTAGACTGCCCGACATTCCTGAACCTTCCGCTGCCAACGTCGTTGAAATCTGTCAGGGCAATTGCGCCGGAAAAGATCGAGTTTGTTGTCGAGGCTAAAGGCGCAAGCTGGTTGCCCAGGCTCACCAGAGTGAAACTGTCATTGGCCGCATCGGTGACAACAACCGGTCTGACGAGCGGCGGTGTCACCCTGTCAAAAGGGGTGGCAGGGGAAGATATTACGGCAATATTCCGGCAGCAACTGGTCGCCATTGATCTGGATGCCGTGCATCGGGAGATGGTGGAGATGAAACGTACGCTGCGCTGGTGGAACTTTGCCTTTGACCGGGAAGCCATCCGCGCGGCGCTGGAAAGTAACCGCTACGAAATCTTCGGCCTGCCGTCTGCCATGCGAATCAGCGGAGAGGCTGACCTGGCCAGGCTTCAGCGTATGGCCGCGTCGATTGTCCGCCGTTTGTTTGAAAGCGCCTATCGCAAGCAGGAAAACCGGAGAAGCCGCAACGCGCGGATTGAGGCACAGCAGAGCGGAATCCCCGTTGAATATTACAAGGACTTTGATTATGCCGCCGAAACTTAAGAAAAAACAGCTGCAGCCCGGTCTGTTCGGCTCTTCGCCGGAGTGTCCGGATATCAGAAACCTCCCCTGCATCGTTGATCCGCAGGGAAAGATCGAGGTCTGGGCGCCGGGCAGTGTCTATCAGCCACTGCTGTTGACTCCCGGTGGCGGTGTCAGTGCCGGCCCCGGTTCGTTGGACATAAACGAAGAGCTTTTCGTCCGCCATCTGATAAAACGGCTTTATCCCGCCGGGGATCATCCCAAGAGTGAAAAAACTCCACTGATCTGGCAGGGAAGAGAACTCTGGTTCAAGCGCAATATCGAAAAAGATCCTCGTTCATTCCGTTTGCGGGTGGATGATTCCGACTGGTTCTATCCCGATTTTATCATCTGGATTCTGGACCGGGAAACCAGGACCCAGACCTTCGGTTTTGTTGATCCAAAGGGTTTGGCTATTGGCGCGGCGGGCGGCTGGTCTGATTTCAAGATAGTTTCCACAATCTACATGCCGCATGTGGTTGATTTGCAGCTTGGCGAACAGGGCGAGTTGCTGGAATATGAAGGTCAAGAGTGGACGTTTCGTGTACGCGGAGTGCTGGTTTCTACTTCAAGCCTGGAGAGTTTGACGACTCATGCCAAGTTCAGGGTGCGGGACGAAATGGGAAATAGCATTGCTCCGACGGAGGATGATTTCAGACAGGCCCGGATCATTTTCCAGAGAAACGATGTCGGTTACATTGATTCCGTGCTTGATCTGTTGATGCATGATACGGAAATGGACAGGATTGTCGAGGCGGCGGCCTGTCTGCATCACGCCACTGACTCGTTTGTGCCCGACGATGAGGTCGGCTATGATCTGGCGTTGCGCCTGGACGAGTCCGAACAATCGGAAACGGAATTTGTCGGTGCCCTGTTGGAGGACTACCTGAAGCCTGACAGTGCGGGCAAACTGGGGGCTTGTGTCCAGCGAAGAAGACGTGGTTATCTACTGGATTATGCCAAAGAAGGGATATTGGGCCTGGGAGCGGAGAAAGCCATCTCCGTACGTGATAATCCGACTCCCTGCGCGGAGTTGTGGAAGAGGAAGCGAAAAGGGTAAGGCAATGGTGCCAGGCTCCCGCAGATTGGGCAATCTCGCCATTCCTCGTGTTTTGCTGATTTACAAGTTCAGGTTTAACGTGATCCACCCCAAATGGGGTAGTGTAGTGAGCAGATGAGAAGTAAATACGTTGGTGCCGGATATGTTGAAAATATTTAGTCAATATTATTGGTATGTTAAGTGTATTTTGCTGTTTGGCACGGCATATGCTTTTAGTAAAGGCAGCTTCACTAAATCATTCTGGAGGTTTTACCCATGAAAAAAGTTCTTTCCACTCTCGTTGCCGCCCTGGTTGCCATGTCTTTCTCCGCCGTAGTATTTGCCGCTGAAATGCCGGCCGGCCACCCGGCTGTTGCTGCTCCGACTGCTGATGCCAAGCCTGCTGTGGAGAAAAAGGAAGTTAAGAAAGTAAAGAAACACAAAAAAGCAATGAAAGCAAAAGCAGCAAAGAAAGAAGCCGCTCCTGCTGTTGAAGCTGCTCCTGCTGCCAAGTAATTCCACTTTCAGAATGTTTCAAAAAAAGCCGCATCTTCGGATGCGGCTTTTTTTATAACTACATCGCGATGTTTGATGTATAAAAAAGGCAATTTTGCGTGGCTGTATTAAAGGCAGGTGGAGAAATATAGATGAAGATAACAACAGAATTCATAAAGCTGGACAGTTTTCTCAAGATGGAAAATGCCGTCTCTTCCGGAGGGGAGGCCAAGATCATCATCGCCGATGGACTTGTTTTGGTTAACGGCCAGGTGGAAACCCGCCGGGGGCGCAAGCTGTATCCCGGCGATCAGATCGTCTACGGACGGAAGCGTTTTACGGTGGAGGCGGCGTGAGCCGTGTGCGGGTTCTGCTTTTCTGGCTGCTGCTGACGGTGTCCGGATTTTGTGTTTCGCTGGCCCAGGCGGCCTATGATCTGGAAGTTCCGGCCGATCCCTGGGACGAGTACCGCCTGCAGTTCAAAACCTATTCCAAACATCTGCTCGCTTCCTATGACCGGGCTTTTGTCGATGACTACGAAGGGGCCATCCGGGAAGTCGGGCGGGCCATCGAACTGCTGCCGGACGAGGGAATCGGCTATGCCGAGCGGGGCAAGTATTACCGCATGATCAATGATCACGTCCTGGCCGAGGCTGACTTTAAAAAAGCGCTGGTGCTGTTTGAACGGGCGCTGGCGCGTTATCGCCCCGTCAGTGCCAAGAAAAAACAGAAAAAAAGCGTTCGCAAGGTTGATCCGGCCGAGGCGGCCCGCCTGATTGCAACACTGCATTATCAGCGCGGCGAAGCCTACTATGGTTTTGAAAAATACCGCCAGGCCGGCGATGATTTCGGAATCGCCTGCCGGGGGGGCAATTCCGCCGCCTGTTCGCGGGCATTGGATGTCAGGGCGATCGAAAAGCGGGGAATCAACTGGGCGCCGATCTCCGCGCTGCAGTATTATGACCGTCAGCGGGTTGAATATGTCGATGCAGATCTTGTCCGGGTCTGGGTCCGCCGGGAAGATTCCTTGCCGGCCCAGTTCGAGGCCGGCTCCGAAAAACATGTTCAGCAGCAGCTTGAACTGAAGTGCTCCACGCGCGAATTTCGTCTGCTGGAGGATCTGGCCGCCCCCAATCAAAAATCGGCGGTCAAACGGAAATCCGCAGTTCCTCTCTACAGCAAAGCGGCCCCCGGCAGTGCTCCCAGTAAAATACTGACGCTCCTCTGCGCCCGTCCACCCCTCAAATGATTTGACTTCTCGGGCGGTTAAAATTAGTATGGCGCACTTTGCTGGTTGAATTCCAATCGTTTTCGGACGCATTCATAGGAGACAAAAATGAACATGAGATTTCTTGACGCTTGCTGGGGCAAACCTGTTGATCGTACTCCGGTATGGCTGATGCGCCAGGCCGGCCGTTATCTGCCGGAGTATATGGCGGTTCGCTCCAAATGCACGTTTCTGGAGTTGTGCAAGACCCCGGAGCTGGCGGCCGAAGTAACCATTCAGCCGGTCGATATTCTGGGGGTGGATGCCGCCATCATGTTCTCCGATATTCTGACTCCGGTCGAGCCGATGGGGATGAAGCTGGATTTTGTGCCCGGCCCGGTTTTTGAGAAACCGATCCGCAGTATGGCCGATGTGGAGGCGTTGCGGATTCCGGAGATGGAGCAGGATGTTCCCTACGTGCTGGAGACCATCAAGATTCTGCGCCGTGAACTGGCTTCCAAGGTGCCGCTGATCGGCTTTGGCGGGGCACCGTTTACCCTGGCCTGTTACATGGTTGAAGGCAAGGGGTCCAAGGATTTTGCCCAGATCAAGCGCATGATGTATGCGGCGCCCGAGATCTACGCCGCCCTTATGGAAAAAATCACCATGATGAGCATGGAATACCTGAACGCCCAGATCAAGGCCGGCGCCCAGTGCATCCAGATCTTCGATACCTGGGGCGGGATCCTTTCACCGGCCGATTACGAGCGCTATGTGCTGCCCTACACGAACAAACTGATCAACGGCCTGAACCGGATGCAGACACCGGTGATCCATTTCGTCAAGGGAGCCGGCACGATGCTGGAAACCGTTAAAAAGGCGGGCGGCGATGTGATGGGGCTGGATTGGCATGCCGACCTGAAGGCAGCCCGTGATGTGCTCGGTCCGCAGATGGCGGTGCAGGGCAACCTTGATCCGACCGTGCTGTTCGCCACCAAAGAGATCATCGAGCGCGAAGTCAAGCGGGTGCTGGACGAGAATGCCGGCCGCCCCGGTCATATCTTCAACCTGGGACACGGCATACTGCCGACGGTACCGCCCGAAAATGCTATTTTCATGGTCGAGTGCGTCCACCGCCTGTCGCAGAAATAATAATTACAAGATTTTAGAGGTTTTTATGTCCGCTGCACTGAAAAATATCGTGGTTTTCGTTACCGATCTGGCCAAGGCCAGGAGCTTTTATGTTGATCTGCTGGGGTTGCCGGTGGCCGGACAGAGCGAGATGATCATCGAATTCTTTCCCGGAGCCGGGACGAGTATGGGTGTTTCGCTGGCGCTGCACGACGATGCCCGCGCTCTGGTCGGCCGGCATACCGGCATCAGTCTCAAAGTGGAAAATATCGTTGAATTGTGCGAAAAGCTGAAAAACGGCGGCGCGACCTTTGTCGAGCCGCTGGAATCCAGTCCCTGGGGCAAGATGGCCGTGGTGCGGGATTTTGACGGCAACCTGTTTGCCCTGGTTGATCGCTGATGAACGTAGTAACTGCCGCGCTTCTGGAACAGGTAGCATCCGAAGCTCTGCTGTCACCCCGTTTGCGCAAGAACCACAATATTCACCGCTGTGACCAATCCCGCTGCCACCGCCTGCTGAACGCCGTTGAGCCCGGCTCGTACATCCGCCCCCATCGCCATCTTGATCCCGAAAAGGACGAGGCCTTTATCCTGCTTAAAGGCCGACTAGGCATAGTGACCTTTAACGATGATGGCACGGTCGCTGAAACGGTGCTGTTGTCCATTGCCGCTGGCACTCTTGCGGTGGATATCCCCTGGGGGATTTATCACACGGCAATCAGCCTGCAATCCGGCACGGTTTTTTATGAAACCAAGGCTGGCCCGTACCTGCCGCTGGCCGAGGCTGAAAAAGCCTACTGGTCGCCGGACGATGGCGATCCGCGCTCTACGGAATATCTGGAATCTCTGCGTGGCCTTTTCGATTAAAATGCTACAGCGCTGTGTGCCGCTCCTGCTGCTGGCGCTGATTCTGGCGATCCCGTGCTCAACCTGTTTAGCGGCAAATCCGGTCAAGATGCGTCCTTACAGCGGTATCGGCGTCGCGGTTCTCCCCGGAGCGGATTCCGGTCAGGGGGTATCCCCGCCGATGCATCTGTATCGGGAACCGGGCCTGATACGACTCGGAACCGCAACAGCTGCGGCGCTGCCGGGCAATGAGTGGATCTTCGGAAAGCAGACCGATCAGATCCTGCTGATCGTGATGGCCCGCAAGGGGAACTGGCTCAAGGTCTGCTACGATGACGCCGGCCGGGAAGCCTGGATAAATACTCTCGGCAAGGATTATTTCCAGCCTTGGGACCTGTTTTTGAAAAGCCGTTTCAGCCGGATGCTGCCGGGGCTTCGCAAACAGTATTACCAGCTGTATCAGCGGCCTGAACAGAATCCGGGCCTTGCCCTGACTCCCAAACAGCCGTTCAGGGTGCTCAGGCTGGAAAATGACTGGGTCATGGTGCTGCCCGATCAGGCCACCATCGGCTGGCTGCGCTGGCGGGATGAGGATGGGCGCCTGACGATCGGGCTGGATTATAAAAACTGAAACCCCTGCCGCGCCTTTGTGCGTGGCGAATTTTGATCAGAATGGATGAGGTGTGAGTTATGAGAGTCGAGCTGGTGCCGCCGGGAACAGGCGAACTGACCTACGAAATCCGGAATATTGTCAATGTGGCTGAAAAACTCCAGAAGCACGGGGTCAAGATCAACTGGGAAAATATCGGCGATCCGATCGTCAAGGGTGAGGTTATTCCGGCCTGGATGAAGGAAATCGTAGCCAAGGCAGCCATGGACAACAATTCCTGGGGCTACTGCCACACCCGCGGCGTTCTGGAAACCCGCGAGTACATCTGCGAGACCACCAATGCCCGCGGCGGCGCACAGATCACCCCGGATGACATCATCTTCTTCAACGGTCTGGGCGACGCCATCGCCAAAATCTACGGCGCCCTGCGGGCCGAGGCGCGGGTACTGATGCCTTCGCCCTCCTACACCACCCATACCCTGGGAGAGATCGGCCACGCCCACTCGGCGCCGTCGCTTTTCAAGCTCGATCCGGCCAACAAGTGGTATCCGGACATGGAAGACCTGAAAAACCACGTCCGCTACAACCCCAATATCTGCGCCATCATGATCATCAATCCCGACAACCCCACCGGTATGGTTTACACCAGGGAGATGCTGGAGCAGATCGTGGCGGTGGCCCGTGAAAACGATCTCTTCATCATCGCCGACGAGGTCTACACCAACATCGTGTATAACGGCGAAAAAACGGTGCCGATCAGCGATGTGATCGGCGACGTGCCGGCCATCTCCCTGAAGGGGATTTCGAAAGAGCTGCCCTGGCCCGGTTCGCGCTGCGGCTGGATCGAAGTCTACAACGGCCACAACGACGAGCAGTTCCGCAAGTACGTCAACCTGATCCTGACCGGCAAGATGAACGAGGTCTGCTCCACCACGTTGCCGCAGATGGTGATACCCGAGATCGCCCGTCACCCGGAATATAATTCTTACTTGGCCGAGCGCATCGCCAGCTACGAAAAGATGAGCAACATCACCTACGACTTCTTGAGCCAGGTTCCTGCGCTGCAGGTCAACCGTACCAACGGCGCCTTCTACATGGCGGTGGCCTTCAAGGATGGACTGCTGAACAATCGCCAGTCGCTGCCGATTGCCAACGCCGAGGTCAGGGAGCTGGTGGAGGGCTTGGTCAGCCAGCCGGGCGTGTCGCCCGACAAGCGCTTTGTCTATACCATACTGGCTGCCACCGGTATCTGCATCGTGCCGCTCTCCTCATTTTCCACGCCGCTGCAGGGCTTCCGCGTGACTCTGCTGGAGAAGGACGAGAACGAGTGCCGCCGGATTTACCGCACGCTGGCGGAGAAAATCGGCGAGTATCTCAACTCCTGATTCTGATGCCATACTGATGAAAAAGCGGGGAAGGGCTCGAAGCCTTTCCCCGCTTTTTTTGACTCGTACCTCGTACCATCAAAATCTACCCCACTTCAGTCCCCCCTTGTCTACAGGGGTTAGCTGCTCCTTCAGGGAAGCTCCAGCGGCGGTTCCTCCAGCGCGGCCAACTGTTCGCGCAGTTCCAGAATCTGCTCGCCCCAGTAACGCACGCTGTTGAACCAGGGGAAGGTTAGCGGAAAAACCGGGTCCTCCCAGCGGCGGGCCAGCCAGGCGCTGTAATGGAGCATGCGCAGGGAACGCAGCACTTCGATCAGGCGCAGTTCGGCCGGATCGAAATCATAGAACTCGTTGTAGCCTTCCAGCAGCGCCTCCAGTTGGGCCATCTGACGCTGACGATCACCGGAGAGCATCATCCAGAGATCCTGAACCGCCGGGGCCATGCGCGCATCGTCAAAATCAACGAAATGGGGCGCGTTGTCCCGCCAGAGGATGTTGCCGCTGTGGCAGTCGCCATGGGTGCGGATCTGGCGGAGCGCTCCGGCTGCGGAGATGATGGTGTCAATTTTTTCCAGCAGCTGGCTGGTCAGCGCTGTGTAACTTTCGCGGTATTCGGGCGGTATGAACTCTTCCCGGACCAGGGCCACACTTTCATGCCCAAAGCTGAAGCTGTCCAGAGCCGGACGCTGGCGGAAGGCTTTGACCGCCCCGATACAGTGAATACGCCCCAGCATGCGGCCGAGGATCAGCAGGTTGTCCAGATTGTCGAATTCCGGGGCGTGTCCCCCCTGCTGCGGGTAAAGGGCAAAGCGGAAATCATGGTGGAAAAAGAGGCTTGCTCCGGCGGCGTTTCGCCAGGGAGCCACCACCGACAGTTCATGCCCGGCCAGTTCAAGGCTGAATTCATGCTCCTCGATGATTTGCTGGTCGCTCCAGCGGGCCGGGCGGTAAAACTTGGCGATCAGCGGTCTTTCTTCTTCGATGCCGATCTGATAGACCCGGTTTTCGTAACTGTTAAGCGCCAGAATACGGCAATCACAGCGAAATCCCTGGCTCTCCACAGCGTCCATGATGAAATCGGGCGTGAGTACCTGAAAGGGGTGTTTTTTATCCTGCATGGCGCTCTCCTTATCCCCGTATGTTTTCTGAACGATCGAACGTTCCCACGGTGTCTGGCTCTGGATAAAACAAGGGGGGATGGCTGCCGCCATTCCCCCCTTGTTTCCATTGTCATGAAAAGTCCGGATCAGGCTTTCTTGTCGTTATCTTCACTTTTTGGTTTGATTTCAATTTCATCCTTGCCGTCCGAGGCTTTTTTGAAGTTGCGGATACTCTTGCCGAGCGCCCCGCCTATTTCGGGCAATCGCCCGGCGCCGAAAACAACCAGGACAATGATCAGTATAACGATCAGTTCAGGCATGCCGAATCCAAACATTATATCCTCCCTGCAGTGCGTGATTAATGGTGTCGCCACTATCGCATCGACCTGAAAAAAAATCAAGCATTGCACGTTATTTACTGCTGCAGATTCCGTATACAGGGCCAGCGTTGTAAACATGCTGGATCAACCGAAGAATGGGGGGCGATGGATTGACAGCCTGTGGCGGCCGGTGTACAAAAGCGAGGCTGTGGCGATTGATCGTATGCAAGGGGAGGGACCAATGGGTTTGAAAAGAATCTGGGGAACATATGGCCGGTCAGGTTTGGCGGCCCGGAGCGGGATGCTTGCAGGGCTGCTTGCGGCAATCCTGGCCGTCTGCCCGCTGGCGCCCGCGCAGGCCGGGGACATGGAAATAACCCCCTTTGCAAGCTCCAATCAGAGCCCGCTGGTGCAGATTTATGGACTGCCGCGCGAAAGCGGGGCGGATATCGTTTCGCCAGGCCGTTTGGCGTTCGGCTTGTCTCAGGATCTATCCAGCAACCATACCGTCAGCAGCAGCGCCCGGGAAGAGATCGCCCTGGATGGCGAGACCTACCGCTTGCTCCTTACTGCCCGCTACGGCCTGTCGCCGCGCTGGGAGGTCGGCCTGGAGCTTCCCTATCTGGTACAGGGGGGCGGTTTTCTGGATCGCTTTATCATTGACTGGCATTCGGCTTTCGGTCTGCCCCAGGGTGGCCGCGACTCCGCTCCCAAAGACCGTATCGGTTACCGCTACAGCAAGGATGGTGTCCAAAGGCTGAAGATGAATCATTCCGGTTCGGGGATTGGCGATCTGAGTCTGACGAGCGGCTACGCTCTTTATCAGCATAATGATGAAGAATCCCATGACCGTCTGGCGCTCAAGGGGGCGCTTAAGCTACCCAGCGGGGACAGTTCACGTCTGCGCGGCAGCGGCGGCGTTGATTTTATGCTGCAGTTGTGCGGCGCCATGACCAATTCCACTGAGTGGGGCTCTCTGGGGGTGTTCGGTTCCGTAGGGGGTCTGGCCATGTCCGACGGAGATGTATTAAGCGACCAGCGCAACAATCTGGCCGCTTTCGGAACCTTCGGGGTGGGCTGGGGGCCGGCTGCGTGGCTATCCTTCAAGCTGCAGTTGAACGGCAACACCCCTTTGTATCGCGGCAGTTCGCTGGACGAGCTTTCCGGCAGTTCACTGCTGCTGATTTCCGGGGGAGCGCTCAAGCTGCCGGGCGATTATCTGCTGGATATCGGCGTCTCGGAGGATCTGGCGGTCGCCACCGCCCCGGATGTCAGTTTTCATCTGGGATTGAGCAAAAAGTTCTGACAAAAAAAAAGCCCCGGTCTCCGGGGCTTTTTTTGTCAGCTGTTGATGAATCATTCCGGATTGCAATCAAGATGACACCGATTCTAGGGGCGACCCTTGTGGTCGCCCAATAAGTGGCGGATTCATCGCCACCAAGGCAGTGTTTTTAATGTCATCTTGATTGTAAAGCCGAATCAGTAGTTCTTGTCGGCGTAATCAACCCAGCCGCCGGCCAGCACCAGCGCTTTGTCGAAGGGGGAAATTTCAAAGCTGAAGCTCTTCTGCTGGCCGCCGCCCTTCATGGTCAGCGTCCCGGCTTCGATATCGATACTCATGGCTGCGTCTGCATCTTCGGCATGTGACATGATCAGGTCTATGTCGGCCTTGGGCAGTTCGATGGCGGCCATGCCGCAGTTGAACATGTTCTGGCGGAAAATGCGGGCGAATGATTCGGCGATCACGGCGGTGATGCCGTTGACTTCGAATACCCAGGGGGCGTGCTCGCGGGACGAACCGCAGCCGAAGTTGGCGCGTGAGACGATGACCCGTGCGGCACCGGTTTTGGGGCCTTTGGGATCGAAGCCGGGCAGTTTCAGGTCTTCCAGAATATACGGTTTCAGATCTTCCTTGGTGATTTCGGTCAGGTATTTGGCCGGGATGATCTCGTCGGTGTTGATGTCGCTACGGTCAAGAAAGAGGACCGGGCCTCCGAATGTTTTCATATGGGTGACTCCTTCTATAATTAATAAAAACAAAATTAAAACACTGAGCAACAGAGCAACAGAGGAAAGGTATTGCAAACAAGAGAAACCAAATACCAAAGTCTTTAGGAAAAGCTTTTGAAAATGAAATTGATTTTCTCTGTTGCTCTGTTGCTCTGTGTTATTTGAATGGCTTACAGGTACTTTCTCGGATCAGCGATCTTGCCCTCAATGGCGCTGGCCGCCGCCGTGGCGGGCGACATCAGGTGCACCATGCCCCCTTTGCCCATTCTGCCCATGAAGTTGCGGTTGGTGGTGGAGGCGCAGACTTCGCCCTCGGCCAGTACGCCGTTGCTCATGCCCAGGCAGGCGCCGCAGGTCGGGTTGGTGACGCAGAAACCGGCTTCCATGAAGATGTCGATCAGCCCCTCCCTGGTAGCGTCCTTGAAAATTGCCGGGGTGGCCGGCGAAAGGATGCCGCGCACGGTGGGAGCCAGCTTGCGTCCTTTCAGAATCTGGGCGGCGATGCGCAGGTCTTCCAGGCGTCCGTTGGTGCAGGAGCCGATGTAGATCTGATCCAACGGTGTGCCTTCGATTTCGGAAATGGTTTTGACCTGATCCGGTTTGTAGCCGAAGGTGACGGTCGGCTGCAGGGTGGCGACATCGATCTCGATGATCTGCTCGTACTCGGCATCGGCGTCGGCGCACCACCGGGAATATTCTGCCAGGGCGGCTTCCTTGCTGGCAAAGTCATTGCTGATGAATTTCCAGAGATAGTCGACGGTGGTCATGTCCGGCATGCAGATGCCGGAGGTTCCACCGGCCTCGATGGCCATGTTGCAGAGCGTCATGCGCGATTCCATCGTCATGTCAGCGATGGTGGAGCCGTGGAATTCCATCACCCGGTCGGTGGCGCCGTTGACGCCGATCCTGCCGATGATGTGCAGGATCACGTCCTTGGCATAAACCCCTTTGGGGAGTGTGCCGTTGACATTGAACTTGATGGTTTTGGGCTGGCGGAAAGCGCAGACACCTTTCAGAATCCCGACTTCCAGGTCGGTCGTGCCGATGCCGGCCGCGAAGGCTCCGAAAGCGCCGTGGGTGCAGGTGTGGGAGTCGCCCATGATAACCGTGTAGCCGGGACGAATAAAGCCCTGCTCCGGGAAAAGCGCGTGGCAGACGCCGTTGGCGCCCACATCGAAAAAGTCCTTGATACCGTGGCGGCGGGCCCAATCGCGCAGAATTTTGGCCTGGGTGGCGGTTTTGGTGTCTTTGCTGGGGGTGACGTGGTCGATAACGGCCTTGATTTTGGTCGGATCGAAAACCCGGTCCTTGTCGCGGCGGATCAGGTCGTCGATGGCGATTGGCGTCGTGATTTCGTGGCACAGCACCGCATCCAGCCGCAGCACCTTGGTGCCGGGAAACGGTTCATCCACCAGATGAGCATCAAATATCTTTTCAGCAGTTGTTCTACCCATAGTAAGTAACCTCGCATGATTCAAGATCCGATGTTTCTAGCATAATTCCTGCTACAAAGTAAACCGGTGAACTTTTTTTTGATGATGCGATATGTCCCGCTTGACAGGATTTTACATGGAAAAGAAGCTTCGGCATGGTATAAAGCGGAAGCGGATTTGATCTGTCGATTCAAGCTAAAAACACGGGGAAGCCATGCATCCTGAAACTATTAAAGACCTGCTCCATTCGATCCAGGATGGAACGCTCTCCATTGATGACGGCCTGCGTCAGTTGAAACAGCTCCCTTATCAGGATCTGGGCTGCGCCCAGGTCGACCATCACCGCGAACTGCGCCAGGGGATGCCGGAGGTGATCTTCGGCCAGGGCAAGACGGTGGAGCAGATTACCGCGATCATGACCGCCATGTCTGCTAAAGGGAGCAATGTTCTGGTGACGCGGCTGGATCAGGACAAATCCGGTCAGATCCTGACCTCCTTTCCGGCCGCCCGCTATCATGCGGAAGCGCGTTGTCTGACGCTGGAGCATAAGCCGGTCGAGCCGTCTGGCAAGGGAACCATTCTGGTGCTGTCGGCCGGCACATCCGACATACCGGTGGCGGCCGAGGCGGTCGTCACGGCCGGATTCCTGGGCAACCGGGTGGAGCAGATTTTCGATGTCGGCGTGGCCGGTATTCACCGTCTGCTGGCACGGAGCGATCAGCTGGCGGCCGCCTCGGTCATCATCGTCGTGGCCGGCATGGAAGGGGCGCTTCCCTCGGTGGTGGGCGGCCTGGTGGACAAGCCGGTCATCGCGGTGCCGACCTCGGTTGGCTACGGCGCCTCCTTCGGCGGGATCGCGGCGCTATTGGGGATGCTCAACTCCTGCGCCGCCGGGGTGACGGTCGTCAACATCGATAACGGTTTCGGAGCCGCCTGTGCCGCCAGTATGATCAATCGGGTCTGAAAGGACCATGAAGGAGCCAGTGAGTAAACAAACATCATCCCCGGAGAATCCCATGAGAATTGGCAATAACCGCAAAAGCGCCCCCACTGCACGTTCTAAAGAATCCGCAAAAATCGCAAAACAACCCAAGCTCAGCCGTACCCACAAGCCGGCGGATATGGATCTGGAAGAGTGGCAGCGTCAACTGCGGGTGGAGTACGGCAAGAGTCAGGAATTTCAACTGGAAAATCGTGGCGATCATCCGGTGTTCTCCGAATTTGCCCTGACAAACCCCGTCTCAAAAAGAACCTACCGCATCGCGATCCGGGGCGACCAGCCGGGTGACAATTTCTGCTCCTGCCCCGATTTCCGCATAAACGGACTGGGAGTCTGCAAACATATCTCCTTCACCCTGGCTCACCTGAAAGCCTTGAAAGGCGGCGCAAAACATTTCAAATCCGGATTCATCCAGCCCTGGTCGGAAATGTATCTTTCCTATGGACTGAAGCGCGCGGTCAGACTTCGTCTGGGGAGCGCCGCGCCGGCGGCTCTCCGGAAACTGTCGCAGCGTTACTTTGCCTCTGACGGTGTATTGAAGGAACAGCGGTTTGGTGACATTACCGATTTTATCGCCAAAGCGACCAGCCTGCCCAGACACGAGCTGCGCTGTTATGACGATGTCATGGAATTCATCGCTTCCCGCCAGGATGCCGATCATCGCCGCGCCATGATAGATTCCATGTTTCCGCAAGGTATCGATTCGCCGGTCTTTGATTCGCTCATCAAGGCAGACCTGTATTCCTATCAGCGGGAAGGGGTGCTTTTCTCCGCCCGGGCAGGGCGGGCGCTGCTGGCCGACGACATGGGTCTGGGTAAGACCGTCCAGGCCATCGCGGTGGCGGAGGTGATGGCGAGACTCTTCGATATTTCCAGGGTTCTGGTCGTCTCGCCAACCTCATTGAAACACCAGTGGAAAAGTGAGATCGAGGCGTTTACCGACCGGACGGCCACCGTGATCGAAGGTTTGACCCCGCAACGCCGCGAGCTGTATCGGTCCGACTCGTTTTTCAAGCTGGTGAACTACGAGCTCATTTACCGCGATGTTGATCTGATCGAAGAGTGGGCGCCGGATCTGATCATCCTGGACGAGGCGCAGCGCATCAAAAACTGGCAGACCCGCACCGCCCAGGCGGTGAAGCGTCTGGAATCCCCGTTTGCCCTGGTCTTAACCGGAACGCCTCTGGAAAATCGTATCGAAGAACTCCATTCCATCATGGAATTCGTGGATCGTCATCACCTGGGGCCGCTTTACCGCTTCGTACACATGCACCGTGTCACGGATCAGGCTGGCAAGGTGATCGGCTACAAAGAGCTGGACAAGATTCGCACTTCATTGAGCGGTATCATGATCCGGCGGAAAAAGAGCGAGGTTCTGAAACAGCTTCCCGAGCGGATCGACAAGAATTTTTTCGTAACGATGACGCCCGAACAGATGGAGATACATCAGGATTATGCCGACGTGGTGGCGCGGCTTGTGGCCAAGTGGCGGCGATTCCATTTTCTCAACGAGGCGGACAGTTTGCGTCTGCGCATCGCCCTGGCCAATATGCGCATGGTGTCGGACAATACCTGGCTGGTTGACAAGAAAACCGTGCACGGTCCGAAGGTTGAGGAACTGGAGACGCTGCTTAGGGAACTGGTCATCGAGGGTGGCGAAAAGGTTGTCATCTTCAGCCAGTGGCTCAGGATGAACGAGCTGGTGGAACAGGTGCTGGCGCGTCTTGAGATCGGGCATGTTCATCTGAACGGTGCCGTGCCATCCAAAAATCGCAAGCAGCTGATGAGTCGTTTCAAGTCTGATCCTGAGTGCAAGGTATTTCTTTCCACCGATGCCGGCGGGGTGGGGCTGAACCTTCAGAGCGGCTCGGTGGTGATCAACCTGGATATACCCTGGAACCCGGCCATACTGGAGCAGCGCATCGCCAGGGTGCACCGCATGGGGCAGAAGAAACCGGTGCGGGTAATCAATTTCATTTCCCGCAACTCCATCGAGGAGCGAATTCTTGATCTTTTGCGCTTCAAAAAGGCGGTCTTTGCCGGGGCGCTGGATGAGAATGGTAGCGACACGGTGATGCTGGGCGAATCCCAACTGAATGCCTTCATGAATTCCGTGGAGGATCTGACCAGCGGCATGGAACAAGTTGATCTGTCCGGCGGGCAGGATGTCTGGCGCGATGAACAGGAGGCGGAGGAGGCGGGGGCCGAGATCGTCCCGGATGCCGTTCAGGGTGAAGTGGCGGAAACATCCTCACCGCAAGCGGCAACAACTGCTGGCGCAGCACAAACTCCGCCGCTGGGCGAGCTGTTGCAAGCCGGCGCGCGTTTTCTGATGGAGCTGGGACAGGCGCTTTCTCCGCAACCGGCGGTCGCGGGAAATGTTGCCGGCGCAACATCAGGTGATGTCCGGCGTAACCCGCTGGCATCGCTGGTAAGCGTGGACGAGGCAACCGGCAAGAGCTGCCTGAAGATTCCGCTGCCGGAACCGGAGGTGATGACTTCGCTCGTATCCGGCTTGAGTCAGTTGTTGGCCGGGTTTATGGCGGGAAGGAAGCGGGGGGCATGAGAAAGAAATCAAGAACCAACGAAAAAAACAATCCCCGACTGAGGGACGCCTTTCTTGAAGTTGTTGATAATCAACTGGATGCAAACGAGCCGCCGGAAGCCAGGCAAACGCTTGATCGCTTGATTGCTCAAGGTATTTCAGAGGAAAATGCGAAGAAGTATATCGCTCAAGCCGTGTGTCTTGAGGTTTTTGATGTCCTGAAGCACAACAGGCCTTCAGATCAGGATAGATATGTCAGAAATCTTCTGCGCCTCCCCGAGGAACCGCAAGAATAGGTAGACCGGGTCAAGCAAATCGGGCCTGGCTGGCTGAATCGCTGGAGAAGTCGCTTTTGCAGCGAGAGGTGCTGACCTACGGAGTTGTGCTTTGCGAACTGCTGCAGGGAGTCAAAAAGCCGGATGAAGAGTTGCTGGTGCTGAATGCCCTGCAGGCGTTGCCTTGTCAGAAAATGACGCGGGAGTTGTGGATTCAAGCCGGCCAACTCTCGGCCTCGCTTCAAAAAATGGCCACAGGTTGCCGCTGTCCAATATAATCATAGCGACACTTGCCCTGCATCATGGTTGTTCCGTGCTGACGGTTGATCGACATTTTGGGCTGATTGCGGGTTTGGAGCTGGTGGAAAGATGATCTTGGTGGAACGTTAGCTTTAAGAAGAGTAAAGAGGAGTCAGTTCGTCAACATCGACAGCGGTTTCGGAGCCGCCTGCGCGGCTAATATGATCAACAGGTTGCGAACGGAAAATGTATGACTATTTTTTGTGCTACTGAAAAATAGTCTTGACTATTTTTCAGTGAAGGTAATAATTGCCAGTTATGTGGCGCCGTGAAAAATACAAAAAAATATGGGATGAACTTGCTGCCGATAAGGCAATGGTTTTTCTTGCGGGTCCCCGGCAGTCCGGCAAGACAACTCTAGCCAAGTGTATTGCAGATGAATACGCAAGTAGCCTTTACTTCAATTGGGATATCCTTTCGCACCGGGACCGGCTGATAAAAAACAGCACGTTTTTCGAGGAAGTTGAGAGGAAAGCGGCGGACCGTCCTTTGATAATCCTGGACGAGATTCATAAATACCGCGACTGGAAAAACTATCTTAAAGGGGTCTATGACCAGTTTTATCAATCCTACCAGTTTCTGGTTTCAGGCAGCGGGCGGCTCGACCTGTATCAGAAAGGGGGCGACTCCCTCGCCGGGCGCTATTTCATGTTTCACCTCTGGCCGTTTACTCTGTCGGAATTGGTGGGGAACAACGCGACAGTTGATTCCTTTCTGGCTGCTCCACTGGAGACAGGCACGGACAGAAGCCCGGAGTTGAAGCAACTTTGGGATGGACTTGCGGAGTTGAGTGGTTTTCCTGAACCGTATCTCTCTGGTAAATCCACAACCTGGCGCCGCTGGTCGAACAGTTATGCGCAGCAGTTGATCCGGGAGGATATCCGGGAACTTACCGACGTCAAGTCAGCAACAACCATGGAAACCTTGTATCACCTGCTGGCGTCACGCATTGGCAGTCCGGTCTCCATACCATCCCTCTCTCGTGATCTTCAGGTTTCCTATAATTCGGTTCAGAACTGGCTCACCATATTCGAGCGGTTTTTCATGCTGTTTTCCATCATCCCGTGGAGTAATCGGATAGCGCGGGCCATCCAGAAGGAGCGGAAACTCTACCTTTTCGATGTGCCGCGCATCATGGACCGGGCAGCGCGATTTGAAAACATGGTCGCTCTGGAGTTGTGGCGAGCTGTCACGGCATGGAACGATGTGGGGTATGGCAACTTCTCGCTTCATTTCATAAAAAACAAGGAACAGCAAGAGGTTGATTTTTTGCTGGCCAGGGATAACGAACCTTTTCTGCTGGTTGAAGCCAAAATGTCGGATATGCAGCCTTCAGCTGCGCTGCGGAAGTTTCAGCAGGCACTGGAAGTGCCGGCGGTGCAGCTGGTGAATGAAGGAGAGGGGTACCGGCTTTTCACCAATGGCGATCAGAAAATCCTGGTTGTCCCGGCTTGGTTGTGGTTGGCAGGATTGCCGTGAACGGCTGCCGAAAAAATGTCCATTTGGGAAGTTCCCCGGTTCTCCAAGAGAATTCCTGACATACTACAAAAAACAGCGCATAACTATTTCGTAAACTAAGTAGGCATCCATGACCATTTTATACCTTGACTGCCAGGCCGGTATTTCCGGCGATATGACCGTGGGGGCCCTGCTGGATCTGGGGGTGCCGCTGGAATACCTGCGTTCCGAGCTGACCAAGCTGGCGCTGCCGGCGGAATCCTTCAGCCTTTCAATCCGGCGCACCGAACGGCGGCACTTTGCCGCGCTCAAGTTCGACGTAACCGTGCATGATCACCATACCCACCGTCATTATGCCGCTATTGACACGCTGATTGTCGACAGTGCATTGCCCGCTCCGGTAAAGGAAAAAGCACGGCGGGTCTTCCGGCGCCTGGCCGAGGCTGAGGCCGGGGTGCATGGTGTGCCGCTGGAAGAAGTGCATTTTCACGAGGTCGGCGCGCTGGATTCAATCGTCGATATCGTCGGAGCCGCGATCTGTCTGGACTATCTGGGTGTTGAAGCCATTCATGCCTCGGCGCTGCCGCTGGGGAGCGGCTTTGTCAACAGCGCCCATGGGCGCCTGCCGGTGCCTGCTCCGGCCACGGCGGAACTGCTGCGGGGGATGCCGCTGCATGGCGATTGCGGGCCGGGCGAGCGGGTTACGCCGACCGGGGCGGCCATCCTGGCGGCATTATGCGATGGTTTTGGAAAACAGCCGGGGATGCTGCTGGACAGGGTCGGCTGCGGGGCCGGCAGCAAGGATTTTGATGATTGCCCCAACCTTCTGCGGGTTTTTCTGGGCCGGACGCCTGCTGTTGCACGGCCGGCCGAGCAGGTGATCGTGGCTGAAGCCAATATTGACGATTCGTCAGCGGAAGTGCTGGGTTACGCCATGGAACGACTGCTGGAGGGGGGAGCGCTGGATGTCTTTTTTACCCCGATCCAGATGAAAAAGAATCGCCCCGGAACGATGCTTTCGTTTCTGTGCCGTCCGGAGCAGTTCGCTGTGCTGTCACGGATCGTGCTGACCGAAACTTCGGCCATCGGCCTGCGCCATCACCGGGTTGAACGCACGGTTCTGGAGCGCCGGATTGTGGAGTTGCCGACGGAGTTGGGGCTGGTGCGATTCAAGCAGGTCTTTGATGCAGATGGCAGCCTGTTGCGGGCAGCCCCTGAATACGAGGATTGCCGCCGGATCGCCGTCGAGCGGGGAATGCCCTGCCGGGACGTCATGGAGCGGGTGCAGCGGCCGGGGGTAAATGAGCGATGAAAATATCCACCTTGAGTATTGGCGACGAGCTGATCTGCGGCCAGTTGACCGATACGAATGCCGGCACGATTGCCGCCGCGTTGCTGAATGAAGGCTTGCGGGTCCAGCGCCATCTGACCGTTGGTGATAACGAGCCGGACATCATGGATGCGCTGGATGAGCTGGGGCGGATCAGTGAAATGGTGATCGTGACCGGTGGACTGGGGCCCACGGCCGATGACCTGACTTCCCGCGCGGTTGCCCGCGCCACCGGGCGGCGGCTGATAGTCAACGAGGATGCACGGGCTCACGTCCGAACCATGTCCGGCAAACTGGATTCGCTGATCGTCTGTCCCTTGAGCGACAAGCAGGCCATGCTGCCGGCCAAATCCACCCTGATACCCAACCCCAACGGCACGGCCTGCGGTTTTCAGCTGATGCACAATGGCTGCTTCATGTTTTTCATGCCGGGTGTTCCGTCCGAGATGATCGTCATGCTGCGGGAGTCGGTGATACCCTTCATTCTGGAGCGGGTGACGCACAAGCGCGTTATCCGCACGGCCTGCCTGAATATATTCGGGCCGTGCGAGGCCGAGGTGGACGAGCTGCTGCAGGGGATTGCCAGGCCGGAGCAGGGGCTGGCCATGGGTATCTGCGTCACCTTTCCCCGGATGCAGGTGACACTGCGGGCCGAGGCTGACAGCCATGAGGCTGCCGCCGAACTCCTCAGGCAGGCGGCCGGAACGGTGCGGGAACGCCTGAAGGATTTTGTCTTTTCAGCCGGCGACTGCAGCATCGATGCGGTGGTGGCGGAGCTGTTCCGCGACCGTTGCCTGACGCTGGCGCTGGCCGAGTCCTGCAGCGGCGGGCTGATCGCCAAACGCATCACCGATCTGCCCGGCAGTTCCGCCTATTTTCTGGAAGGGGTCGTGACCTACAGTAATGCCGCCAAGCAGCGATTGCTGGGAGTGCCGGCCGAATTGCTGGAGGCAAAAGGGGCGGTCAGCTCCGAGTGCGCCTCGGCCATGGCCAAAGGGGTGCGCTCCGCTGCCGGCAGCGATCTGGGACTGGCGGTGACCGGCATAGCCGGGCCGGATGGCGGCTGCGAGGACAAACCGGTCGGCACGGTCTTTATTTCCCTGGCGGCACCGGACGGCTGCTGGACCAAGCGCTTCCAGTTCCACGGTTCCCGAGATGAAATCAGAACCCTGACGGCCTGGACGGCGCTGGACTGGTTGCGCAGGTATCTGCTGCAGAGAGCGGTCAGCTGATTCAGATAAATCCTTGCGGTAAATCCACCCGGTATGCTATTTTTCTACCCCTTTGATCCACACTATCCCACCTCTTTCAGGAGTACCACCATGTCGGATAAAAACAGCGCCCCGGAGAAAAACAAGGCCATAGAACTGGCTCTCAGCCAGATAGAAAAACAGTTCGGCAAGGGCGCAATCATGCGTCTGGGCACTGATGAGGCGCTGCCGGGGGTGGATGCCATCTCCACCGGCGCCATCTCCCTGGATGTGGCCCTGGGTGTGGGCGGCGTGCCGCGCGGCCGGATTGTCGAGATTTACGGTCCGGAGTCTTCCGGTAAAACCACCCTGGCACTGCATATCGTGGCCGAGGCCATGAAGAGTGGCGGCATCGCCGCCTTTGTGGATGCCGAACACGCCCTGGATATCGGTTATGCCCGTAAACTGGGGGTCAAGACCGACGATCTGCTGGTGTCGCAGCCCGACACCGGAGAACAGGCTCTTGAGATTGCCGAAACTCTGGTACGTAGCGGCGCCATCGACGTGCTGGTGGTGGATTCAGTGGCGGCCCTGGTGCCCAAGGCCGAGATCGAAGGCGATATGGGCGATTCCCACATGGGCCTGCAGGCCCGCCTGATGTCCCAGGCCCTGCGCAAACTGACCGGCATCATCAGCAAGTCCAACTGCTGCGTGATCTTCATCAACCAGATCCGCATGAAGATCGGCGTCATGTTCGGTAATCCAGAAACCACCACTGGCGGCAACGCCCTCAAGTTCTACGCCTCGGTGCGCATGGATATCCGCAAGATCGCCACCCTCAAGCAGGGTGATCAGATCATCGGTTCCCGCACCCGCGTCAAGGTCGTCAAGAACAAGGTGGCGCCCCCCTTCAAAGAGGTCGAATTCGACATCCTTTACGGTGAGGGGATCTCGCGCACTGGCGATGTGCTGGATATGGCGGTCGAGAGAAACATCGTCGAGAAGAGCGGCGCCTGGTTCTCCTACGGCAAGGACCGCATCGGGCAGGGGCGCGAGAATTCCCGCACCTGGCTGAAGGAGCATCCGGAGGTTCTGGCGGAGATCGAGCAAAAGCTGCTGGCGCTGGTCAAGCCGGTTGTCGCTGCCCCAAAACCCGAATAATTCGCGGAGGTAGACGGTGGAACTGAACGAAATACTCACGATTGCCTTCAAGGCCAAGGGCTCGGATATCCATATCAAGACCGGTCTGCCGCCGATTGTCCGCATTGACGGCCGTCTGCATCCGATTCCCAATGCCCAGCGCCTGTCGCCCGATTATGTCTCGACCACGGCCAACGCCATGATGAACGACCGCCAGCGGCGCATCTTCGAGGAAAATTCCGAGGTCGATCTGGCCTACGCCGTCCCCGGTCTGGGGCGCTTCAGGGTCAGCGTTTATCGCCAGCGCGGCACGGTGGCGATGGTCTTCCGTTCGATCGCCTTCGTCATTCCGACCCTGGAGGGGCTCAACCTTCCGCCGGTCATTCAGAAACTCTGCAAGGAGGAGCGCGGCCTGATCCTGGTGACCGGGACGACCGGCTCCGGAAAGTCCAGCACCCTGGCGGCGATGATCGATGCGATCAACCAGAGCCGTACCTGCAACATCATCACCATTGAAGATCCGGTAGAGTTCTTGCATCGCGACAACAAGAGCATCATCAGCCAGCGGGAAGTGGGGTCGGATACCCCGACCTTTTCGGCGGCGCTGAAGGGGGCCCTGCGTCAGGACCCGGACGTCATTCTGGTGGGGGAGATGCGCGATTATGAAACTATCGAGACCGCCATGACCGCCGCCGAGACCGGGCATCTGGTCATGTCGACCCTGCATACGATGGATGCCGCCGAAACAATCAACCGTATTATCGGCGTTTTTCCGCCCTATCACCAGCGCCAGGTCCGGATTCAGCTGGCCAGTATCATCAGGGGGGTCGTTTCCCAGCGTCTGGTTCCCCGGGCCGATGGCAAGGGACGTGTGCCGGCCGTGGAAGTCATGCTGGCATCGGCCCGGGTCAAGGAATGCATCGACGACAAGGACAAAACCAAGCAGCTGCATGACGCCATATCACAGGGCTATGTCACCTACGGCATGCAGACCTTCGACCAGTCGCTGATGAAGCTGTATTCCAACGGTCTGATCACCTACGAAGAGGCGGTTCGACAGAGCTCCAACCCGGACGACTTTGCCCTCAAGGTCTCCGGTATCTCCTCCACCTCGGATGCTTCCTGGGAAGGGTTCGAAGGCAAGTCGGAAGATCCGGCCGCGGAGCCGGAAAAGCTTGATATCGAGAAGTACTAAACCGCAAACAGCGGAGAGTGTTTACCCGTATGCGCTCCGTCTTTTGGCGGCAAGGGATTACTCGTTGGCCAGGATGCGGGCTAAAATTCTGGCGCAGGGTGTCGCTGAAGATGATGCCGAAACAGTTCTTGACCGCCTGCAGCGGGAAGGCTGGCTGAATGACCGGCGTTATGCCGAACGGTTTGCCGAAATAGCGTTGACAAACGGCCGTTTCTACGGTTCGCGTCTGAAGATGGAGATGCGCCGCAGGGGTTTGGAATCTGAACTGGTGGATGATGTGTTATCCGCCCTTCAGGAAGAATTTGACGAAACCTCTGAACTGGAGGCCATGGTGCGGCGCCGCTACCCGGGTTTCAGCTATTCGAACGCGACTGATCGTGACAAACGTCGGATCGTCGCTTATCTGCAGCGGCGGGGCTTCGGGCTGTCGACCATTTTGAAGGTGCTGCGTTCTGCGGAACAGTGATGCAGTGCAAAAATTAAATTCTGGGCCGGTCGAATTGGCCCGTTCGCATCGGAAATGCCTTCCGGGAGGGTGCCATGAAACGATTGCTGCGGTTGGTAGTGTGGGGGGCGACTCTGTTTCTCCTGCTTTCCGGGAATGTTTTCGCTTCAGGCAGTGGCCCGGTTACCGTGGAAGCGGAGGGGTATGCCAGCATCGTTGCCGGAAGGAAGGATGCGGCCCGGGAAAATGCGCTGCAGAACGCATTTCGCCACGCGATCGAGCAGGTTGTCGGGGTCATGGTGCAGTCGAAAACCGTTGTTCAGAATTCCGAACTTCTGAACGACAAGATTTATTCCAGAAGTTCGGGCTTCATCAAGACCTATGACGTTCTGTCGGAGGTTTTCGAGTCCGACGCCTGCCGCGTCAGGCTCAAAACCACCGTTTCAGCCGTCCGGCTGGAGAAAAGCCTGGATAATGTCGGGCTGCTTTCGAAAAAAATGGATAAGCCGCGCATTGCGGTCATCATGACGGAACAGAATATCGGCAATGACTCTCCTTCCACGACCCTGGGGGGCGGTTCGGTCAATGCCGGAATTTCCGAGAGCGTCATTAACGATTATTTCGCCCGCAAGGGCTATAACCTGGTTGACCGGGAAACCCTGGTGGCTCTTGCCCGGCGGAGCGATTACGTTCCCCCCGCAAACGGTGCTGCAAGCGCTGCGGACAGCGATAGTGCCCTGCAGATTGCCGCCAGTGGCGGTGCCGAAGTCGTGGTCATCGGTCAGGCGGTCGCCAAGGCGGGTTCCGGGCTGTTGAGCGGTACCAATATGAGGGCTTCCCAGGCGACCGTTTCCGCCAAGGTTGTTGATGCGGATACCGCCCAGCTGATCGCATCGTATTCCGCTTCCTGCAATTCGGTTCATGTCAACGCCACGGCCGGCGGGGCCGACGCCCTGGGGAAAGCGGCCAAAGAACTGGCTGAAAACCTTAACCGGCAGATCATTGCCAAGTGGAACAAAAAGGTGGCCGGGACCCGCACAGCCCGCCTGACGGTTCAGGGAGTCCCCTTTTCGGAGATCGCTGGACTGCGTGAGATGCTGCACAACCGCATCAATTGCATCGAAGAAACCATCGAACGGGGCTACCGGGACGGCATCCTCAACCTGGATGTGGAAATTACCGCCAAAGCCAGGGATATGGCCGATGAAATTGCGTCCGCCGATCTTGATGGCTACCGATTCAGTGTGCTTTCTTTTTCGGGCAATACGGTGCAGGTAAAAATGAATAAAGTTCATTAACGGGGGATGTGATGCGTAAACAGGTATATTCGATTCTTGGCGCTGCGATGCTGATTGCCGGAGGCTGTGCCGCGCCCGGTAAGGATAGTTTTGATCTTGCCCGTGAACTTGAACGTCAGAATCGTCTCGAGGATGCTCTTCCGATGTATGAGGACGCCCTCAACAAAGAGAGTGACAACCAGGAATATCGCGGCGGGCTGAACAGTGTCCGAACGCGTCTGGCACAGCAGTCCATCGTTTCCGCCCGCGAGCAGCTGGCGACAACCCCCCTGAAATACGAAAATCTGCGCACCGCCCAGGGACACCTGGACAAAGCCCTCAAAATCGATCCCGGCAATAAAGAAGCCGTTGCCATGGGTGAGTCTCTCAAGCTTCAGATGGGCAGCCTGGTCAAAAAGGCGGAGGAGTCCTACGCCGCCGCCCAGAAAGCCGTTGAAGCCAAAGAGTGGAAAACGGCCCTGGACGGCTTCAAGGAAATTCGCGCCTATTATCCCAATTATCTGGATCTGGGCACAAAAATCACGACTACCGAAAACAGCGCCGTGTCCTATTACCTGAAGGAGGCTGACCGCCACAGGGCGGCCGACGATGTGGACGCCCTTGTCAGAAGCCTTGAAGCGGCGCTGGAGATACAGCCCTCCAACAGCCAGATCGCGGCTTTTATGACTGAGGTCAGGTCTAAAAACGTTGCGGCTGTCAACATCGAAAAGGCTGAAAAATATGCGGCCGAGAATAAATGGGACCGGGTTCAGCTGTACCTGAAACGGGCGCAGATGCTGGCCCCCGATGCCGGAGAATCCGCCCGGATCGACAAGCTGTACACCGAAGGCGGCGCGAAGCTGATGGATCTGGCCGGAAAGAATCTGCAGAAAAAAGCGCTCTACAGCGCCTATGTGGATACCATGCGCGCCTTTCAGTTCTCCCCCTCGTCTTTCAAGACACCGGAGGCGGATGACCTGCGCAATCAGATTATCGCCCAACTGCTGGCGAAGGGCGAAGAGCTGGATGCCGCCGGTTACAGCGGCTATGCCCTGTATCTGGTGGAATGCGCTTATCAGCTGTCCGGCTCCCAGAAGGAGATATACAAGACGATTCAGCTGCTGAAAGATAAAGTCCGCCAAAGGGTCGTAAAAAAAATCGCCATTATGGACTTCAATCCGCCTTCAAACAGCCAGGATGCCGGGCGTCTGGTGACCGACAGCCTGTTGTCCCATATGACCAAAAACGCCAGCGGTGACGTGAAAATTCTGGCCCGCGACGTTCTGGGCGCACTGATCAAGGAGATCGAGCTTGGCCAGGCCGGGATGTATGATATAGAAACCGCAAAAAAATCAGGCAAGCTGAAGGGGACCGATTACTTCATTTTTGGCAGCCTGCTGCAGTACACCGTTGAAAACAATAAGGAAGAAGGCCAAAAGACGGTGATTGCGACGGTCGGCAAGGAGCGGGAGCCAAATCCCCAGTACATGTCCTGGCTGAATGCCAATCCGAAGGCGTCCGATGATGAACGGCGCAATGCCCCCCCACCATTTATTGAAAAGGACAAGACCGAAACGATCCGCTACAAGGTTGCCACGCATCAGAAAACGGCCAATGTCACCATCTCGTTCAGGGTCGTGGATGTGGAGTCCGGCGAGGTCGTCATCACCAAAACCCTGAAAAGCAAGAAGGAGGCGGTTGGCCATTATTCGGAAGGGGTTGATGTGGCCGGCATCGCCTATCAGCGCATCGAGCTGCCGCCGGATTCGGAGCTGCTGGAAAAAGCGGTCGACGAGGCGATCACCGATCTGGGGCACCATGTCCTGTCGCGTTTTCAGAACCTGCAGGAAAGTTATCTGAATGCCGCCGAAGCCCTCAAGAAAAAAGGGGAGATCGAGCCGGTGGCGGAAAAGTACATGGCCGCCGTGGTAACGGAAGAGGTGAAGAACATCAAGTCGCCGGTTACAGAAAACGCCCGGATCGAGCTTGATCGACTGTTGAAGCAGGCCGAAAGTTACCCGCTGTAGGTTGTGGAAGTATTTTCTGGGTGCGCCGTTTGGAAAAGCGGAAGGAGAATGGATGATTTTCAGGGTTTTGTGTGCCGCGATGCTGCTGCTGATCGGCTTCAGCGGTACGGCCTCATCTCAGGTTGCAGCCTTCAAGCCCCGGCTTGGCTGCGTACCTTTTATGGCAACCAGTCTTCAGGCTATGGCCTTTACCGAAAACATATCCTCTTCGCTACTGGACAGCATCGACAAAACCGGTCATTTCGAAGTGATGGAGCGCAAAAAAGTAGAACATTACATCGAGATAGAGGGGCAGCGGCTTGATAACCTGAATCACGACGGTATTGTCCGGGTCGGCCTCAAGGCCGGGCTTGATTACGTCGTGCATGGCAGCGTCAGCATGACGGAAGCCGGGGC
>JAJZRX010000076.1 GCA_021850095.1 Deltaproteobacteria bacterium
TTACAATTGGGCGATTAAAGTTCATATTGCGGCACAACTCCTAGCCCGCCCATTTATGGGCAGGGCCAGCCCCCCTGTGGGGGGCGAATTTAAAAGCCGCGTCCTGTGGGCGCGGATTCTTTACTTCTCAGCTTATGCTTCTGGTTATGCTGACCATGACGATCAATGGCGTGCACGAAAGTGCTCATGCCATGCAAAGTCATGTGACATTTGCAAACGATCAAGCATCACATTCGGAAATTTCCGCACATAACCAATGTCCCTGCGCCCCTCTCGAACAGCATAAAGATTATGATGGTTGCGACACTTGTGTTAACTGCACCTGTCATGCGCCATTAACCAACCAGCCCATACAAATCAGTTACAATCCATCAATTCTGGCATTGCATGTTTCCGACCCCTTCAAGTTTTTACCCGAAGTCTATCTTTCCAAGTTTATCCCCCCCCAGATACAAGCCTAAAACATTACGACGGGAGTAGTTTGTCCCATCCAGGGATAAATGTATCCACGTTTCCCGTCGTGGTACGTCCGCAATCCATTTCGAATTGTCACATCAAAACTGAATAAAAGGAGGTTATTCCTTTGGGAACAACTGTATTTGCAAAAGGAGCACGGCTCCTTGTACCCGGCATCCTGTGTATACTTACATCTGCACCGCTATTCGCAGAGACACAACAACTGGCACTGCCGCAGGTAGTCGAGGTTTCGTTACAAAATAATGGCGACCTCAAATCATTTCGTGAAGAAAAAGGCATTCGCGAGGCCGGTAAAACCCGGGCAGGACTGCTGCCCAATCCGACTCTTGACCTGGAAGGAGGGACTGGCGCCCTGACCGGCAGCAGCGCTGAAAACAACATGGAGATTGGGGTCTCCCAGGAATTTCTGCTGGCAGGCAAGCGCGGCAAGCGCCTGACCGTTGCTGATCGCGAACTGGAAGCCTACCGCTGGCAATTGGCCGATCGTGAACGAACATTACGCGAAGAAGTGAAGGCCGTATTCTATGACGCCATGCTGGCCGAACAAAGGCTCAAACTGACGGACCGCTCCATTGAACTCAACCGGCAGCTTCTTGAGGTCACCAAGGATCGTCTGGCCGCCGGTGACATCCCCGAATTGGAGATGAATCTGGCCAAAGTGGAACTGATCCGCAGCGAAGGAACCCGGATCGAGATCGAGCGGGCGCTTCTGCAAACAAGAGCCAGACTTTTCACCTTCATGGGGCTGCCTGCCGGTGAAGCACCGGCGATTGCCGGAACCCTGGATAACGGCTTCTCTCTCAAGAAGAATCTGGCTGATCTGAAGCAGCTGGCGCTCGGGAAACGACCAGACCTGAAAGCCCTGGAGGCTGAAAAATCAAAGGGTGACGCGGATATCGCCCTGGCCCGGTCCGAAGCCATGCCGAACCTTACCGCCGGCCTCGCGATCAAGCGCGAAGCGACTTCAATCGAAGTGAGTGATGTGGAGCACAAAGATACAGATTATTTAATCGGCGTAAAACTGTCGATGCCGATCCCGCTGTTCGACAGGAATCAGGCCGGCGTGCAGGAAGCCCGGGCCAAGCGGAGCAGCAGCGAAAGCCGTTTGACCGCCGCCACCAGAAATGTGGAGCGGGACGTCGAGACCGCCTACACCAGCGTTCTGAATGCCGAGAAGGTGCTATCACTCTACAAGACAAATATTATCCCCCAGCTTGAGGAAAACCTGAAGCTGACCCAGGAGGCCTACCGGTTAGGCGAGGTCGGAATTCTCTCGGTCATTCAGGAACAGAAAAAATTCTTCGAGGTCAGCGACGGCTACCTGACGGCGCTCCATGCCCGGCAGCTGGCACTCGTAAAACTCGAATCAGCAGTGGCGACAGACATCAACGGAGGTGTGCAGTGAACAAGAAAGCAATAATCATCGGACTTATCCTGGCCCTGGCCCTGGGGGGCGGAATCGCTTACCGGCTGACCCATTCTACCACCGGGGGCGAAGAAAAAACCGAACATAAAGAGGCCGGTCATAAGGACGAAAAAGGCGGCCACGACGAAGACAAGGAAAAGAAGGAAGGGCATGAAGGTCACGACGAACACGGCGAGGAGAAGCTCGTCAAGATGTCAGCCGAAGTGCAGAAGCAGAGCGGCGTGGTCGTAGCCCCGGCCAAGAAACAGCGCCTGGCCGGCGTCATCAGCGCCACCGGCAAGGTGGAAGCCAATGCCGACCGGATTGCCCATGTCTCGCCCCGCATCTCCGGGAAGGTTGTCACTGTCAAGTCCTCCCTGGGGGACAGCGTGGCTGCCGGCCAGGTGCTGGTGACCATCGACAGCGTCGAACTGGGTGAAGCGCTCAACCGGTACCACCAATCACAGACCAAGTTCACCCTGGCCCAGTCCAACATGGACCGGATCAAGGCCCTGGTAGAAAAAAAGATCGCGGCCCGCAAGGAGATCCTGCAGGCCGAAACCGACTACAAGACCGCCCAGACCGAACTGCATACCGATGAGGAGCGGCTTGCCCTCTACGGCGTTGAACTGGCCGACCTCAAAGGAGACAAACACAAGAAACCGCTCCTGCCGGTTCGCTCCCCCATCGGCGGGGTCATCACCGAGAAACACGCCATCGTCGGAGAACTGTCCGATCCTGCCAAGAGCCTTTACACCGTGGCCGATCTCTCCTCGGTCTGGGTGCTGGTGGATATCCACGAAAAAGACCTGGCCAAAGTCCGCCGGGGACAGGCGGCAACCGTCATCGTCGGCGCCTTTCCCGATCAGAAGTTCCGCGGTCGGATAACCTATCTTGCCGACCTGGTTGACGAGGCAACCCGAACGGTCAAGGCGCGGGTCGAGGTGCCCAATCCGGGCCGCAAACTGAAACCGGAGATGTTCGCTACCGTCGAACTGGCGATTGCCGCCGACGCTTCACCGGTGCTGGCGGTACCAGAAGAGGCCGTACAGGAAATCGACGGCAATAAGGTGGTATTTGTCGCTGAAAAGGAAACCGAGTTCGAACCGAGGGCCGTGGAGCTGGGGCGTGCCTCAGGCGGCATGGTGGAAGTGGTTTCCGGCCTGAAAGAAGGTGAACGCTATGCCGTCAAGGGCGCGTTCACGCTGAAGTCGGAACTGAAGAAGGGTGAACTTGAGGACGACGATCACTGAGGAGATAACAACACATGCTAGAAAAACTCATTGCCTATACCTTGAAGCAGAGAGGAATGGTCATCTTCTTCGCGTTGATGATCGTTGGTTTCGGCTTCTACTCGTACCTTAAATTGCCGATTGACGCCTTCCCGGATGTCACCAACATCCAGGTGGAAGTTGTCAGCCATGCCGACGGCCTGTCGGCGGTCGAAATCGAACGGAATGTCACCTACCCGATAGAAATGGCCATGCGCGGCCTGCCGGACATCGAGCAGATGCGCTCGGTGACCAAGTTCGGCCTCTCCATTGTCACGATTGTCTTCAAGGACAATGTGGATATCTACTTTGCCCGCCAACTGGTCTTCGAGCGGCTGGCCGAAGCGCGGGAAAAGGTGCCGAAAGGTGTTCAGGTCGCCATGGGGCCCATCGGCACCGCCATGGGGGAGATCTACCAGTACACCCTGGAAGGAAAAGTCCCCCAGGACCCGGAACAGAAACGGGCGTACCTGACCAACCTGCGCACCATGCAGGAATGGGTCATTACCCCCCAGCTGAAAAGCGTGGCCGGAGTGAACGAAATCAACTCCTTCGGCGGCTACTTCAAGCAGTACCAAGTGCTGGTGTCACCGGAGAAGCTGGTGAAATACGGCGTCACCGTGGACGATGTTTATAGCGCCATCGGCAGCAACAACAGCAACGTCGGCGGCAACGTCCTGGAGCGGGGCACGGACCAGTATATCGTCCGTGGCGTCGGCCTGATCCAGAGCATCAGTGACATTGAAAACATCGTCCTCAAATCGCAGGGGGGTACCGCCATTGAGACGGCTGATGTTGCCCTGATGGACGATGACCTGCGCAAGGTGGCGGTTTTCGTGCAACTTTCACGTACCACTTCGGCGATACTGAAACAGAACATCGCCTTGGCTTTGGGAATAAAAGTCGTTTTCCTCGTGCTCACACTCATGGGGCATGCCACCATGTGGATGGCGGTTTTTGCTGATATGGGAGCAAGTCTCCTTGTCGTGGGCAATGGCCTGCGTTTACTGCGTAAGTGAACAATAACTAAAGTTGTGACTTCATCGAGCAACGATATGCGGATTAACCTATTTCGAACAATTGGTGTCATTTTGCTACTCTCCATCGCAATGATGTTTTCGGGAGTTACGATCATTGCAACTGTTGACTCTCTGGCAGCAACTGGCGCAGTTAATAATCATTGCAATCCCGACGGGGCGCAAGGATGTCCGCTCCCTTGCACCACGCCTGTTTGCCCATTATGTGTGTGCGCTGTTGCCGATGCTGTTCAAGCGGTAGGAATACAGACGACCTTCCAGACAATGGAGTTTGAATTTCCGAATGTTTCGTTGTCGATTCCAGACCCGTATGTAAGTGAGATTTTTCATCCTCCGAGACGAGAAAATAGTATTCAGCGTTCATGAGACGAATAGTTTGATTCAACGAAATCCGACGTAACACTATTTTATCAAGGAGAATATACGATGAAGAACAAAGTTATGGCATTGGTGCTTGTGGTAGCAGTATTGGCTTTTGGTGGCGTGGTATTTGCCGAAACCGGCCAGGTAAGCGTGAAGGCTATCAGCGCCGATACGTTGAATAAATTCAGGCAACAAACGGTTGATTTAAGGGAGCAACTTAAGGCCAAGGATCTGGAGCTGCGTGAGCTTAATGCGTATGACAGTATTGATATACGGCGAGTTGATGAACTTGAAGGTGATTTAAAGGAAATCAAAGCGAAGATAAGGTCCGTTGCAGCGAGCATGAATCTTGAACCATGTAACTGTCTATAGCCATAAGTAAACCGGTGAGAGGGAACTTAGGTTCCCTCTCACGCATTCTTTATTAACATCGATTATTCTGAATGTCTACAGTGGCATTCACAACATTTATATAGGGGCATCTTGAGAACCTAATCGAGTCAGAAAATTAGAAGGGCGGGTAAAATGACAATGAAAATGAATGTGTGTATGACTGTAGCGGCTTTAATATTCTGTGTTGTTGCGAGTGGTTGTGCAAATAACCGGGATCTTATTGCCAAGACTTCGATTGCTACTAGAAGTGATGTCTTTACCGAGGCAGTCAACTCAGGCGTTCAAACTGGAAAGGCCATAGTCGACTTCTCGTTTGTGGTCAAGAGCAATTCCTACTACCTCATGGGTACGTATGTCAAACATACTGCCCCTCCTTACCGCGTATATTTGAATATTGACGGACAGACAGTAGTGCTTGAAGCCGAGCCGGTTCTGGAGGACAAGTCTCCAATCGATTCCAGTATTCCTGAGAGTGGAATCGGCTGGAAATATGATTTTAGTAGGAGAATCACCCTTGCTCCGGGCAAGCATAAAATGACCATTGCACTTCCTGTCAATGACGTGATTGTGGAACAAGAGATCGTGCTGCGTGAAGGCAAAAATACCATAGTCCTGAAACCGGTATATAAGAAGAAGGCACTCCGGCCATATAATGGCGAAAACTTCGTCGCAGGAGTAAAGACTTTGGAAATATCGGTGCAGTAGTCCGGTTGATCCGATTAATGTCGGTCGCTGTTCATCCGAAAGAAAAGGCCGCCTACGTTTTCGTATGGCGGCCTTTTTACGGTGCAGCGCTAAAAATCAGAATATAAAACCCAGGGTGATCTGGAACTTATCGTTGTCCAGCGCTTTTTCACCAGCTGCGCGGTTGTCATTGTAGAACTGATAGTCAGCCTTAACCGCAACGGAGGGGACAGGCTTGAACGAGAGGCCGACCGTTGTGTATTCCCGGTCATATTTGCCGTTGGCCTTGCTGACCCCCTCTTGAGGATTAATGCGTGAGTATCGCGCAAAGAGCAGTGCATCAGCCTCGTCCAACTTCCCTTTTTTAAGACTCTTCGGCATGACGTGATATGCCCCTTCTACCCAGTAGCCCGACATGGTGTTGCCAATCTCCCCCTTGCTGGCATTTGTGCCAAGAGATTTCGGGTCGTCCTGGTAAATATGCACATATTCTCCCGCCAGTTCCAGGTCGCTGATACGGTACTTTCCATCAAAGGCGGCGATGGTGGTGTAGGCGGTGCCGTTTTTTGCCGAATTGCCGGTATAAAAGGAGAAGTTGGTATAGAGATTTGTGATCGGCCGAACCTCCAGACGCCCCGCAACCGCTTTGTTCCGATTGATGTCCGCATCCATGTCCTGGCGACCGTTGCGAATGCCGTTCTCGGCGGAGAACTGCGACCCGTCAAGGCCATTCAGAACCAGAAGCTCGTAGTTAACCCTTTCCCCCAAAGCACCGTGGATACCTATTCCCATTTCACGCCAGGTAGACGGAATCAGAATGCGATCCAGATCGGGGCGCTCGGTCGAATTAAAGTTGGTCGGCTCGTGGTTGTTGTTGATACCGCCAAGCGGCACCAGAAGCACACCGGCCTTGACATTGAAAGGACTGGCAATTTTGAAATCAAGATATGCCTGTTCAACAGGAATCTTTCCATTTTTGCCGTCTCCGCCATGCTCCCACTCCAATTCAGAGTAAAAATTAACCCAGTCACTGAGTTCTGAATTTACATACAGTACGATACGATGCGGATCAAAGGTGTTCCCTTCCTTGCCGTTTCCGTTGTTTTGTCGAACGATATAGTCCAAATCTCCATAACCGCCGAAGCTTGTCTTGTTCAGAATGTTTTTCATGGTGGTCGGCTGGCTTTTCAACTCGGTCGTTGCTTCCTTGGCAGTCTCGTTTTTCAGTGCCTTTAGCTCACCTGAAATGTCGTTGATCTGCTTCTGCAGATCATCCACAGTGGCTGCCCTCGACGGGGTGGTAGCCGTTGCCATAACGGCCACGGCGGCGAGCAGGGTGAACATTTTCTTCATGTGTTGTTTCTCCTTGTGGGGTGTAGTAATGACTGCCAGAAAGGCGGTCTTATTCACTGCCAATACGAACTTGAATATCTATATCATTTGTGTGACGACAAAATAACAACAATGCAGAATTACGCTGTAATTCAGCTAGTAAACTGTGGAAACATAAGCCCGATTATTTTTGAATTGATACAACGAGATGGTTGCGGAATATTTACCTGTCACCGATTGCTTGTTTTGAGCAATTATATGCGTCAAAAGGCGATATTGAATATGGTTATCAATAAACGATGTGCCGCTTTGTGTCAATGGATAAATTATTATTTTATATCAATACGGATGCCTGCTTGAGATGGATTGGGAGTGGGGGATCACAAAAGCTACTAGGCTGTTTTTACACAAATAAAAGCGGTTTTTGAAGCCGGAAAACGGTGTGCTGTGCTTACAACTATGCGGCCGGCCTGCATTAGCTGAAAAAAGCCAAATTGAAACTGGAGTTCAGTTTGTCGGCAAGCATTACTGGCGGCGGAGAGCGACGGAAAGAGTGACTACGGGCTGGAATTGCTTGGGAAGGAGACGTTCTGCGGTTTTGTGCTGAGGAAATACCGGGAGACCGTTGAAGGCCTCCCGGTAAAACTTCCGGCTAAAACAGCTTGTGCTCAAATGAGAGATAGGCCATCACGCCATACTCACCCTTGGAGGGGCCGACACCGATCGGCATGGAGATGCCCGGTACGATCTGAAGATTTTTGAGGTCAAACGCGTAGCGCAGTCCCGGATTGATGATGAAAGAATTGCTGTTTTCGGTGACACCATTGGAGACGACCGATTGCTCGGATGTGCCAACAAATTCCACCAGCGCGTTCAGGTTGCGATTGACAAGATAAACCAGACTCATGCCGTAGTTCGTATTGAAGGTGTCCGCCTTTGCTCCACCCGACTCCTTGGCATTGGGCGTAAAGGTCATACCCAGATTCCAGTGAGTGACAAAACGCTCGTTTAATCTCAGACTGACCGGCAGATTGATCTGGTATCCGACGGTGCCGTTGCCCAGCCCTTTCTTTTCGTCACCGGTCGGCAAAATTAGAGAAAAACGCGGGGAGACCGCCATGACGCCTTCCTTGAAAACAAGCTGGTAGCGGTAATTCAACGCAATATCGCCAAGACCGGTGTGCCGCCCTTCGTCCTTGCCGAGTTTTTCCAGCGGAATGGTGTAAGAGAGCTGGTGCGCCTGTTTCGGGACCGGCCACTCCTGGATAAATGAATAGGCCCAGATGTCTCCCTTCATGTACTGGAAGGTCTGGATTTCCTGAATAACACCGTCTTCCTGGTTGTAGGCTTCTTCCAAAAGAAACGAGTTGTCCTGGATTTCACGGTACGGCTCTTCAGCCAAGACAGTTCCCACACTCGTCAAAAGCACAAAAACTACAGCTATACAAATTTTGTACATTTTACTTCCTCCGCAAGTATATTGAAAATTGATTTCAATATTTATAGATCAATCACTGATTTGTCAACTGTGAACACGCAAAAGTAGAAGTCTGCCGGACATTCCGCTTTTTTCAAAAAGGGACTTACAAATTTCAGCCGTGGAGCTGTAGAATGTTTTTCAATGTCGCCCGGTTTTAGCCATTGCTGTGGAGCTTTTGCACATAGCCACCAACACACGCATGCTCAAGATGACCATGACCGGCATCTTCATGATGAGGAAGTCAATTCGAAGCTTCACGACAATTATCTTGTGACTCATAGTCATGTGCATTGGCAGGTAAGCATAACGGTAAATAAATGCATAATATTGAGGAGTTGCAGGCATGAAATCAATCGATGCTGAAAAAACGGTCGCATGGCTGCGGACATCTCCGCCCTTGTCGGAACTGCGCGCCGCTTATCCGGAAGAGTGGGAAACGGTTCAGCGCCAGCTGGCGGAGGTGCTGGGACGCGGCCAGCCCGGGGAGCTGGTTTCCTGGCTGAAGCGGCTGTCACAGCAGGGGACGGCGGGCGGAAAGAAGTCCGCCGCGCTGGCGGTGCGGGAAATGGTGCGCAGCCAGATGGCCCAGGCGGCCGTCAGGCAGCATTGCGTCTCGCTGGCGTCAGGGGTTGAGAGCGGCACGGTGCGCTTTAATCTGCTGAACGGCCTGCTTGCCCAAAGAGTGCTGTTTTCACATGACCTGGAGCGCAAGCCGGTTTCCCTGTTCTGGTTCCGGCTGCTGTGGCCGCTGATCTGTCAGAAACGTTACCTGATGCCGCTGGTGCAGCCCAGAGGGATCTACTGCTTTTATTCCAGCCGCCTGATAAAGGAGCTTTCCGGGATAATCGGCACACGCCGCTGCCTTGAAATCGCCGCCGGCGACGGGACGCTGTCGCGCTTTCTGAAACAGCGGGGGGTGACGGTGACGGCCAGCGACGATTACAGTTGGCAGCATTCGGTATCCTACCCGGAATGGGTCGTGAAAATGGATGCCCGGGAGGCTTTGAGCCAGTATTCGCCGGAGGTCGTGATCTGCTCCTGGCCGCCGGCCGGCAATGCTTTCGAGCGCCAGATTTTCAGAACGCGCAGTGTGCAGCTGTATATTCTCATTACCAGCCGCCATCGGCACGCCGCCGGCAACTGGGACGTTTACCGCCAGCAGCAGTTCTTTACGCTGCGGGAAGAACCGTCTTTGAGCCGGATGGTGCTGCCGCCCGAAATTGATGCAGCCGTGTATCTCTTTACGCGGAAGCCAGCTGACGAATAGGAATCAGCGCCACTGCGGCACGACGATTTTCAGCTTTTCAGACGCCGATTTTGTTCAATGTGGTTAAAAATTCTGTTCGCCATCCTTCGCCGTCCTTAATTCGCTCTGCGGCAGATAAGTGCTTTTTTTTTCAGTGGCGGTGTGTTATTTAATTGATACTAAATTTTATTACTCCAATTCAGGGAGGCAGTATGAGTTACGATGTTCCGAACAACAAGCAGCTGATGAAGTGGGTGGAAGACGTTACGGCTTTGTGCCAGCCGGCCAAGATACACTGGTGCAACGGTTCGCAGGAGGAGTATGACGAGCTCTGCAATCTGCTGGTACAGAGCGGAACGTTCAAAAAGCTGAATCCGGAAAAGCGCCCCAACAGCTATCTGGCCTGCTCCGATCCGGGGGATGTCGCGCGTGTTGAAGATCGTACCTTTATCTGCAGCCTCTCCAAGAATGACGCCGGGCCGACCAACAACTGGGCACCCCCCAAGGAGATGAAGGAAACCCTGACCAAGCTCTTCAAGGGCTGCATGCGCGGCCGCACCATGTATATCATCCCCTTCAGCATGGGGCCGCTCGGTTCCCCGATCGCCAAGATCGGCATTGAGATCTCGGATTCCCCTTATGTCGCGGTAAACATGCGCATCATGACCCGCATGGGCAAGGCCGTTCTGGATGTTCTGGGAGACGGCGAGTTCGTGCCTTGCCTCCATTCCATCGGCGCTCCGCTGGAGCCGGGTCAGAAGGATGTGCCCTGGCCCTGTAACAAGGAAAAATACATCGTCCACTTCCCGGAAGAGCGTTCGATCTGGTCTTTTGGCAGCGGCTACGGCGGAAACGCCCTGCTGGGCAAAAAATGCCTGGCGCTGCGCATCGCTTCCAAAATTGCCAAGGATGAGGGCTGGCTGGCCGAGCATATGCTGATTCTGGGCATCGAATCTCCCAAAGGCGAGAAGACCTATCTGGGAGCGGCTTTTCCCAGCGCCTGCGGCAAAACCAACCTGGCCATGCTGGTGCCGCCGGAAACCTTCAGCAAAAGCGGATGGAAAGTTTCCACCGTCGGCGACGATATCGCCTGGATCAAACCGGGTGCCGACGGCCGTCTGTATGCGATCAATCCCGAATACGGCTTCTTCGGGGTGGCCCCCGGCACCTCGGCCAAGACCAACCCCAATGCCATGGCTTCCTGCGCCGCCAACTCGATCTTTACCAACGTGGCGCTGACTCCTGATGGCGATGTGTGGTGGGAAGGAATGACCGATACGCCGCCGGAAAAACTGATCGACTGGCAGGGCAACGAGTGGACTCCCGGCTGCGGCAGGAACGCCGCCCACCCCAACTCCCGTTTCACCTCACCGGCCAGCCAGTGTCCATCCATCGACCCGGAATGGGAAAACCCCAAAGGGGTGCCGATCAGCGCCATGGTCTTTGGCGGACGCCGCAACAATGTCATACCACTGGTTTACCAGGCCTTTAACTGGAGCTTCGGCGTTTACCTGGCCGCCACGATGGGTTCGGAAACAACCGCCGCCGCAGTCGGCGCGGTGGGGAATGTGCGCCGGGACCCGTTTGCCATGCTGCCCTTCTGCGGCTACCACGTCGCCGATTATTTTGCCCACTGGCTGCAGGTCGGGCGCACGACGCCCGTTCCGCCGCGCATCTTCAGCGTCAACTGGTTCCGCAAGGACGCCGACGGCAAGTTCCTCTGGCCCGGTTACGGCGAGAACATGCGCATCCTGAAATGGATCGCTGAACGGGTAAACGGCAATGCCGCGTCAGTAGAAAGCCCGCTGGGCTGGATGCCGCGTTATGAAGATCTGGATTGGACCGGTCTGGACAACGTCTCCCGTGACCAGTTTTATGAGCTGATGTCGGTTGACCGCGATGTCTGGAAAGACGAGATCGTCTCTCACGAGGAGCTGTTCGTCAAAATGTACGACCGGCTGCCCAAGGAGTTCCTGCACATTCGCCAGCTGATCCTGTCCGGATTGTGGCGCTCCCCGGAACATTGGGAACAGTTCGACCCGACCGCCGATGCGGACGGTTTCAACGACTAACAAATTTCAGGTACACGGGCATTAAAAAGGGCGCTGCAGCTGCAGCGCCCTTTTTTAGTCCTCGATCTCGATTTCCGTCACCCGCAGCTCCTGGCCGGCGGTTATCCTGACCCGGTGGCTGCCGCAGCTGCCGCAGCCGGCAAACAGTTCCTCCAAATCAGTTTCTGCGCCGCACTCCTGACAAAGCCCTCTACCCGCAATCCGGGTAATGGTCATCCGGGCGTCTTCCAGCAGCGTGCCCCGGCTACAGGCCTCAAAACAGAACTCGACCGCTTCCGGCACAACGCCGCTCAACTGGCCGATTTCCACCTCCAGCGCCATGACGCGGCGACCGCCGGCATACTGCAGACAGAGATCGATAATGCCTTGAGTTATGGACATTTCATGCATCGTGCGGGCTCCTTCAACAAAAAAAGCCTGCGGCATGAGCCGCAGGCTTTTGACGATCCCCTGGGGGAAAGCGAATTAGTGCTTTTTCTCTTCGGCAGGCTTGGCTGCGTCTGCAGGAGCTGCAGCAGGAGCTGCAGTTGCGGAAGACATCGGCTGCTGCTCAGGAGCTTTAGGAGCCTCAACAGCAGGAGCAGGAGCAGGAGCAGGAGCTTCTTCTTTTTTCTTGCAGCCAGCTGCGAAAACGGTTGCCAGAGCGAGTACCAGGGTCAGGGAGATCAGTTTTTTCATTTGTGTTACCTCTTTCGTGTGGAATTACCATTAGAACGCGTAGCGCATGGTTTTTAAAATCGACCTAGGAATATACGCAGATAATTATGGGTGTCAAGTTTTTTTTTATAAAACTAAATTTAGTTAAGATTAAGAGGTTTACTGCCACTACCGCGGCGCATTGACAGGCATGATTTCAGATCCGCCGGTAGATCCGCTCCAATGGGCAGAGCGCTGAAAAGCTGCGCCGTACGTCGCCCACGAGGGTCTCCGATTTGCCGAGCACCAGTATGCCGCCGGGCGGCAGGATCTGGGTGATCCCGTTCAGAATTCTTTCCTGATCAGGCCGGTTGAAGTAGATCAGGGTATTGCGGCAGAGTACGAGATCGTGCCGCTGAAAACTGCCAAGTGCGGTGACATCGCCCCGGTTGAAGGTGACCATCTCCCTGATGGCGGCTGACAGCTGCATCCGGGCGCCCTGCGGCCGGAAGTAGCGTCTGCGGACATCATCCGGCACCTCCTTCAGCCGCTCCGGATTGAATTCGGCTTTTCTGGCTGCCAGGATGGTTTCCTGGTCGATGTCCAACGCGCATATCGTGACCCTGGTCTGCTCCAGCTGGGGCGAAAAATGCTCCCGCAGAAGGATCGCCAGGCTGTAGGGCTCTTCACCGCCGGCGCACCCCAGGCTCAATATGCGCAGATCAGTGTTGTCAGCGGCCGCATTGGCGAACAGGTAAGGAAAAACCTCCGTGCGGAGCTTCTCGAACGTGGCTGGATTGCGAAAGAACTGGCTGACATGGATGGTCAGGGTTTTCTGAAGCAGATCCAGCTCGTGTCCGTTCTGGCGCAGCAGGCTGCAGTAACCTGCCGCATCGTGACATTGGCACGAGCGCATCCGGATGGCGACCCGGCGCTTCATGCACTTGTCCTTATAGGCCGAAATACTGAAGCTGCGGCTCATTTCCAGGATCAGGGCGATTTCGGCCAGTTCCTCATCGCTGATTTCCAGTGCCTCCGGGTGTGGTTGTCCGGCCGTGTGCATAACAGAATCCTTTTTTTTGGGCGCTCCACCTTTAGCATGAAGCCTGCGGCAGTGCAACCGCAGATGACCCGGTGCGCTGATGCCCCCGGCTGCGTCAGCGGCAAAGCGGTTGCAAGCGGCGCGCCGGCAATGGTACATTCAGGCCACCAAATCCAGTCCCGGATCATGCCGATGAGTGAGACGCCCCGGAAAACCGAAGCCGTTCAAGAATCCGCAGCTGCCGAAAGTTCTGCCGTAACTGATCAAGGTCTCTGGCAGGATTCCCATAAGGCGCTGACAGCCGGCAAGGACCAGCTGTTTTCAATCCTGCAGGAGGCCGGGGGCGATCTGCTGCTGGCCGCCCTGCGCAACCCCGCCCTGGACGAGCAGCACCTGCTGGCGCTGCTGAAACGGCGCGGTCTGGGGGATGTCCCCGCTCTTATCTATAACAGCAGACGCCTGATCGAAAGCTACAAGGTTAAATTCGCGCTGGTCAGGCATCCCGAAACGCCGGCCCACATCGTTATGGCCCTGCTGCCGCTGCTCTACATCTTCGATCTGATCAAACTGTGCCAGATGCCCGGAATTGTCGCCGACGTGCAGCTCGGGGCGGAACGGAACATCCTCCAGCGCCTTCCCACCCAGCCGCTGGGAAACAAACTGACCCTGGCGCGGCGTGGTTCGGCGGCGGTGGTCGAAGCGCTGCTGCGGGAGGGGCTGCCGAACGTGGTTGAGGCCTGCCTGGACAATCCGCGTCTGAAAGAGGGCTCACTGTACCAGTTCCTTTCGTCGGCCCAGGCCACGGCTGAAAATATCTCGCTGGTGGCTCGCAGCGGCCGCTGGAAAGGGCGCCCCGGCATCCGGCTGGCGATCCTGAAAAACCCCCGCACCCCGGCGATCTGGTTTACGCTGTTTCTTCCGGGGCTTCCACCGGCCACACTGCGCGAGCTGCTGGCTTCGCCCCGTCTGACCCTGGCCCAGAAGGAACTGGTACGCCAGGCGGGACGTCAGCGATGATCCGCGTCCTCATTTTCCTGATGCTGGTCGTCCCGGCGCAGCTTTCCTACGGCCAGTCCGCCCCCTTTGCCGTTGTCAGGCTGGCTGCTCCGCTGCTCAACACCCCCGATTTCAGCCCGGTTTTTGGCGGCAAGGATCGCCGGTCGCTGAAAAGCGATCGCTGCGGGCAGGTGCGGGAACTGGAATACATCGCCTTGCCGGGAACGGTTTTCAGAATCCTGGAAAAGCTGCGGCGGGGAGCAACGACGGTCTATCGGGTGGAGAGCGAGGAGTACCCTGCTCCGGCCGGAATCAGGCTTTATCTGGACAGCCGCTTTGTGGAGCTAGAAAGCGCCCCGCCGCCCCAGCGCACACGAGTGCTGCCGGAGCGTGAACAGGTTGTGGCGGCATTGAAGGCAAGCCTTGGCAGCGGCTATGTCTGGGGCGGCAATCTGCAGGCTGGCGTGCCGCAGCTGGAGGAATGGTTTTACGCCGGCATCAGCCCGGACGACAGAGGGCGGCTGACCCTGGCGGGCCTGGACTGTTCCGGCCTGCTTTACCAGGCCACCGGCGGCTGGACTCCGCGTAACACCTCCCAATTGATTACCTACGGTCAGCCGGTGGCGATCACGGGCAGAACGGCGGCTGAAATTACCCGGCTGCTGGAACCGCTGGATCTGATCGTCTGGAACGGGCATGTGATCATCGTGCTGGATCATCAGACCGCCATCGAAAGCCGGCTGGAGTGCGGCAAGCCGGGCAATGGCGGGGTGGTGGCGACGCCTCTGAAACAGCGCCTGGCCGAGATCATGCGCACACGCCGGCCGATTGACAGCTGGCCGGCCGACGGCAAGCGGCGGGATTCCTTTGTCGTGCGCCGCTGGTATTGATCCTACAGCCTGAAGGGTATCCAGAACAGACTCAACGAACTCCCCTTGTTCTCGCCGCCGTAACCGAACAGCCCTTTCAGCAGCTTGAATTCCGTGCCGCCGGCCGTCGAACGGTACGAAATCAGCGGCGACAGTTCCCAGGCCAGCTCCGTGCCGCGCCGCTCCTGCCAGTACAGATTCCAGAGCAGCGATACCGCATTATTGCCCTTGTCGTCCCACCGGGCGATCAACAGCCGCCAGAGCGGCGCCCAGTTGCGCTCCAGGCCGTCGGTCCAGATCAGCGATTCGGCCAGGGCCGGCATGGAGAGCGAGCGCAGTCCGGCCTCGTCTCGTTTCCAGGCGTACAGCGGCCAGAAGGCAGAACGGGCCCGGTCCTTGCCGGTTTCGGGCCAGGCTTCCTCCGAATGGTTGAACAGAAAATAGAACAGACTGGTCTTGTCCTGGGTGAAAACGGCCGAGTTGATCGTCTCGTGCCGGTAGATCGGCCACATGATCCAGTCGCTGGTGGAATCCTTGATTCTGGACTGGGCATAAAAGGGCACGAAGCGCTGTATGCTGTAATCCTTGCCCTGGGCGGTGGTCCAGAACGGCCAGAAGATGTCCCGTTCGATGATCTGTCCCTGACCATCGCGTACGACGCCGCAGAAGGGCCAGGGAGCATGGGTCGAGCTGCGCTGCGGTGAGGTGGAGGAGGCGTAAAACGGGATCAGGTTCAGGTTTTCGGTGGGGTTGTCACTGTCCAGCCCCAGGCTCTCGCGGATGTAGAACGGCCAGAGTACGAAGCGTTTGGAGTAGACCCCCTGCTTGGCGGCCTGGCCGTAGAGCGGCCAGAACTGGAAGCCGCTTTCATTTTCGCCCGAAACGGTGTTGAAGAACGGATACAGCCAGTTGGTGGAGGTCGTGCCGTTTTTTACCGTGCGGCCGTAGATCGGGAAGAGGGTGTAATGGTATTCGTCGCGCCAGAAGCGCTGATAGATGTCGCCCTGAATCGGAAAAAACGAGCGATAGGGACCGTATTTCTCCGAGGTTCCGCTGATATAAAACGGGAACAGCATCGCATCGCGCTTTTCGTCGGCGGTGCCGGCCCGGCTGACACGCTTCTGGTAGAGTTTCAGAATCTGGGTTTCGGAATTGCCGCCGGAGGACGTGCTCGAGGCCAGCGGATAGAGGATGTCGCTGTCGTCGGATTCACGGTCGGACTGGTTGAAAAACAGCGGCCGTAGCGCCGTTCTGGTTACATCGCCGTTATGTTCGCGCTTGAAGAGCGGCCCCAGGATCGACAGGTTGCTGTAGCCGCTGGCCGGGCTGCTGCGGTAGTCGAACAGCGGCCAGAAGGTCGTGACGCTCCCTTCTTCGGCGGCCTGGGCCGGGATAGCAGCTGTGATCAGCGGCAGTAACAGGGCGCAGCGGGCGGTCAATGTCTTCATCCGGGCTCCTTTTGTGGTTCGTCACAGTAATCAGTAAGTAATTTTGCTCTTTAACAATTGAAAAGCATGAGTTCCGTCAGGTAGTTATGGAAGCGTGACCAACCATTCTAT
>JAJZRX010000077.1 GCA_021850095.1 Deltaproteobacteria bacterium
CTATGTCCAAAACATGAAAAAAACGGCGTCCTAAATTCCTCTGTAAGCTGGTTTCTCGAAAAAACTGTTAAGATCGGCTCTAAACGAGGATCATCCAGTAATACAGCGCCTTTTTGCAAGAGGCTCATATGATATTTTGGTAATGAGGAAGAGTTCTACACCGTGGAGAATAGTCACATAACCGGTTGTGAGCAGAGGAACAAGTACGTTGCAGGGCATTTCAAATAAAATTTGCTTAAAATTGAAGAATAGAAGAAAAATATAAAACTTAGTTTGAATTAGGCACGAGCATTGCTTGTAATTGTATACGGTTCCGGGCAGAGCCCCCACTCAGCACTGGTTATGAAAAGACATTCAGCCGCGAAAGGTTTGTAATGGAAAAAAATCCGGACAACACATTGCATAATTACAAATTTGAAGTGCCTGAAATAATTTTCGGCAGAGGTATGCTGAACCAGGTCGGCGCATGCGCCCGCAGACTTGGAGGCAGGAAGGTCTTTCTGGTCAGCGACAAGGGACTTTTCCACGCCGGCTGGGTAGATCAGGCGATGAGGAGTCTGCTTGATGCCGGGCTTGAATTCATCTACTACGACGGCATCACCCCGAATCCCAAGGATCACGAGATCGAGGAAGGGGTCAGGGAATATCATCGTCACGGAGCCGACGTGATCGTCGGCCTGGGTGGCGGCAGCTCCATGGATGCGGCCAAGGCCATAGCAATTCTGGTATCCAATGGAGGAAGAATCAATGACTATGAGGGACCGGATCGAATCATCCGCCCACTGCCACCTCTGGTACTCTGCCCGACAACCTGCGGCACTGGTTCCGATGTCTCCCAGTTTGCAATAATCAGTGACACCGAACATCTCCGAAAGATCTGCATTATGAGCCGCTGTGTCGCCCCGGACATCAGCCTGACTGATCCGAATACGCTGGCTACACTGCCGGACGAGTTTGTCGGCACAACTGCGACCGACGCCCTCAGCCATGCAATGGAAGCCTTCTTTTCAATAGCCTCCACTACGCTTACCGATGTCCATGCCATCAAGGCGCTGCGACTTTTGTCAAGCAGCCTGTCAAACGCCGTCCATGAACGCAAGCCGGATGACATGGAGAATCTGGCACGGGCCAGCCTGCATGCCGGTATGGCTTTTTCCAATTCCATGCTTGGCATCGTGCACGCTCTGGCCCATCCGATCGGCGGCCTGTATGACGCAAACCATGGTAGCATCAATGCGATTCTGCTGCCTGAAGTGATCCGTTACGATATTCCGGTTGTTACCGAAAAACTCCAGGAACTCGCCTGGGGTCTCGGTCACCGCGCCAACGGCGACATCAGCGCTGCCAACGAGAAGATCCAGGAAACACTGGATTCACTGTTGGAAGCGAGCGGAGCCCCCCGCAGCCTGCGCAGCATCGGCGTCCTGCGCAAGGATCTGCCGGTGTTGGCGCGCCAGGCACTCAAGGATGTTTGCATAGTGACTTCACCGCGAGAAGCCGACGAAGAAGACCTGCTGCGCATCCTGGAAAGGTCTTATTAATGAACAAGCTTGCTGTTCGGACAAGGGTGGATGAATCATCGTTGGAGCGACTGCTTGGGCTTGACAGTTCCAAAATCGGTTTCTACGGCGAGGTCAAACAAAAAATCCAGGAGCTGGAGGCCGCCAACCTGGGTTTGCGCAGCAAGGGCAACGAACTGCAAGCCATGTTCGACTCAATCAGTGATGGTGTGGTCGTCTACGATCAACACGGCGTCGTACAGCACCGCAACCACGTCTGTCCGAAGCTTTTCCCCCAGGAGACCCTTCCCGGCTGTTCCTGCCGAGAACTGTTCCACCCCGAACACGAATCATCTCCGCTGCAATGCCCGGTGGAACGAGCTCTTACAGGCGAACGGGTGGAGATTTCCTTTACGTTCCAACTATCCAAGGAAAAGATCCGTTACTTCGATGTGACGGCAACTCCGATCGAAGATGTTCACGGCGAGAGGAACCGTGCGCTGGTCTTCCTGCGGGACGTAACCGAAAAGCGGATTCAGGAACTTCATCTGATGCAAACGGAGAAACTCTCCAGTATTGGGGTACTGGCGGCCGGTGTCGCCCACGAAATCAATAATCCGCTCTCGTCGGTGGCCGGCTATGCCGAGGCGTTGCTCAGACGCCTAAACGAGGACGAGGCACTGCTAGAAGATCCGCGGCTCGATGATTTTTCCAAGTACCTCCAGGTTATAATCCGCGAATCGTACCGTTGCAAAGGCATCATCGACTGCCTGTTATCTTTCAGCCGCAAGTCGGACGGCTCTGTCAGCAACGTAAACATCAACGACATACTCAAGGAAGTTCTGGAACTGGCTCGCTACAAGTCCCGCTATGAACGGATCGATATCCAGATGAACCTGCAGAGCGACTTGCCCGATATAGTCGGCGATCCCTCCGGATTGCGACAAGTCTGCATGAACCTGCTGATCAATGCTCACCAGGCCATAAATGGCGCCGGTTTGGTGGAAATTTCCACCAGCAGCAGCGAGCAGTCGACGGTACTCTTCCAGATCAGGGATACCGGCAGCGGTATCTCCAGGGATGCCATCGACCAGATCTGGGATCCCTTCTTTACGACCAAAGAGGTCGGACAGGGACTTGGATTGGGGCTGGCGGTCACCTACAACATAGTGAAACGTCATGGCGGCGACATCACGGTGGAAAGTCAAAAGGGCAAAGGATCAAAATTCACGGTAAGGATGCCTGCATGTCAAAAATAGTCCGAAATGACACTAAAGTACTGATCGTCGAAGACGACAAGTCCCTGCGCGAGTTGCTGCAGATGGAACTCACCCGTTCCGGATACAAGGTAACCGCCACAGCCAGCGGCGAAGAGGGACTGGCAGCCTACTGTGAGGAAATCTTCAACGTGGTTCTCCAGGATATACGCATGCCCGGCATGGACGGGGTCGAAGCACTTAAACTGATGCGCGCGGAGTCAAACATTCCCGAAGTCATCATGTTTACCGGCCACGGCACCATCGAAACCGCAGTGGAATGCATCAAACACGGCGCCTATGACTACCTTACCAAACCGATAAAGCTGGATGAACTGGAGCTATTGATCGACAAAGCGTGCGAAAAGAACCGGTTGAGGCTGGAAAACATCAATCTTAAAAAAGAGATAAAACGTTTCGACAACCACCGCATCATCGGCAAGAGCCAGGCGATTCAAAAGGTTCTGGATACGGTCCAACGCTGGGGCGTGACCGACGAACACGTTCTGATAACCGGTGAGAGCGGCACCGGCAAGGAGTTGATTGCCAGGGCCGTGCATGACGCCAGCAACCGCGCCAGCAAACCGTTTGTAACCGTCAACTGCGGAAGGTTTGACGCCAACACTGCCGAAAGTGAGCTTTTCGGGCATATGCAGGGAGCCTACACCGGAGCCAACAAAGGTCGCGCGGGACTGTTCGAACTGGCCGACACAGGAACCCTGTTTATGGATGAGGTTTCCGAGATGCCTCTGGACGTGCAGGTCAAACTCCTGCGAATCCTGGAAACCAGTACATTCCGCCGTATGGGAGGAAACCACGATATCCGCGTAAACGTACGCTTTGTCTTCGCTTCCAACAAAATCCTGGCGGACTGTGTCAACCGCGGCGAATTCCGCGAGGATCTCTACCATCGCATCAATCTGCTGCCGATTCCGGTGCCCCCCTTGCGGCAGCGCATCGATGACATTCTGCCGCTGGCCTGGTTTTTCATCCGGCAGTGCAATGAAAATGACTCTCAGAACTGGGAAATAACCGACGAAGCAATGGCTTCGCTCTGCACCTACCAGTGGCCGGGCAATGTCAGGGAACTGCGCAACACGATCCGCCGCGCCTGCATTCTGGCCAATGAGCCGATCATCACCCCGGATCTGTTTCCGTTTTCCCCTCCCAAAGCAAGCTATACACCTTCAATGAGCGTCGCAAGTACGGAAGTAACCACCTTCACTCCCGCACCGCTTTGGGCAGTTGAGCGCGAACACATCGAAAAGGTTCTCAAAATGGTGGAGCAGAACAAAAGTCGCGCCGCCAAACTGCTCGAAATCGACCGCAAGACTCTCTATACCAAGCTGGAACGGTACGGCCTGGAAAATTGAGGAGACAACAAAGATGCCACCGGTAGACCCCCAGGGCAGAACAATCAACTATCTGCGCCTATCCGTGACGGATCGCTGCAACCTGCGCTGCAGCTATTGTATGCCGGAAAACGGGATCAGCAAAATTACCCATAACGAGGTGTTGAGCTACGAGGATCTGTACCGGATCGCCCGGGCTGCGGTTGCCATCGGCATCGACAAGATCCGCATAACCGGCGGAGAGCCGCTGGTTCGCAAGGGCATCATCGGGTTTCTGCAACAGCTTGCCGATATACCGGGACTAGGACAGCTGGTATTGACCACCAATGGCGTGCTTCTAGAGGAAATGGCCGCCGAACTCCGGGCAGCCGGAGTAAAGAGGCTTAACATCAGCCTGGACACCCTCAACCCGGAAACCTTCGCGCGGATTTCCCGCTGCGACAGCCTGAAACGGGTTCTGGCCGGCATTCAAATGGCTAAGGATTACGGATTCCCGATCAAACTCAATATGGTCGTGATGCGCGGCATCAATGACCATGAAATCTTGGACTTTGCCGAACTGGCAACCAATTCAGCAACCACGGTTCGCTTCATAGAGTATATGCCGGCCATTCGTGAATACAACTGGCAGGGCCTGGTGGTTCCCGGCACGGAAATTCTGAAGCGGTTGGCGCAACGCTACACGCTGCTTCCGCTGGAACATGCGGAAGCGGCTGGCCCGGCGAGAAACTTCCGAATCCCGGGTGCTCCGGGAATCATCGGTGTCATCACACCGGTTTCGCACCACTTCTGTTCGGAATGCAACCGGATCAGAGTCACCGCCACCGGCCAGGCCAAGGGGTGCCTCTTTTCAGAATCACGGATAGACCTGAAGCAATCTTTGCATGAAAACTCCGATGTCCTTCTCACACGCGCCCTGGCTGAAGTGATCGACACCAAACCGTTGCAGCACCAGATGAGTACGGAAGAATGCCATCATCAAGCATTCAGCATGTCTTCCATCGGCGGCTGATAGTCCGGTATATAGTATTCCACCTGCCCCCGTGCTTTTTCTTGCCTGAACCGCACTGTTGCTTTTCGCCACACACAAAACAGCAACCGCAGTGCTTTTTAGGGTAAAAGTTCTTCACACAGCCGTATCGATCTGATTCATAATCATTTTTCAGTCATTAGCAACAATTTTTCGCCTCTTTAGATGCTGGGGATAAAATACACACTGTGTATTTATGCCACACCAAATCAGGAAAGGTCTGTCCGTGAAAGCATACGAGGTTCGGCAAAAAATAAAACTGGCAGGTTTGCGCCCTCCCGGAACATTGACTCTTGCCATTACCGGCGCCTGTAACCTTGTGTGCTGTCATTGCTGGGTCAGCGCAGGCGAGGCGACTTCATCTGACCATGTGCCGCTACAGACAATCAGACGGCTTGTGAAAGATTTTGCTGCAATCGGCGGAAGCGGGATCAGAATCACCGGCGGCGAACCGCTTTGCCAACCTGAATGGCTGGAAATTTTACAGTTCTCCCGCTCTCTGGAGTTTAAAAGAGTCATCCTCCAGACCAATGCCATACTCTTGAGTGATGATCACATTACAGCCCTGCGTAAAATTGATTTCCCCGGACTTTCGATCCAGATCAGCCTGGACGGGGCAACGGCTGCAACGCACGACCTGGTGCGCGGGCCAGGCGCCTATAGCGGAGCCATCAATGGAATAATGAAGCTTGTACAGGGAGGACTGGCACGGAGGATCTCGATTTTTTTCACCGAGATGCGCCACAACCTTCTGGAAATTCCGGCACTGCTTGATTTTGCATACAACATCGGAATCAACACCGTTTCCACCGGCTCCATGGTTTTGTGTGGTCGCGCTTCGGAAACATCAATACTCTCGCCTCCCGGCGTGGAACAATATCTGAATCTGCTGGAGCGTTACGAAAGTGATTTCCATTTTCGCGAACTTTACAGAAAGACCGGCACCGTGGCCGCACTGGAGTGGCGGGCCGGAAATGCAATCCGTCAGGAGTGCTGCACTTTTCTCGAGAACCCCTATATCACACCATCCGGAAGAATCTACCCATGCCTTCTCTGCCACACCGATGAATACTCGGTTAGTGGAGTTTTCGAAAAAGGATTTATTGCCGCTCTTGACGAAGGAATTCATCTCTGGTCGTCTTTGCTTCAAATCAGCCGCCACCGCACCAAAAATATACCGGAGTGCAATGAATGCCCGGGTAAATTGCTCTGCGCAGGAGGATGCATGGGGCGCGCTTGGGGAAGTTGCGGAAACCTCCTGGCGCCGGATGATCGCTGCAAAACGAGACGTGCCATTTACAAAAAAAAACACCTGACCCTGCCAGAAAATCCAGCCACACATAAATCATACCCAAAACCTTCAGTGTGTCCGGACACAACCGTTACTACTGGGTGAAAATTCCCCACTGTAGACAAAATCCCTACGCTCAAAAGTGCAATCTGTGGACACAATTATATAAAACTGTTTCTTTTAACCCCGCACGTTTTTCTTCCCTGACAGCCACTTTTAACCTTTACGCCCATAACAGCTTGATATTAAACACTATTTTAAATTGGCACCCAACTTGCTAAACGATATGTCATTCAGCAGTTATGAGTCTCACAGCAAACTTAGCCGAATTTTTAGCAGCACATAAAGCGCATTAAAAAAACGAAGTTTTGGGGAGGTGGTAATCAAAATAAGGGAAAGGATGTTTTTTTCAGCAGTAGCAGCACTGTTTCAAATTATTCAATGATGCAGCACCACAAACAAACACCAAAAAGGAGGAAGTACCCATGTCTCACAACAAAGATGTCAAACGGACCCTGAAGAACGAAAGACTGGAATACCCGATCAAGATGATGCACGCCTATCCTTCCGTCAATGTCGGTTGGGGCGCACATACCATGGTCGGCAACGACGCCAAATCTCTGGGAATGACCAATGCTCTGATCGTTACCACCGGCCTCCGCGGTACCGGCATCGTCGAAACGATCCAGGGCGTATTGAAAGCTGCCGGAGTCAACTCCGAAGTGTTTGACAAGGTAACCCCCAACCCGAAAGATCACGAAGTCATGGCAGGTGCCAAGGTGCTGGCAGCCGGCAAGTTTGACGGCATCATCAGCCTCGGCGGCGGTAGTTCACATGACGCCTGCAAGGCTATCAAACTTGTACACAGTCATGACGGCCAGGATGTGCGCACTTTCGAAGGCGCTTTCAAAGCGACCAAGGCTAACACGGTCCCCCAACTTGCCATCAACACCACCTCGGGAACCGGTTCGGAAGTTTCCTGTTTCTCGGTCATCAACCATACCGACAAGAAGTACAAAATGGCGCTTTTCGATCCGAACTGCACCCCCAGTAAATCGGTCAATGACCCGCTGATTCACCAGTGTATGCCTGGCGACCTGGCCGGCTACACCGGTATGGATGCACTAGCCCATGGCGTTGAGGCGATTTCTTCCCGTCTTGGCGTTATTTCAGCATACGGCCCCGGCTTGAGCGCAATTTCGCTTATTTTCGGCAATCTTCGCCAATCCGCAATGAACAGGAACAACGACAAGGCCGTAGAAGCGATGGTATGGGCTGAAATGGCCGCAGCTTACAGCTTCAACAGCGCCGGTCTCGGCCTGATTCACAGTATGGCACACGCCCTGGGCGGTATGTACGATGCTCCCCACGGACTCTGTAACGCCATTGGCCTTGGTCCGGTCATGAAGTTCAACCTGCCGGCCTGCCCGGAGCGCTTCAAAATGATGGCACAGGCTGCCGGCTGTGATGTAACCGGCCTGTCCGATATGGCAGCTGGCGAAAAATTCATTGAGGCTTGTCTGCAATTGAAAGCTGATTTGGGCATCACCAAGACCTTCACGGATCTGGGTCTGCTTGAAAAAGACGTCGAAGGTCTTTCACGCTTCTCGGTAAACGATATCTGCACCGAAGGCAACCCGACCGATACCGGCCTGCAGGACATGATCGGCATCTTCAAGCAGTGCATGTAATTATTTTTCTGATTCGTTGTGTGCCTATGTAATGTTATGCCGCTGGTCCCGAAGGGTAGATGCCCCTAACCGGGGCCAGCGGCAATTTTGTTGAATTGATTGCATTATTACAAACCACAGTTCCTAAAATTCAACGATGTGAGGCCGACATGATTACCGAACAAGGGGTTAAGGACTTTCTTAAAACAGGTGGCTACATCGCCGATGACGCCATCACGACCGCAGTTTTCCTGGCCCTCCGCATGGAAAAACCGATCCTGATCGAAGGCCCTCCCGGCGTGGGAAAAACCGGTCTGGCCAAGGCGCTCTCGTCCGCTCTGGATTTCCCCCTGGTACGCCTGCAGTGCTACGAAGGGATCGACGAAGGCAAGGCGCTCTATGACTGGGAGTACGGCAAACAGCTGCTCTACACCCAACTCTTGCGTACCCAGCTTGACAATTACCTCTCGGTATCAGCCGACCTGCGGGAAGCCGTCGAACGGCTTTCCGCCGAGGAAAGCCTGTTTTTTTCCAGGAATTTTCTGGTACAGCGGCCGATCCTGCGCAGTTTTCTCTCAGAAAAGCGTTCACTATTGCTGATCGACGAGATCGACCGTTCCGATGACGAATTCGAAGCGCTGCTGCTGGAGTGCCTGAGCGATTTCCAGGTCTCGATCCCCGAACTGGGAGTGATCGAAGCCAAAAGAAAACCGTTGACGATCCTGACCAGCAACGGAACGCGGATGATCTCCGACGCCTTGCGCCGGCGTTGCCTGTATCTATATATCGGCTATCCTGACCTTGAGCGGGAAGTGGCAATCGTCCGGGTAAAATTCCCGGAGATCTGCGACACCCTGGCGCGTCAGATGGTGGAGTTTCTGCGCAAGGCCCGTGAGCTGAATCTGCGCAAGCCCCCCAGTGTTTCCGAAACCCTGGATTGGGCCCAGGTGCTGTCAATCCTGAAAGCATCCCAGCTGACTCCTGATGTTGTCGCCAATACCGTCGGTGTGATCGCCAAGCACCAGACCGACCTGCAGAAGGTAAATGAATTGGCAGTGCAGGAATTGAGTTAGTCATGGAAAGGATTATCGCAGGCTTCGTCTCTGCTCTTCGTGAAAACGGTATCCGCGTCTCGCCCGGCGAAAGTTTGGACGCAGTTCAGGCCCTGGGGCTCTGCGGAATGACGGGGCGCAAGTCGTCCCGGCAACTGCTGCGCCTGACACTGATAAAGAATGTCAATGACATTCCGGTTTTCAACGAGGTTTTTAACCGTTATTTCAGCCGCTACAAGTTTTTCGACTCGGAAATAAATATTCCCGAACTGATGGATGCCGCGATCATCGACATGGAGGGGGAGTTCAATTACCTGAACCAGCGGCAGGACGACGACCACGACGAACAAGGCCCACTGCTCAAGCTTGACAGCGACATCAATCCAGAGGATCTGCAGGATTTAAAAAGCCTGAGTGAAATCGATCCCGATGATTCGGACGGCAATGAGATCGTGGTACAGATGAAGGGGTATCGCGGCAAGGCAAAGGCGCCCAGGCCGACACGACGCTACACCCAGAACCCGCTCACGATCGAGCTTAACAAAAGCAACAGCGCCCCGACGGGAATCACCTTTACCCATGAAGAACAGATCGCCATGCAGGATGTGGTTTCGCGCATGATGATGCGCCTGCGCAAAGACATGAAGCGGATGAAGAACGACCAGAATCGCGGCAAGCTGCATGTGATCAAAACGATCCAGAAGAATTACCGCCACGATATGGTTCCGTTCCAGGTGGCGCTGCGCCGCAAACGACGGGAAAAGCCAAGACTGGTGGTTCTCTGTGACGTCAGCTTTTCAGTGAGTCACGCCTCACGATTTATGCTGCTGTTGCTGCACACGCTGCACAATCAGATGCTGGATGTTCGCAGTTTCATCTTCAACCGCGAGGTGGCGGAAATCACCGAGATGCTGGCCAACATGCCGGTCAACGACCTGATGGAAACCATCGACAAGGGCGACATCGTCGATCTGGACGCCAACAGCAGTTTCGGCCAGGTTTTCCTGGCCTTCAAGAAGAGATACCTGGAAAACCTGCGCGGCAGACCGGCCTTTATCATCCTGGGGGACGCGCGCAACAACTATGACGAGGCCAATGACTGGGTTTTGGACGAAATCCGCGAGAAGGCCCGCTACATGCTGTGGCTGACACCGGAGGAACGCGATACATGGAAGCGCGGCGACTGCCTGATGGAAGTATACGGCTCATACTGCGACAAGGTGGAGGTTGTGAAAACGGTCGAGGACCTCAGTCTGGTAGTAGAAGACCTGTTGCGCGACATCTATGCCGACCACGCCCACCCGATTGACAAGAAGCGCCTGCAGGAGGCCAAAGCGGCCGAAGTCTACGATTCCAAGGATTATTATACCCGTGGTTCGAGCAGTGGTGGAGAAGCGGTTTTTGACCCCTCCGGCCGCAGCCATTGGTAATGAACATAAAATCAATGTCAACACAGAAGGAGTAACAATGAGTTGCGACAGCAAATACCACCAGATGCATATGTGCGCTCTCAAACGACAGGGAATGGACGATTGCATCGCCAGTCTTTCAGACAATCCCACAGTCGAGTGCAAACAATGCGGCGCCAAAGCCAACAGCTCAAAAAACCTGTGTGCTGCCCATTTGGGAGACTCGGCGCCCAATGTTGAAGGCGGTCATGGAACCATAGGCCTTGATGAAGTGGGCAAACCACACGCGGGGTACGTCTGAACGGGGTTACATGATACACAACATTCCTCTTCGCCTCGCCTTCAGAGCCGTGCGCTACCGGCTTTTGAAGGTTTCCGGCCGTCCAGCCTTACCGGAGGCCTTGAGCATCGAGGTAACCCGGCGCTGCATTGCACGCTGCGTGATGTGCAACATCTGGCGGTCACCGGCCGACCTGCCTGAGCTCTCGGTAGGGCAGTGGCTGGAAGTTCTTCGTTCGCCAGTTCTTTCAGAATTAAAAGAACTGGATATTACGGGGGGCGAACCTTTTTTAAGGGAAGACCTGGAGCGACTGCTCCTCGGCATTAGCAGGCTGAAGGGGGAACATCTGCAGCACCTGCGATCCATAGCCATCACCACCAATGGAATCCTGACACAGAAAATACTGGATGAGGTCAAGGCAGTCATTGCCCCCCTTGAACAGGCTGGTATTTCACTGGTCTTTGCCTGTGGCATGGACGCGGTCGGAGAAGTCCATGACCGTATCCGAAACGTAACAGGCGGGTGGGTACGTCTTCACGCCACCATCGAAGGCTTAAAGACACTTCGGAATCAACACCCGAGCCTGGTAATCGGTATCAAAACTACCGTCTCCAGATTCAACATCGATGAATTGGAACAGCTTTGCAATTACGCGGACAAACAGGAACTTTTCACAATCATATCACCATATATTCTTACGGCCAACCGCTATGCCAATATCGGGCAGGATGATGTTCTGGCACTTTCTCCTGCTGACACGCTAAAACTTAAAGATTTTTATAACTCGCCGCGCTTTCGCTGGAGCTATCACCGTAGGGAACTGCTCCGGTTTCTGGAAACAGGCCGGATGGAAAAACCCTGCTCGGCGGGATTCAATTATTTTTTCATAAGAAGCACAGGCGAGCTGTTTGCCTGTCCGATTATTGCCGCACCGCTGGGAAACGTAACCCGGACGCCCCTGGCGCAACTGGCCAGATCTCCGATGGCGGCGCGCTTTCGACGGGGGGTCAGTGATTTTCCTGAATGCGCAACCTGCACGGAACCGGGCCTGGAACGCTACGCCCTCCCTTTCGAGGGAAGCCACTACCTGCGGCTCTATTTATCCATGAACCAACAGGATTTTAGTACCTTGCACGACCACCTTGGTCTGGAAAAATACTTCCCATAGGTGGCAGGAAATAACGCACTCTGTTCACAAACCAAAAGGAGGGACCGTATGAGCCGGATGCTGCTTTCACCTGGTCGTTATGTTCAAGGGGCCGGGGCCATCAAGGAAATCGGACAACACGCCGGGCGCATCGGAACCTGCGCCCTGGTTATCGGAGGAAAGACCGCTTTGACACTGTGCGGTGAGGAAATAAAGGCCAGTCTCGCGGAAAAAGAAATCCCCTGTTTTCAGGAATGCTTTCAAGGTGTCTCGTCCCAGCCGGAGATCAGGCGGCTCACCGGAATTGCGGCGGCAAACCGGGCCGACATCATCATTGCTCTGGGTGGAGGCGCCTCAATCGATGCCGGCAAGGCGGTTTCGCATGAAATGAAGGTGCCGGTTATTGTCATACCGACCGTTAGTTCGACCGACGCGCCCTGTTCGGCTCTGTCGGTAATTTACAACGAAACGGGAGTTTTTGAACGTTACCTGTATTTGCGAAAAAACCCGGATTGTGTTCTGGTTGACACGACTTTGGTGGCACAATCGCCGGCCAGGTTCCTTGTTGCCGGCATGGGTGATGCTTTGGCCACATTCTGGGAATCCGACACCTGTTTCAGAAGCGGAAAACCAAATCCGCTTACCGGGGGGGGGCTTCCCACATTGGCGACCAAGGCTCTGGCACGGCTCTGCTATGAAACATTGCTTGAATCAGGACTGCAGGCAAAACTGGCAGTTGAAAGAAAAGTTGTTACTCCTGCTGTTGAAGCGATTGTAGAAGCGAATACGCTCTTGAGCAGCCTGAGTTCGGAAAATGGCGGCCACGCCGGGGCACATTCAATTCATAATGGATTGACTGCGCTGACATCCACAAAGAACAAACTCCATGGCGAAAAAGTTGCTTTTGGAGTCATTGCCCAACTCGTCCTGGAAGGCCGTCCCAAAAGCTCCATCAAGGAGGTGCAGGATTTTTGCATCAGTGTTGGACTGCCGCTCTGCCTGGAAGATCTTGACATAATTGATCCATCGCCGGGCGATATCAGACAAGTGGCGGAAGCGGCTGTTGCCGGGGGCGAAACCATTCATTCAACCTGGTTTCAGGTTACTGCAGATATGGTTGTAGCCGCGATCCTGGCCGCTGATGCACTTGGTACACTCTATAAAAAGGCTGTCAGGTGAAAAGTATTTCCACTGACAAATCAGAGCGTTCCACAAAGAAGAACTCTGAGCATCACAGATCAATAGTGAACACGTCCCTGCTCCAGAAAAATACCCGCATCCGGCAAAATGAGCTGGAACGTCAGATTGAAGAATTGCGACTCGCCAACGCGGAGCTGGAGGCCTCACGGAATAAATATGCACTGCTTTACGACTTTGCCCCGGTTGGATACTTCACGTTCGATCACCAGGGAGTCATCCGAACCGTTAACCTGACTGGAGCAAACCTGCTGGGGATTGACCGTTCTCTTCTGATCAACCGCTTCTTTGAGGATTTTGTGGCTGCCAAGGATCGCTGCGCATTCAGCGAGTTTCTGCAGACCGTTTTTGCAAGCCATGACAAAATGACCTGCCGGCTGAAGCTGTCAAGAAACGACAACCGGTCAGTTTTTGTACGAATCGAAGCGATGGCGGCTGAAAGCGGTGACGAGTGCCACGCCGCGCTAGTGGACATCACCGAGCGCAAACTGGCCGATGAAGCCCTGCGCGAAAGTGAGTACAATCTGGCCAAAGCCCAGTACATGTCCCATGTCGGTTCATGGCGCTCGGATCCACTGACCGGAGAATTGCGTGTTTCGGATGAATTGCTGCGCATCATGCGGTTCAGCCGGGAAGAGGCAACGCAGGAAGCCATTGCCGACCTTATTCATCCGGAAGACCGGGAGTTGGTCCTGTCCCGCTTGCGCCAGGGGACGGAACAAGGAACCAGCTATGAGATAGAGCATCGCCTGCTGCTGAAAGACGGTACGACCAAATGGGTCTATACGATTGTCGAGCCGTCCGTCAACATTGCCCGACAGGTCGTCAGGCTTTACGGCACGACCCAGGACATAAGCGAGCGTAAACGGGCCGAAGTCCGGCTGCGAAACAAGAAGAACGAACTGCAGGCGATTTTTGATTCGGTTAACGATGGGGTGATAGTCTTTGACCATGCCGGAACCGTTCAAAACCTGAATCACGTCTGTCCTCAGTTCTTTCCGGACAAAGTACTGCCGGGCGGCAGCTGCCGGGATATTTTCCACCCCGAACTGGCCGTTTCACCGCACAGTTGCCCGGTGGAGCTGGCCTTGAGTGGCGAACGGGTGGAAACCTCCCTGGTTTTGACGCAGCCCGGGAATATCATCCGCTACATCGATATTACCGCCAACCCGATTCATGATGCCTTGGGCGAGAAGACCCGGGCACTGCTCTTTTTGAGGGATGTGACTCTGAAAAGAGTGCAGGAGTTGCAACTGATCCAGACCGACAAGATGTCAAGCATCGGCGTGCTTGCCACCGGCGTGGCCCATGAAATCAACAATCCGCTCACCTCGGTGGCCGGTTATGCCGAAGCGCTGCTGCGCCGCTTCAGCGAAGATCCGCAACTGCTGAATGACAGCCGGCTGGATATTTTCCCCAGGTATCTTGAAGTGATCGTCCGCGAATCGTACCAATGCAAAAAGATCATCGGCAGTCTGCTCAATTTCGGCCGGAAATCCAACGGGGTCATCGGAAGAGCAGACATAAACGGGATCCTGCAAGAAATTCTGGAGCTTCTGCACCACCAGTCTAACTATAAGAATGTGGAGGTCGCAATCAATGTTCAGGAAAACATCCCGCTGATACAGTGCGATCAATCCGAACTCCGCCAGATCTTCATGAACCTGCTGCTGAACGCCTGCCATGCAATTTCGGACAGCGGGCTGGTCGAGATAACGACAAAACACTCGGCAGGCGAACAGTCGGTCTATGTACAGATACGTGACACCGGCTGCGGTATTGCCCCGGAGATAATCGACCAGATCTGGGACCCCTTTTTCACAACCAAGGAACCTGGCAAAGGCACCGGACTGGGGCTGGCGCTGACGTATAATATTGTCAAACGCCACGGAGGCGAAATCAGCGTCAAGAGCACAGTCGGAGAAGGTTCGCAGTTTACGGTGCGGCTGCCGGTGGGTCTGATGTAGCCCGGGAGTTAATTGATGGAATCGAGGAAATCATGACGGGAAACAGTTATCCGGAAACAGTGAATCTGGCCTATAACCAGGCCGGCATCGCTAATCTGTTCGCAATCGGCTCCCCTCTTGAGGCACAACCGACAGAGTCGGGCTACTGGGTTGCCATACGGGGCACCAGCGTACTGCTGAAGGGCGAATCAGGCCGACTGGTGCTGCCCGAAGATGAACTCCCGGATTGGCAAACCTCGGGCTGCTCACCGCTCTGGATCGGGTTCTGGAAACAGAGACCTCTTCGGGTTTTATCCATCGACGCTGACAGCGAGATTCGGGCGCCACTGGTTGAGGAACCGTTCAGCACCACCTCGCCTCGGGCGGATGTCGCCACCATCAGCGTCTGCGGCCTGGCTCAGCAGATGCTGCTCTGGGAGCAGCGTAGCCGTTTCTGTTCCAGCTGTGGAGGTAAAATGGTTTGGTATTCCGCCAGTTGGGCCCGGCGCTGTCGTACCTGCGGTGCCAAGCAGTTTCCAGTCGGAATGCCCTGCTCGATTGTGCTGGTCAGGCGCGGCCATCAGGTGCTGTTGATCCACAAACCGGAATGGATCGATGGCCGCTATAGCATTCCGTCAGGTTTTGTTGATCTGGGTGAATCGCTGGAAGAGTGCGCCGTGCGGGAAGTACGTGAGGAAACCGGCATCGAGATCAAGAACCTGCGCTATGTGGGCAGCCAGAACTGGCCCTTCCCGTCCTCGCTCATGTCCGGGTTCGTAGCGGATTATGCCAGCGGAGAAATTAAAATTGCTGCTGACGAAATTGACGATGCCCGCTGGTTCCCGATTGACCGCCTCCCCACCCTGCCCTCCAAACGGAGCATCGCCCGCTGGATGCTGGAAAGGTACTGTTCCTGAAGCCTGTCGCACAAAGGGGTGGGTTGCCTATAGCCGGCCAGCCTCCGCAAAATATCTCCGCACCAGCAGGTTATGCAGCGGAAATCCAAGTTCGACCGGTTCCTCTATCAGGCCAATTTCCATGGTTTCGGATGACGAGAACGGCTGCAGGCAACGACGTGGCTGTTTTTCGGCCAACCCGACTATCACCAGGGTATTGTCCAGACCATTCTGCACATCGTAAAGGCTGATTTCGCTGACTGGCACAAATATTCCTGTTTCCTCAAACATCTCCCGCTGCGCCCCCTCCTGCCAAGTCTCGCCCAGATCCACATATCCCCCCGGCAACACAAGCGTCCCCTTGCGCGGTTCGATGTTTCTCCTGGCCACCACCAGGCCGCCATCCACTGGCACCAGCAGCACCACCACCGGAAGCGGATTCAGGTAACTGCTGTTGCCGCACTCCCGACATGTTTTCGGCCACGATTCTACCTTCGGGAATCTGGTGCCGCAATACGAACAGCAGGAATTTTTCTCAATCATCAACGTGCCTTTCTCTAAAGGGTGTTCCGAAACATATGCAGACATCATTCCCACAAAGCAAATTCAGGAGAATTACAGAACATGGGTTTATAATATTGTAGATAATATACCCATTGGGGACATTGTCTACAATAGACGGATCTAACCGACGAAGCGAGGCATTCATCACTGCCCCATTTCTCCCCACATCACTACAATAATAATAGTTACAACCGACGCAAACCCGGCAAAACAGCGCTATATATCGTTGTTATAT
>JAJZRX010000009.1 GCA_021850095.1 Deltaproteobacteria bacterium
CTAAGGTAATCAGTCACAGGGCCTATGGATTCAGAACAGCAAAGAACTTTATTCTCAACCTGTATCACTGCATGGGCAATCTAGACATGCCAACTACTTTGCACAGATTTGTGTGAGGAACCAAAAAGAGAAGGTTTGCCCCTCAATGGTCTCTTGTCACATACAGCCGGGAGGGCGTCATCGAGGATGTCCAGCGTTTCAGAGAATCACCTCAAGCCAAGGAGCAGATCGAAATCCTAAAGCGGTTCCCTAAATCCTGCCAGTTCACTTCTTGGCCTGGACAGTTCGGAACTGTTGAACAACTCACCCAGAAAATACAAGAGAGTATTAGGACCCTTGCGATCGTGGAGTCAAACGAGAACCAAGGCAAAAGGTGGATTCATGTGTAAGGTGCCCGGCCCTAGAGTCTTTTCCACGTCTGGAGGTATAACCCTCCACGTCAATCTACATGGGACAATGGAATTGTTCTCTGGATGGCGCGCCGTCAGAGCTGGAAATATATTGGCCACCTACCTTATTTTCTTCTCTCCTGAACAGATTGAGCAGGTGGAATCTGTTTTTTCGGAGTTTGGAGAGGGGAAAACAAAGGGGTCAGCCTTTGACACGAGACAAATTGGAAAGTATGCTTCCCTCTGACGAACAAAGGAGGTAAGTGTTACGGCCCGGCCGCTCCGCATCGAATATGAAGGCGCACTTTATCATGTAACCGCCCGCGGCAACGAGCGGGGCAAAGTTTTTTTCAGCAAGGCCGACTACCGGAAATTCAAGGAATACCTTCGTGACGGGCAGACAAAATTCGGCTTTATCCTGCACTGCTATGTCCTCATGACCAACCACTATCATCTGCTGATCGAGACACCGGAAGGAAATCTCGGCAAGATAATGCACTATCTGAATAGCTCCTACACCACGTACATCAATATCAAACGGAAACGGAGCGGCCATCTGTTCCAAGGAAGATACAAGGCCATCCTAGTCGATAAGGACAGCTACCTTCTCGAATTAAGCAGATACCTGCACCTGAATCCGGTTAGGGCAAACATGGTCGAACGTCCGGAAGAATATCTTCACAGCAGTTATACGGCCTACATAGCTATCAATGACGGACTGGTCCGGACAACCGATCTGCTCGCCATATTCTCCAAAGACACAGAAACGGCAAAAAAACACTACCGGGCATTTGTAGAAGGCGCCCTGGGAGAAAAACAGGAAAGCCCGCTGAAAAAAGTATATGGAGGCATGATTCTCGGGAGTGTGCAATTTATCAAGGCGTCACTGGACCGGCTAGGAGAAGAACTTGTTCAGCGCACGGAAACATCTCACAAAAAGGCGTTACAGTCACCTTGCGATGTTGAAGGGGTACTTACGGTAGCCTGTGCCCATTACGACGTAACGCCGGAGGTCGTATTAAGCGGGCAACGAAACGATATCCGGAAGGCTGTTATCTATCTGATGAAAAAGCAGACCGCGGTATCCAATCGGGAGATTGGCGCAGCAGTTGGCGGGATGAGCGGATTTGCCGTTGCCAAGGCATACCAGAGGCTGACTGCGGACATGGCAAAGGATGCTGCTTTACGGAACGAAATGGCCGGGATGGATGGTGCTATGTCTCGTGTCAAGGGCTGACCCCTATGGGGTTAACCCTATGGGTTCTGAGGGCTCGTGGGGGCGATCAAAATTGCAGCCCAAACAAAAAATCTGAGTACCTCGCAAGAAGTATTCAGATTCAATGGTGATTGGCGCGCCCGGACCGATTCGAACGGCCGACAACCTGGTTCGAAGCCAGGGACTCTATCCAGCTGAGCTACGGGCGCATGTATTTTCGGGAAATCTACCACAGATGCGGCTTGCTATGAAAGACATTTAAAAAGAAATACTAGCGATCCGGTCCGTTACTGGTTGATCTGCTGCTGGTAGCGCTCGACAAAACCTGCCACCGAGCGGGCCGTTTCGCTGCTGCTGTCCAACTCCAGGTAGCGGCGCCAGATTACCAGTGCCCGGGAGATGTCGTTCAGATCGAATGCATGCACATAGGCGTTGTTGTAAAGGCTTTCCAGGTTCTTCGGATCGGCTTTGAAGGCTCTTTCAAAATTGGCCAGAGCTTTAGTAAAATCGCCGATCTGGCGATACATGGCGCCTTGGTCATTCAGTACGTCGGTGTCATCGGGCTGCAGCGCCAGAACGCGATCATAGGCTGCGATTGCCTGCTGCGGCAGATCGGCGTCGAAATAGGCGTTGCCCAGTGAGCGCAGGGTCTCAAGGTTGGCCGGCTCCGCAGCGGCCTTCTTTTCCAGTTCCTGTATCTTCAGCTGCAGTTCGCTGCTGGTCTGGTCACTCGGCAGGGTTGTTCTTGTGTTGTCCGATTCATGATCCGGTGCCTGGGGCTCTTCTTCCAGCTCCTCATCATCCAGTGCCGGGCAGACCATCTCGGCGGTTTTTTCCAGTGTCGAACCGGCTATGATGGCATCCGGCCGCGAATTGCCTTTCAGGCGCTTCAGCCGTGCCCGGGAGGCGTCGAAAATATCGATCAGCATCAGCACCGCGCTTTTTTCGCTGCAGTCGATTTCATACAATTCCATGTGCGAGCGGTAGTTTTTATCGCCGTAATCAGCTGCCGCGGCTCTTTGCCCGCTTTCGGAGAAGGGGGTGAAACGGAGCCAGACCGCCAGCCGTCCCAGCGGGGTCAGGCGGATCGAGTCATTGTCGATGGCCACCTGATAGCGGGCCGTGCTGGTCAGCGGCAGCCATTGAACCGCAGCGGCGGGGTGGGGGAGTACGGCCGCAAGGAAGGTCAGCAGGAATAGGGAACGAATGAAAGTCGCCATGGTTTTTTGGATAATCTCGTTTCTGTTCGGCAATTTAACCCATAAATGAGCGCTGACTATACCATAAGTGCGATCTGATTGAGCAGTTTTTTTAGCTCGTCCGGGGTTGAGGCATCCGGATAACAGGTGCGATTGGCGCAGAGGGAAACCCTCGGCGTTCCCCCCGAATCTCCGTGCCGGATCGCCAGGCGGAGCGGGGGGTGTTTCAGCGATGACAGCAGTGACTTCAGCTCCGGGCTGTCCGTCGGACCGGACAGGGTTGCGATGACCGGATCGCTCTCCAGATCCTCCAACACCTGCAGGGCGCCCAGATGTCCCAGCGGAGTGCGCCGCAGATCCGGGAAGATTCCGGCCAGGGCTGTGCGGGCCTGGGTGAGCAGTTCCGGTTCATTGCAGGTCCAGGACAGGCGCAGCAGCACCCGGGCGGTTACGGCCAGGGCCGAAGGGGTCACGCCGTCATGATCGGATGAAACGTTGAGCGGCATCTGTTCCGCGTCCCGCCCGATCAAGGCAAAACGATCACTGGCCGGATCACGGAAAAGCCGCAGGATCTCCCCGGCCAGCCGGTTCGCCTGTTCGAGCCAGTCCGGATCGAGAGTCGCCTCGTACAGCTCCAGCAGGCCGAGTGCCAGAAAGGCATGGTCCTCCAGAAAAGCCGGGGTTTCGGATGGTTCGTTCAGAAAACTGCGCAGCAACCTGCCGTCAGGGCGTTTCAGGCGTTTCAGTACAAAGTGCGCGGCGAAGGCTGCCTGATCGATGTAATCGGGATGTGCGAGAAGTGCGCCCCCCCTGGCCAGGGCGGCGATCATCAGGCCGTTCCAGGAACAGATGATCTTGTCGTCCCGCAGCGGGCGGATGCGCTCCGCACGGCGCTGCAGCAGCAGCGCCCGGCACTGCGCCAGTACGGTGTCGGTTTCTCCAGGATCCAGGCTGTTTCTGCGGCAGAATTCATTCAAGCCCAGCGGTTGGTTGAGAATGTTGCTCCCCTCAAAATTGCCTGCCGGCGTGACATCGTAATAACGGCAGAACAGGGGGCTGTTCGTTCCGAGGCATACGTCAATCTCCGCCTTGTCCCAGACGTAGAACTTGCCCTCAATTCCTTCCGAATCGGCATCCAGAGCGGAGCAGAAGGCCCCTTCAGCCGTGCCGAGTTCGCGCTGCACAAATGAAAACAGGTCGTCAGCCATGCCGCCGAAGAACGGGTCGGCGCTGGCCTGGAAGGCGTCCAGTGCCGCCAGCGCCAGCATGGCCTGGTCGTAGAGCATCTTTTCAAAATGGGGCGCCAGCCATTTCTGATCGACCGAATAGCGGTGCAGGCCGCCTCCCAGATGATCCCAGATACCCCCCTGCCGGATCTGCCGCAGGGTGTGGAGCGCCATTTCCAGCGCTTCGGCCTTGCCGGCTCTTCCTTGCTTTATCAGCCAGGCCAGGTAGATCGGCATGGGGAATTTGGGGGCGCTGCCGAAACCGCCGTAACGCGGGTCGTAGATCCGCTTCAGCTGCTGGAGAGCTTTTTCAGTGCAGGCCGCCAGATCCGGGGATATTTCGCCGGGATCATTTCCGCGCAGGCTGGCCAGCTCCTCCATGATCCCCCGGCAGTTGTTTTCGATCATGTCCGGCCGCTGCCGCCAGAGGGTGGCGATGTTGGCCAGCAGTTCCATCAGGCCGCTCATGCCGCCCCGGCCCCGTTTGGGCAGGTAGGTAATCGCCATAAAGGGGCGCTTGTCGGGGGCCATGAAGATGTTCAGCGGCCAGCCGCCGCTGCCGGTCATCAGCTGTGAAACGGTCATGTAGAAATCATCGATGTCGGGACGCTCTTCGCGATCGACCTTGATGCAGACGAAGTGGCGGTTCAGCAGGGCGGCCACCTCCTGGTCCTCGAACGATTCGTGGGCCATGACGTGGCACCAGTGGCAGGTGGCGTAGCCGATCGAAAGCAGAATCGGGCGGTTTTCGGCCTGCGCCAGCTCAAAGGCAGCCGGGCCCCATTGGTACCAATCCACCGGGTTTTCGGCGTGCTGCAGCAGGTAGGGGCTGCGGGCGAAGATCAGCCGGTTGAAAGCCGGGCCGCCGTCGGCGGGAAGGGTACCTTTATCAATCGCCATCAATGTGGCGATGCGGGCGGCGTTATCCTGAACAGCTGTGGTCATCTCAAGCCTCCTCTCCCAACATGCGGGCAAAAAAATCATCAGCCAGATTAAGCGGTTCAGTCATGTCTTCTCCAGCAACGTTTGAAGCTCCGCCCAGCAGGTGTTCCGGTATCTCGGCCAGAAATCGGCTCGCTTTGCGCTCTTCGATGGCGCCGTACTTGCGGCGGGTCTGGCAGCGCGAAATGGTCAGATATTTGCGGGCCCGGGTGATGCCAACGTAGCACAGGCGGCGCTCCTCGGCCACGGTCGGGTCTTCCTCGATCGAGCGCTTGTGCGGCAGCAGCTCCTCCTCCATCCCCACCAGCCAGACATGGCTGAATTCCAGCCCCTTGCTGGAGTGCAGCGACATCAGCGTGACCGCGTTCAGACCGTGCTCCTTGCCGTCTTCGCGGGGCTTGTCCTCGTCCATCAGCGAGATCCGCTCCAGGAAGGCCGAGAGCGTTCCGCGCGGGTTCCGGGCTTCATAGTCGGCCAGCGAGTTGACCACCTGTTCGATGTTTTCGATCCTTTTTCTGGCCTGGGCGGCGTCGTTCTGGGTGCGAAACATTTCGTCCTCGATCCGCAGCCGGTTGAAGAGCGCATTGACCTGGGCACCCATGTTGTATGAGCTGAAGCCGGCCATGACCTCTTTCATCATGGCATGAAACGCCAGCACGGTTTTCCTGCAGGAGGGGGAAATCTCGGCGATCTCGTTCACCCGCCCCAGGGTCTCAAACAGCGGAACCTCATGCTCCAGCGACCACTGGTTCAGTTTGATCAGGGTCGTATCGCCGATCCCCCGGCGGGGAAAGTTGATGATCCGCAGCAGGGAAGCTTCGTCGCTGGGGTTGTCGATCACTTTCAGGTAGGCGATGGCGTCCTTGACCTCTTTGCGCTCGTAAAACTGCTGGCCGCCGATCACGACATAGGGGATGCGCTCCATGCGCAGCTTCTCCTCGAAGGCGCGGCTCTGGGCGTTGGAGCGGTACAGTATGGCCAGGTCGGACCAGAGCAGCTTGTCGCGGTACTGCTCCAGCATCATGGCCTCGACCACTTTGGCCGCCTCGTCGTCCTCGTCCTCGGCCACCAGCAGGTCGATGAAGCGTCCGGTGCCGCTGGCGGTCCAGAGAGCCTTTTCGCTCCGCAAGGGGTTGTTTTTGATGACGCTGTTGGCGGCGTCCAGGATCGCGCCGGTGGAGCGGTAGTTCTGCTCCAGCTTGATCGTGACGCAGCCGGGATAATCCTGGGCGAAATTGAGGATGTTCTCGACTTCGGCGCCGCGCCAGCCGTAGATCGACTGGTCGTCGTCGCCGACCACGCAGATGTTGCCGTGCTTTTTGGCCAGCAGCGAGATCAGCAGGTACTGGGAGGCGTTGGTGTCCTGGTATTCATCGACCATGATGTAGCGGAAGCGCTCCTGCCAGTAGTTCAGGATGGCCGGAGTTTTCAGCAGACCGACCGAGAGCATGATGATGTCGTCGAAGTCGATGGCGTTGAAGCCCTTCAGCAGTTCCTGATAGCGGGGATAGACGGCAGCGGTCGCGATTTCCAGCGGGCTGCTGCTGTCGGGGGTGAATTCCTTCGGCCCGATCAGGCGGTTCTTCAGGGCCGAGATTTTCCAGAGGATCTGGTCCGGATCGATTTTTTTGGGATCGATGTCCCGTTCGCGCAGCGCCTGACGGACAACGCCGGCCTGATCGGAGCTGGAATAGATCGAAAAATTGGGTTTGAAACCCAGGGCGCGGATGTCGCGGCGCAGGATGCGCACCCCCAGCGAGTGAAAGGTGGAGATGACGATCCCTTTGGCCAGCGGCCCGGCCATGGCGGCGACCCGTTCGTTCATCTCCTTGGCGGCCTTGTTGGTGAAGGTCACCGCCAGAATATTCTCGGCCGGCACCCGCTTGTCCTTCAGCAGATGCACGATGCGGGTGGTGATGACCTGGGTCTTGCCGGAGCCGGCCCCGGCCAGGATCAACAGGGCGCCTTCAGTGGTGTTGACAGCACGTTGCTGGGGCGGGTTGAGCTTTTTCATGGTGAAGTGTGTGTATCATGGATAACGGTCGCGATGCAAACCGGTCCTTCGCAGAGCCTGCACAAGATAGATTAGTTTACGTTAAATGACGTTTTTATCGGCTTGAAATGTTGTTCTATTTAACTTGTAGCTCCGGTGCAAATATGCTAATAAACCATGCATAAATATTTGTGATCAGAGGCAGATACGTTTATTGGGTTATGGATTTTTCACAATTAGTCGCGGGTTATCCTGGTTGCCGACTCCTCTCTTTTTCTCATTTTAACGGCGCCATTTCCTCTTAAATCTGGTTAGATTGAGGGCATAAAATGGAAAAACTGTACATCATACCACCTCGCACTTCTACTGAAGCCGTCGTTGCTGAAGCCAACCTTACCAAGCCGGAAACTACCAGGAGCATATCCAGGCGATTTTTGGTCAACAAACTTAATTTCCTCAATTTTCAAGACCGAACCATTCTGGTTAATCTGATACACAAAAAATACGGCAGCAGCCTGTCCCTGTCTGCAATACCGCAGCCATGCGCTGGAGAACGACTGGATTGCCTCTGGAGCGAAATTACCGATCCATGGGTGATCAAGTCCCACACCTTTCAGAATCTGTTCATCACCGATGGTAAAAAATGCCTGATCGTTGACCCGGAACTTATCAGCATTGATGAGAAGGGCATCAGTCTGCTGCTGCCGGAAACCTGCAGCGAATCTGTTTCCCGAAAAACCAAACGTCAGTCAAGCGAAGGGGTTCAGGTTCAGTTTACGCAGAGCAGCGCCATCTTCAAAGGTACGCTGCTTGACTGCAGTCCGGTCTCGTTCCGTGTTCAGGTGTCATCTCCCAGCGCTCATGCCTTTCAGTGGATCAATTCCATAGCCCCGGTCAGTCTGCAGCTGCATGTCGGTAATGAATGTCTGTATTCCGGTGAATGCCGGATAATTCGGCAAACCTTGAACCAATCCAGCGGGATCTTTGTGCTGGCTCCGATCAATGACCGGATCCAGCGCTACAAACCAAAAGAGTTCCGCAGTACGAGATACGTCCTGGTTCCTGCTCCCAATGCGGTTTTTACCCATCCTTTTACCGGCCGAACCTTCAATCTTAAAACGATTGATCTTTCCGGTTCCGGTTTTTCGGTGGAGGAGAGTGCTGCCAACTCGATGTTGTTTGCCGGAATGATACTGCCGGAACTGGAATTGAGTTTTGCGCAAAACTTCCGCATCAAATGCCGTGCTCAAGTCGTCTATCGCAACACGAATAGTGACGGTGAAAAAGATTGTATAGTGAAATGCGGTCTGGCGATTCTTGACATGACCATGGAAGATCACGTTCTGCTGCTGTCCCTGCTTCAACGGGCAGGCAATAAAAATTCACATGTTTGTACAAACGTCGACATGGATGCGCTCTGGAACTTCTTTTTTGAAACCGGGTTTATCTATCCTGAAAAATATGTTTTTTTCCAGACTAACAAGACGGAGGTCAAGAGGGTTTATGAACTGCTCTACAACCATAATCCGTCAGTGGCGCGCCACTTCATTCATCTGGAAAAGGGCACTATTCTGGGACATATGTCTATGGTGCGCATGTATGAAAATTCGTGGCTGATTCATCACCATGCTGCCAGCTAAACCGAGTCCATGAAAGCCGGCATCATGGTCCTGAAACAGATCAGCTATTACATAAACGATCTTCACCACCTGCACTCGGCCCACCTCAAGCATGTCTTCTGTTATTTCCGCCCGGACAATAAATTTCCTAACCGTTTTTTCGGAGGGTTTGCCCGACAGCTTGACGACAAAGCGGGCTGCTCGCTTGACAATTTTGCCTATTACCACTATCGGCGCCTTGAGGGGGGCGAATCCCGGATGCAGGATTCGTGGGAACTGAAGAAAGTCCAGTCGGTAGATCTTTCCGAATTGAAGAGTTTTTATAATCATGCTTCAGGCGGTCTCTTGATTGAAGCATTTGATCTGCAGTCAGCGGGAGTGGCGTCAGACGGGTTGGCCGATGAATATCAGCGATTGGGGTTAAAAAAGGAAAAACACTTCTATTCGTTATACGAAGATGGTGAATTGAAAGCGGTCTTTATAGTCAATGTCACCGATATAGGATTCAATATGACCAACCTGACAAATTGCGCAACGGTGATACTATTAGATGACGATACGCCTCCTACGGTCATTGAAACAGCATTGTCGCGTGTTGCCGAGGTTTATGAACACCATGAAATGCCGATTCTGATGTACCCGGTTTCATACGCTGAAACTCACTCCATCTCTTATGAAAAAATATACACTCTCTGGATTTTGAATCTGGAGTACCTGGACCAGTATTTGAAGTTCTGTTCGACTATCTTTGGTGATAAGCACAAGAAACCGGTTACGGGATCAGCACATTAATGGATACTCCGCTTTACAACAGCAGGATCATTGATGCGTACATCAGGCTTATAAAAAGCAAGTACACGCACGTGGATATCGCTGAACTGCTGAACTACTCCGATATGAAGGACTACCAGGTAGCCGATCAGGGACACTGGTTTACCCAGTCCCAAATCAATCTCTTTTATGAAAAACTCGTTCAGCTGACAGGTGAAGAACATATTGCCCGAGAAGCGGGGCGTTTTGCCGCTTCTCCAGAAGCATTGGGGGCGATGAGGCACTATGTCCTCGGATTGATCGGTCCGGCAAGTACTTTTGAATTAATAAACAAGCTCACAACGAACTTCACAAGGTCCTCCCGCTACGAATCCAAAAAAATCTCCTCAAATAAAGTAGAAATAATTGTTACACCCCAGGAAGGAGTGGCTGAAGAAAAATTTCAGTGTGAGAACCGGACCGGTTTTTTTGAAGCCATTATCCTGATGTTCAACTTCAAAAAGCCTCACATCCATCATTCTGAATGCATCTTTACGGGGGGACAGGTCTGCCGTTATGTAATTACCTGGGAAAATGCCGTTTCAATGTACTTAAAGAGAATCGGATATTCTGTCACCCTGGTTTTTGTTCTGGCAACCCTTTATCTGCTGCTAACGAAGCATTTCATCCTGCTGGAAAAACTCATACACCTGTTTATTCCTTTGATTGCTGGTGTGGCACTGGCAGTTATCTGGAGCGAAAAAAAAGAGTTGAAAGCAAGTCTTGAAAATACAATGGCGTCAACGGACAGTTTGGTCGAACAGATTAACAGTAACTACAACAATGCGCAGATGACGAATGAGATTGGCCAGGTATTGGGTCGTTATACCAATACTCAGGAAGTGCTTTCAAATGTAAGCCGGATCATGGAGAAAAGACTTAATTATGATCGGGGTCTGATTCTGATTGCCAATCCGGAAGGAACCAAGCTTGATCTAAAAAGCGGATACGGCTACTCAAACGAACATCTTGGTTTGCTGGATTCGGTTTCGTTCAATCTGGACAATCCTGAATCGAAGGGCATATTTACCGTTTCCTTTCGGGAACAACGACCTTTCCTGATCAATGATCTGAATGAGATCGAAGAGAATCTTTCTCCCAAAAGCCTCGAATTTGCAAAAAAAGTCGGCACCCAGACTTTTATCTGTTGCCCGATTGTCTGTGAAGGGAAATCTGTCGGGCTGTTGGCGGTCGATAACGTCAATACCAAAAAACCGCTGGTTCAGAGTGATATCAGTCTGCTGATGGGGATCGCTTCCGTTATAGGAATCAGTCTCAGGAATGCCGATCTTATCGAGTCCAAAGTACGCCAGTTCAACTCGGTTCTGCAGGTTCTGGCGGCCAGTATTGATGCCCGCGATTCCCTGACGGCCGGCCATTCGGAAATGGTCACCGAATATACGGTCGGTATCTGTAGGGAACTTAATCTTTCTCCCGATGAATGTGAAACCATCCGCGTGGCGGCCCTGCTTCACGATTACGGCAAAATCGGGGTGCCTGATGCGATTCTGAAAAAAGAGGGTCTGTTAAGTCCCGAAGAATACGCGATCGTCAAAACCCACGCTTCCAAAACCAGGGAAATCCTGTCCCAGATCAGTTTTGAAGGTATTTACTGCGGCATCCCGGAAATTGCCGGGGCACACCATGAAAAATTTGATGGAAGCGGCTACCCGGAAGGCCTGAAGGGGAAAGATATCCCCCTGGGGGCAAGAATCATAGCCGTGGCCGATTATTTTGAGGCGATCACTGCCAAGCGGCACTACCGTGAACCGATGCGGCTGGAAGATGCATTTCAGGCCGTCTTTGATGAAGGCGGCAGAAGTTTTGACAAGCTGGTTGTGGATGCTTTCTTAAGTTACTACGCCAGAACCCGTCAATATGTCTCATCGAACGAGGCTGAATTGAGCCGTTTCAGTGATCGCCGCCGGCTCAGGGTTCCGGCTGCGGTACCGGTGTCCTTCTGGCTGAACGGTAAAATCTGTACTGCCAGCAGTGAAGATTTGAGTATGCGAGGGATCTTTGTCGCCAGTGAAGAAGCTGTCTCCGAGGGGTGTCCGGTTGATCTGGCTATTACCCTTCCGGATATCGAAACGGTCATAGAGGCCAAAGGGAGAGTCGCCTGGGTAAACTCGGGCCAGCTTAAAAAAGCAACCATGTCGAATGGATTCGGTGTCGAAATAGTGGAATTCAAGGAGATGGCGGAAAGGATTATGGAGGCTTTTGTGAGTCGCTGGGCGGAGTATGATTGCCTTCAGGAAAGTGGCTAGCCTTTTATTACCCCTGGTAAAAATCCACCGCCATCTCCCGCAGAAAATCGGTACAGTTTTCTTTTCAGGCCAGTGGCTTGCTTCCCCTGCAGCAGATCAGCGGCGTATAGGTGAATCGTCTCGGATCAGCAAAGAAGTTCATAAACTCCTCCCTGAATTCATCATAGCCGCCCGGATAGTCATTGAAGCCATAGCCTGAATTGTGGGCCGCTATCTCCACTTTCTTGGTCCAGTTGTAGGCGTCCACCTCGCTCAATTGCCCGTAAATCAGATGATGCGTGCCGACCTCCACGGCAATGTCATGATAATCAAGGTCGTAGAGGAACGAGTACAGCTTTCTGCCGACATAAGGGTCGAAATCATGCTTTTGTTCCAGAATTTCCGTGATGCCGTTGATGGCCCGCTCAAGTCTGGCGCTGAGTCCGAAGTGATTCAGGCAGTTATGATCGAGGTCAATCAGACAGAGAATCCCGCCCGGTCGCAGAAGTTTGCTGATGTTTTTTACGATGTCGCTGCAGCCCGCACGATGGTACTCCAGAACGAAACGAACCCAGACAAAGTCAAATTCCCCCGGGCCGACCAGAGGCTCATAAACGTTTCCGCAGACGAATTCAACACCGTTGGAACCGTAATGTTCTGTCGCATACGCAATGCGTTCCGCTGATGCATCGAATCCAACCACACTGCCGTCCGGCTGAACCAGTCGCTGCAGATAAGCGGAGGTGATGCCCGATCCGCAGCCGATGTCGGCCACCCGCATGCCCGGCTTGATGCCTGCCCATTGCGCCTGCCGGGCCAGTCTGCCAAAATCAGTTTTCATATCCAGACGTATGGCTTCATTATCGTGTTCCATGATATAACTGTGTTGCGTCGGTTTCATGTCACCCTTTCCCGTCACGTAATTATCAGCAGCTGTATTGTACCGGCAGTTCCATCAGTAATTGTCATCTGTTTGACATATACGGCAAGACAGTGCCCATATCAACAAAGATTAATTGAATCGGACCGAAAATAATGTACTATTTGCCTTACCATAACCGCCTGAACTGGGAGACCATGTGAGTGCTATCCGAACCGCCAAAAAAACGACCCTGAAAAAGGAGCGGCCTGCCGCAAGCGATACCCCGCCGAACAAGCCGCTCAAGGGCAAGAAGGCCAAAAGTTTGAAGCTTGCCGATAAAGCGGAAGCGAGCGTTTCGCCAGAGCCTGCCGTCCCGGCTTTTGACCTGTCCGAAAGCCAGTGGTATCTGAACCGGGAGCTGACCTGGCTGGAGTTCAACAGCCGGGTGCTGCACGAGGCCGAAGATCCCCGCACCCCGCTGCTGGAGCGCCTCAAGTTCATCGCGATCGTCAGCGCCAATCTGGACGAGTTTTTCATGAAGCGCATCGGCGGCCTCAAGCAGCAGATCGGGGCCGGCATGCGCGAACTGACCCTGGATGGCCGCACGGCCCGCCAGCAGGTCAAGGAATGCCATGCCGTGATCCGCGAGCTGGAGGCCCGCAAGGAAGCGGTTTTTGTTCAGGTCTGCAGCCTGCTGGAGGATAAAAATATCCTGATCGAGCGCTATGTCGACCTGACGCCGAAAGAGCGCAAACTGTTGCGTGAGCATTATTACAGCAACATCTTTCCGCTGCTGACTCCCCAGTCGATCGATCCGGCCCATCCCTTTCCCTTTATCTCCAATCTTTCGCTCAACCTGCTGGTGACGGTGCGTCACCCACGGGGGCGGAAAGCTTCGCTGGTGCGGGTCAAGGTGCCGGTCGGGCTGGGCACGCAGCGTTTTATCCGGGTCGGCAAGGGGGATCATTTCGTTCGTCTGGAAGATGTCATGTGCAACAACCTGGATATGCTCTTTCCGGGAATGGAGGTCATCTCCTGCGAACTGTTCCGGGTGACCCGCAACGCCAATACCGAAAAGGACGAGGATGAAGCCGACGATCTGATGGAGATGATCGAGTCGGAACTGAAGGAGCGCAAATTCGCCCCGATTGTGCGCCTGGAGATCGGCACCGGCATGGATCCCTCACACCGCGGCCGCCTGGCGGCCGACCTGGCGCTGGATGAGGAGAACGACGTCTTTGAGGTGCCGGGGCTGCTGGCGCTACGCGACCTGTTCGAGCTGGTTAAACTGGATTACCCGCGCATGCATGATCCGGCGCACCATCCGATCGATCACCCACTTTTGCAAAGCCAGCGCAACATCTTCCATACCATCCGCGAGGCCGGGGAAATTCTGCTACAGCACCCCTATGAATCCTTTTCCACCTCGGTCGAACGTTTTCTGCGCGAGGCGGCGGTCGACCCCAAGGTGCGCGGCATCAAGATGACCCTCTACCGCACCTCCAGCCAGAGCCGGATCATCGACGCGCTGCTGCTGGCGGCCCAGAACGGCAAGCAGGTGGCGGTGGTGGTGGAGCTGAAGGCGCGTTTCGACGAGGCCACCAACATCCGTCTGGCGGAGCGGATGGAGGAGGCCGGCATCCATGTCACCTACGGCGTGGTCGGCCTCAAGACCCACTGCAAGGTCATCATGGTCGTGCGCCAGGATTTCAGCGGTCTGCGGCGCTATGTGCATATCGGCACCGGTAATTACCATGCCGATACCGCCCGGCTGTACAGCGACGTCGGTTTGCTGACCTGCGATCAGGTCATCGCCCAGGACGTGACCGAGCTGTTCAACTACCTGACCACCGGCTTCATGGCCAAGCGCAATTACCAGAAACTGATCCCGGCCCCGCGCATGCTGAAAAAGGCCCTCATCGCGCGGATCGAGCGCGAGACCGCCCTGCATCGGGAAAAGGGGGAGGGACTGATCCAGTTCAAGATGAACGCCCTGGAGGATGGCGAGATCGTCAAGGCACTGTACCGGGCAGCCATGGCCGGTGTACGGATCGACCTGATCGTGCGGGATACCTGCCGCCTGCGGCCGGGAATCGCCGGACTTTCCGAAAGCGTGCGGGTCGTCAGCGTGGTGGGGCGTTTTCTGGAGCACTCCCGGATCTACTATTTCCGCAACGGCGGCGCCGAGGAATATTTCATCGCTTCGGCCGACGCCATGAAACGCAATCTGGAAGCCCGGGTGGAGGTGCTTTGTCCGGTGGAATCGCCCCTTCTGACCAGGGAGTTGCGGACTGTTTTCGACACCCACCTGGCTGACCGGCGTTCGGCCTGGGATATGCAGCCGGACGGCAGCTATCTGCAGCGCATGCCGCAGGAAAACGAACCGGCCGAAGGCAGCCACGCCCTGCTGATAGCCATGAGCGAGCGCCGCCAGAAGGAACTGCTCAAGCAGAAGAGCAAGAAAAGCAAAAACAAACAGTGATATTCAGTGTGGCAAGCTGTAAGCACCTTAAGAGCCGTGAGCCAGTGTTCCCGGTTTTTTTATTGTTCAGAGGTGATGTCATGAAAATTGTATTGTAATAAAACTACATTCTACTATAATAAACCCCGGTAATTTTTTAGCATGATCTTCAGTGAAAACTACGCGGCATTAACTCCGGGACAAGGGGGTTACCATGGGTAAAAGGTTGGAAGGAGATGGCCGGGGCGGTGTAGAACAGGATTTGTTGAGGCATGATTGTTCGATCGGAGAAATACTGAAGCAGCGGGGGGTGTCGCGCCGCGACTTCCTCAGGTTCTGCTCTGCCATGACGGCTGCCATGGCGCTGCCGGCCTCCTTTGCGCCACGGGTGGCCCAGGCGCTGGATCAGGTCAAACGACCGACCCTGGTCTGGCTCGAGATGCAGAGCTGCACTGGCGACACCGAGGCGCTGCTCCGTTCGGCCAACCCGACTGTGGCCGAAATCGTGCTGGAGATCCTCTCTGTCGATTACCACGAAACCATCATGGCGGCCGCCGGGCATCAGGCCGAAGGTGCACTGGACAAGGCCATTGCCGATTTCAAGGGTAACTATATCTGTGTCATCGAAGGTTCGATCTCGACCAAAGATGGCGGCATATATGGCACAACCGGCGGCAAGACCCATCTGGAACGTGCCCGTCAGGTTTGCGGCGGAGCGCTGGCCACGATCGCGGTCGGCACCTGCGCAGCGTATGGCGGCATTGCCGCTGCGTCACCCAACCCGACCGGTGCGGTCGGCGTCATGGAGGCCGTACCCGGCACTACGGTAATCAACCTGCCCGGCTGTCCGGTCAATGCCGACAATCTGACCGCCACGATCGTACATTATCTGGTTTTCGGAAAAATTCCGGCCCTGGACAGTCATGGCCGCCCGCTGTTTGCCTATGGAAAGAGAATTCACGACAACTGCGAGCGCCGCCCCCATTTCGACGCCGGGCAATATGTGGAACAGTGGGGCGACGATGGTCACCGCAAGGGATTCTGTCTTTACAAGATGGGTTGCAAGGGGCCGGCCACCTTTCATAACTGCCCCAGCCAGCGCTACAACGAAAAAACCAGCTGGCCGATCGCGGCCGGACATCCCTGCGCCGGCTGCTCCGAGCCTCATTTCTGGGACACCATGTCGCCGATGTACAAGCGTCTGCCCAACGTGCCCGGTTTCGGTATCGAGCAGACCGCCGACAAGATCGGGCTGGGTCTGGTTGTCGGCGCCGGCGCGGCTTTTGCGGTTCATGGCGCCCTGAATGCGCTGCGCCGTGACAAGGAACCGAATGAAGATACCAGGGAGGGGTGAGATATGGCCAGGATAGTCGTCGACCCGATCACCAGAATTGAAGGACACCTTCGTATCGAGGCCGAAGTCAGCGGCGGCAGAATCATCGACGCCTGGAGTTCCGCCACCATGTTCCGGGGGATCGAGAAGATCCTGAAGGGGCGCGATCCGCGTGACGCCTGGTTCTGGACCCAGCGTTTCTGCGGAGTCTGCACCACGGTCCATTCGATCGCCTCCATCCGGGCGGTGGAGAACGCCTTCAGGATCAAAATCCCGCCCAATGCCGAACTGATCCGCAACATCATCATCGGCACCCAGAACGTGCAGGATCATGTGATCCACTTTTATCACCTGCATGCGCTGGACTGGGTTGATATCACCTCCGGGCTCAAGGCCGATCCGGTCAGAACGGCGGCTCTGGCGTCTTCGATTTCGGAATGGCCCAACAATTCGGCCACCTATTTCAAGGGGGTTCAGGACAAGCTCAAGGCCTTTGTCGACTCCGGCCGCCTGGGGCCGTTTGCCAATGCCTACTGGGGTCATCCGGCCTACCGGTTGCCGCCCGAAGCCAATCTGATGGCGACCGCCCATTACCTGGAAGCGCTGGAGTGGCAGAAGGACGTGATCAAGATCCACGCCATTCTGGGTAGTAAAAACCCCCATCCCCAGACCTTTCTGGTGGGCGGTATGTCGATCCCGATCGATCCCGATTCCCAGAATGCCCTCAATGCCGATAAGCTGATCGAAATCAGGCGCCTGCTGAAAAAGGCCCAGGATTTTGTCGAGAAGGTCTATATTCCCGACCTGCTGGCGGTGGCATCTTTCTACAAGGATTGGGCCACCATCGGCGGCGGGGTCGGCAACTACATGTGCTACGGCGAGTTTCCGGATGCGGCCGGCACCATGTGGTTTCCCTCCGGAGCGATTATGGAGAAGGATCTTGCCAGGGTTCTGGGCGTCGACCAGGGCAAGATCGCCGAATACGTCGATCACTCCTGGTTTGAAAATTCGGCCGGCCCCGGGAAGGGGCTGCACCCCTACAATGGCGAAACCGAGGTGCGCTACACCGGCCCCAAGCCCCCATACGAGTACCTTGACACCGATGCCCGATACTCGTTCGTCAAATCGCCCCGCTATGATGAAAAGCCGATGGAGGTGGGTCCGCTGGCCCGCGTGCTGGTGGCCTACGCTTCGGGACACAAGGAGACCAGGTCGGTGGTGGATCTGGTGCTGGGCAAGCTGGGAGTCGGTCCGGCGGCGCTCTTTTCAACCCTGGGGCGTACGGCCGCGCGCGGTATCGATTGCCTGCTGAACGCCCGTCAGACCCCCGTATTTCTGGATGAGCTGATCAATAACATTTCCAAGGGTGATTACCGTATCCACGCCAACGAAAAGTGGGATCCTTCCGAATGGCCCGCCGAGGCCAGCGGCTACGGCATGCACGAGGCTCCGCGGGGGGGGCTCGGGCACTGGATCAGGATCAGGGATCAGAAAATTTTGAATTATCAGGCGGTGGTGCCTTCCACCTGGAACGCTTCGCCCCGCGATGCCAAGGGTCAGCGCGGCCCCTATGAGGCGGCCCTGGTCGGCACTCCGCTGGCCGATCCCAACAAGCCGTTGGAGATTTTGCGCACGATCCACTCCTTCGACCCCTGTCTGGCCTGCGCCGTCCATGTCCTGGATGGCAATGGCAATGAACTGGTCAAGGTCAAGGTGACCTGAGAAAGGGGGTTTCGTATGTCGAATCAGCCCAAATTCAAGCGCTATATATGGGAGTTGCCGGTCAGGTGGTGCCATTGGGTCAACATGGCCTGTATCGTGATTCTGTCGGTCAGCGGTTTTTTTATTGGCAACCCGGTCTCTTTTGGCAGTTCGGCCTCGGATTTCACCATGGGATGGATTCGTTTCATCCATTTCACGGCGGCTTACCTGTTTGCGGTCAGCGTCATGTCCCGGGTGATCTGGTCGTTCATCGGCAACAAATATTCAAGCTGGCGTGAGTTCTTTCCGCTGATGACCGATGCGGGCCGTAAAAAAACCGTCAGGATGTTGCGCTATTATCTGCTGATTGACAAGGAAGTGCCTGAAACAGTGGGCCACAATCCACTGGCAACGGCCGCCTATGTAGTCCTGTTCGGCATTTATTCGGTCATGATCCTGACCGGCTTTGCGCTTTATGCCCAGCATGCACCGCAGGGCAGCATGCACAAAGCGCTCGGTTTCATGTATGTGCTGTTCAGTGATCAGGGCATGCGGCTTGCGCACCATATCAGCATGTGGTTTATTTTCGGATTTGTGATAAATCACATCTACAGCGCCTGGCTGATGGACATAAAGGAGCATGGCGGTGAGATATCCAGCATGTTCAGTGGGTACAAGTTCACGGTGAAGAAAGAAGAGTAATGTTCAGGTCGTTATTCCGGCATATTGAGGCGCGCTGTCCGGCGCGCCTTTTTTTATCTGCTGTTCCGGGAAGGAAAAAACAGTGATTTCATCCGACGTAGCTGATAAATCTGTGCTTGTGCTGGGTATCGGAAATCTGGTGATGAGCGATGATGGCGCCGGGGTTCGTGTTGTTCAGCAACTGCAGCGTTCATACACATTTCCGGAGAACGTGAGCGTTGTAGATGGCGGAACGCTCGGACTTGATCTACTCCCGATGCTGGAGAATGTAACCCATCTGATACTGGTGGATGCGGTCGAGACCGGCGAGAAGCCGGGCACGTTGATCCGCTTGACCGGAGAGCAGCTGCCAATCGCGCTTGAAACCAAACTGTCGCCACACCAAATGGGACTCAAGGATCTTTTGGCCGTTTCCGGATTGATGGGGCATGTGCCGCGCGAAATGGTTCTTGTCGGTGTTCAGCCGGGATCAATAGAGATGGGAGCTGAATTGACGGTTGAAGTTAATTCAAAGCTTGATGAAATTGTTGCCAATATACTGGCGGAACTTGAAAAAACAGGAATTACCGTTGTCGCCAGTCCGCATGAATCCTCTCGCAAAGCGGTCTGAATTAAAGCGTTTACAACAGCAGCCGCTTTACCTATGATATGCGCCCATGAATTCATCGCAGACCCCCGGCATACGCCCCATGACCGCAGCCGATCTGGACGCGGTTCTGCTGATCGAGCAATCCTCGTTTCCGCTGCCCTGGAAGCGTGAACACTTTCTGCACGAGATCACTGCCCCGCACTCGTTCCCCTTTGTGGCTGAAATCGACGGAAAGGTCGCCGGTTATGTCTGTCTGATGTCGCTGTTTGAAGAAGCCCAGATCCTGGATATCGCCGTGGCCGCCGAGCAGCGGGGCAGGGGGGGCGGGCGCCTGCTGATGGATAAGGCCCTGGCCGTGGCCCGTGAAAAAGGGGCCGAGGTCATGGCGCTGGAAGTGCGTGAATCCGGCGCGGCGGCTATCGGTCTGTATCGGGCGCTCGGCTTCAGGCAGACCGGAATCCGGGCCAACTATTATGAATCCAGAGAAAATGCCGTTTTGATGGAAAAAAATATCAAGGAGAAACCATAAGATGCAGTTTACCGCCATGATTCTTTCCAACGCGGAGGTCTCGCCCGGTTACTGGCGCATGCGCCTGACCGCCCCTCCCGAATTCGCTTCCGCTTCGCCCGGCCAGTTCGTGATGGTGCGGGTCAACAACGCCATCGATCCGCTGCTGCGCCGCCCGTTCGGCGTCTTTGACGTCGGCACCCATACTCCGGCCCACAGCGGCGCGGCCGCCCAGCCTTACTTCGAGATGCTCTACCGGGTGGTGGGCAAGGGCACCGCCATGCTCTCTACGCTGCATGAAACCGATCTGCTGGACATCCTCGGCCCGCTGGGCAGGGGCTTTGACCTGGGCGATTCCGACGAGGAGAAGCTGATCGTGGGGGGCGGAGTCGGATTGGCGCCGCTGTACCTGCTGGCCAGGGAGCTGGTAAAGAAATCGCCGGTGCGGCTGTTTGCCGGCGGCCGCACCCGGGACGACATCCTCTGCATCACCGAGTTCGAGCGCCTGGGGGTGGAGTGCTACACCGCCACCGAGGATGGTTCGCTGGGCGAGTGCGGATTGGTGACCGAAGCGCTGCTGCGGCGTCTGGATGCGCTGCAGGGCAGGGCCAGCATCTATGCCTGCGGGCCGCACGGCATGCTGAACGCCGTGGCCAATATCGCCGCACAGCGGGGCATCCCCTGCCAGGTCTCGCTGGAAGGCTACATGGCCTGCGGCGTGGGGGCCTGCCTGGGGTGCGTTGCGCCGGGGAACCGTCATTCGGCCGAAACACCTGATTTCCGTTGTGTCTGTACCGAAGGGCCGGTCTTTGAATCGGGCGAATTGAAGTGGAGGGATTGAGATGAAACCTGATATGACCGTTAATCTGGCCGGGATGGCGCTGCGCAACCCGGTCATGACTGCCTCCGGCACCTTTGGCTATGGCGAGGAGTTTGCCGAATATGTCGATCTGGAAACCATCGGCGCCTTTGTCACCAAGGGGCTTTCCCTGAAACCACGGGCCGGCAATCCGACTCCGCGCATCGTCGAGACACCCGGCGGCATGCTGAACGCGATCGGCCTGCAGAATGTCGGGATCGACGCTTTTATCCAGAAGAAGGTGCCCTTCCTCCGTTCGGTCAACACGCCGGCCATCGCCAACTTCTTCGGCAACACCGTCGATGAATACGCCGAGCTGGCCGGCCGTCTGGATCAGATCCCGGAGGTGGCCGCCCTGGAGGTCAACATCTCCTGCCCCAACGTCAAACAGGGGGGCATCGTCTTCGGCACCGATCCGGATTGCGCGGCGGGTGTGGTCAGGGCCTGCCGGGCCGTCACAAAAAAAACGCTGATCGTCAAGCTTTCACCCAACGTGACCGACGTGGTCGCCATGGCCCGGGCCTGCGAGGATGCCGGGGCCGACTGCCTTTCGCTGATCAACACCCTGACCGGCATGGCGATTGACTTGAACAAGCGCCGTCCGGTGCTGGCCAATATCACCGGAGGCTTTTCCGGGCCGGCCATCAAGCCGATCGCGCTGCGCATGGTCTGGCAGGTGGCCAAAGCGGTCAAGGTGCCGATCATCGGCATCGGCGGGATCATGAACGCCACCGACGCGCTGGAGTTCATGCTGGCCGGAGCCACGGCGGTCCAGGTCGGCACCGCCAGTTTCATCAACCCCGGCGCCGCCCAGCAGATCGCGGCCGATATGGAGAATTGGCTGACTGACAACGGTGTCGCCGATATCAAGAGTCTGATCGGCGCGCTGCAAGCCTGAAAGCGCGCCGGAAGGATCCATCCATGAACGATATTGCCTCGATGATGGCGTCTGTGCCGATCGTGTCACTGATCGATGTCAACTTCATCCTGATCAACCGCGTTTTCGTGCTGTTGCTGACGCTGCTGTTCTTTGGCTCGGTGCTGCTGCTCCGCCGCACCCGTGGCCAGGCGGTGCATGCCCGCGTCAAGGGTGCCATCAAGCTGGCCCTGTTCGGTTTTGTTCTGCTGGGCGCCGAACTGGCCCTGTCGGCGGTTCCCGGATACCAGTCCCTGCTGCAGGCTCTGCAGACGATCGTGGTTCTTTTGTGCGTGGCCCGTCTGATTACCTACCTCGTCATCGATATCTATCTGCGGGCCCGCACCCGGCACGAGGTTCCCTCCTTTATTCGTGACATAGTCGGGCTGGTGGTCTATCTGGTGGTTGGAATCATCTCGCTGCGCCTGGTTTTCAAGATCGACATCACGGCCATCATCACCACCACCACCGTTATTACCGCCGCCATCGCCTTTGCCATGCAGAACACGCTGGCAAACGCGCTGTCCGGTTTCTCGATCCAGTCCGACAAACTGCTGACTCCCGGCAACTGGATCTCGATCAGGGAAAAGAACCTGTTCGGCGAAATCGTCAACATCGGATTCCGCTACACCACCCTGCGCAATGCGGAAAACTTCCTCTTCATGGTGCCCAACAGCCTCATCCTGCAGAACATCGTCACCTATCACGGCAGCCCCGAAACCGTTGAAAAACCCTCGACCCAGGTGGACGTCATGCTGGGCTACGAAGTGCCCCCCGAGACCGCCAAAAACCTGCTGCTGCAGGTGCTGCGGGATGACGAGCAGGTGCTGGAGCAGCCCGAACCGGTTGTGCGCCTGACGGCGCTGAACGACAGCGGCATCACCTATCAGCTCAAATTCTGCATCAATGACCCCGCCCGGCGGATTCCGATCCAGGACGGCATCTACAGCCAGATCTGGTATGCCGTGCATCGCGCCGGCTACAGTTTTCCCTTTCCGCATCGTCAGATCATCACTGCCGAAACAAAAACACCTTTCGAAATTTCCCGCCCGCAGCTCGCGTCGGCCTTGCGTCAGGTGGATGTTTTCTCCATGCTGGATAACGCCATTATCACCAATCTGGCCGAGTTCGCCGCAGTCCGGGTCTTTGGCGGCGGCGAGGCGGTAGTTCGTCAGGGCAGCAGCGGCAATTCGCTGTTTCTGGTACTGAAAGGCGAGCTGGAGGTGGAGGTGGATGATACGATCGTCGGAAAAATCCCGAGCGATTCTGTTTTTGGTGAGATGTCGCTGCTGACCGGCGAGCCGCGCAGCGCGACGGTGCGGGCCGTAAACGAAGTCTGGCTGGCCGAGGTGAACAAGGAATTGCTGGAGCCGATCCTGCGCGAGAATCCCTCCCTGCTGGATTCACTCAGCTCGATTCTGGAGGAGCGCGAAAGCAGGACAATGGCCAGCAAATCGGCGCACAGCCAGGCTGCGGCCGGCACTGTTCCCAAGCGGGAAGAGTACCTGCAGCGGCTGAAGAACTTTTTTGGTTTATAGCCCCCTGCGGGAAAGTGCTTGAGGAATTGGCTTACACATAGTACAAGATGATCAGCTGGAGGTACGTCGGTCGCTGGTGGGCCGCCCGGTCTTCAAAACCGGTGGGGGGGATGAGAAATCTCCCCGGTGGGTTCGATTCCCATGTGCCTCCGCCATTTTTTCCAAAATAGCTCTGGAAATATCCATCCAGAGTCCCCCCCAAATTTCTTTAGCGTCTCATGCAATCAAGCGCGTGCCGACAACTTAATTCCTGAAGGAATTGCCGCTACATGCATATCTCGTCTGCTCACCATGAACAGCAGGTTTTTTTGACTTCACTGCTGCCAGGAGAAAAATAGTGAACATCGGTTATTCAATCAAGCGCTTGAACGATGTTGTCCGTGCGCTTTTGATGCAACGTAAACAGAACAGGCTTATATCCGGCACACGACAGGATCTGCAGGATTATCAGCAGCAAAATCTTTCAGCGCTGGTTGCATATTCTGTTCGTAACTCTCCGTTTTATAGAGAGCTGTATGGAAATATACAATCCGATAAATTTCTTCTTACCGACCTTCCGGTTACAAACAAATCAATGATGATGGATAATTTTGATCAGTTTGTAACGGATCCCCGGCTGAAACTGACAGAACTCCAGGAGCATATCCGGACGCTTACTACGGACGAATATTATTTGGGTGAATATCGCGTAACGGCAACAAGCGGCAGTTCCGGACTCAAGGGAATTTTTGTTTCCAGCAGAAAGGAATGGAGCACTGCACTCACCGCCTACTTGAGGTGCGGCTCATACATGGGGCTGACTCCGCGTCTTCCCAAGCGCAGGAAAATTTCCACCATCGGGGCAGACAGTCCGATTCATGTCAGCTATCGCATGGCTATCAGCAGCGACATCGGTTTGATGAAGACGCAACGTCTGGATGCAACATTGGGTATCGAACAGCAGTGTGCCGCACTGAACTCGTTCCAGCCCGAATTCCTTTCGGCGTATCCGTCAATTGCATCTCTGCTTGCACGAGAACAGCTCGAGGGACGACTTTCCATCAATCCGCAGGTGATTTCAACGTTTGGTGAAGTGTGTACCGGAGAGATGAAGCGGAACATTCAGGAAGCCTGGGGAATTGAGCCGTTCAACAGTTACGGCATGACAGAGGCGGGGATAGTCCTGGGTTCTGATTGTTCCTGCCACCAGGGAATCCATGTCTTTGAAGATCTTTTTATCCTGGAAGTTGTGGATCAGCAGAACCGTCCGGTTCCGGACGGGACGCCAGGTCACAAGCTCCTGATCACGAATCTTTTTAACGTTACCCAGCCGATTATCAGATATGAAATATCCGACCTGATTACCCTGTCACCAGAACCATGTCCCTGCGGGCGGCCTTTCAGGCTCGTTTCAAGGATCGACGGGCGGAGTGATGACATCATCTATCTGGATAATCAGCGGGGAGGCAAGCTGCCTGTTCATCCGGTACATTTTTATACCGCCATGGGCACCTTTCAGGAGATTAAGCTGTACCAGGTGATTCATGGTGATAACGGACTGCAGATCAGGATTGTCGTCCGGGAGAGTGCGTCCGGGCAAGAGGTGGCGGCAAGGCTCAAGCAGTGTCTGGAATCAAGTCTGAAAGCGCTTGGAGCGCAACCTCCGAAGATAGTAGTTGAAATCATCGACAGGTTTGATCGCGATCCCCGGCTGATGGGTAAGATGAAATTAGTCACGTCATTGTGCGGTTCTTCTTCGCTGCGCTGATCAAGCAGGTCTGCAATTGCAACCACTCTCTCCCGTTTCAGTATTTCCAGCAATCATTGCCTGCGTGAACATCACAACAAGGCTGAAGTGTTCTGCTGGTAACGAGACGCATGATAAACCCTAGAGCCAGTGTTTCGGATAAGAACGGTGATAGACCACGTTATTCGTGAAGATTGCCGTAACCAGGAGAATCAGGGCGCCTGCCAACACCGGCAGCAGAATGAACTCCGGGCCCACCGCACCTTGCACTCCGATCAGGGCGGTGGCGCCTCCCGGCGGATGGGTCGTGTGGGTCAGGTTCATCACAAATATCGCCAGTCCTACCCCGACAGCCATGCTTAAGGGCGTGGAGCCAAACAGGGCGACCACAGCGACCGCCACCACGGCGGAGACAAAATGTCCCCCGACCAGATTGCGCGGCTGGGCCAGTGGTGAGTCCGTAGCACCGAAGAGGAGCACCGCCGAAGCGCCGAAAGAGCCGATCAATAAGGGGTGGCCAATCAGCGTGGTGATCTCGACGATGGCCAGGATGCCCAAAGTGGAGCTCAAGAAACTCCAGACGGCGTACCAGAGCGACATGGGGGGCTGTGGCCCCCGGAGCGGCACCTTGCAGTTCCGGGGTAGCCTGGCCAGCCTTTTCTTCAATGCAATCATTGACTTTATCTTCAATGTTTCAAGTCTGGCGCACTTGGACGTCTGCTGAAAAATCAGTGCCCGGAGTGGTTCGTCTGTTTATGATGTTTGGGCTGCTTTTTGCTCTCACCCTGCTCTGCATGTTCAGCATGCGCGCCTTTGCCGGCTGCCAGCTGATGAAGCCGCTCGACATAATGGGTGAATTCGACATAGGCCTCCACAAACTCCCGTCCCTGGGCGACACTTTCATCCTTGTGCGTGTAGGCTGCCGCCGCATGCTCGTAACGTTTTCTGATCCCGGCCGCAACGTCGTCGCTGATCAGTTTGACCAGGGCATCGGCAGAGCCGCTCGCCAGGGCCTTGTCCGCTTCGGCCACGGCCGGTTCAACTGCCCCGGCCGGCTTGAGTCCGGTATAGGGTGCTCCTTCGCCGGCACGGTGGATTTTGACCAGAGTCCCGAAGAATGCCGTTTCAGCCGCTTCGCGGTTCTTTGCGCCGCTGGCAAGCGCTTTCTGGAATGCGGCCCGAACGGCTTTTTCATCCTTCGCCTTCACCCATTTGAGAACCGGGGTGACCTCCCTGGCCTGGATGGCCTTTCTGGCGTCCTGAACCACCGGGCCGTCCAGGGTGTCGCAATGCGCGGCAGCATCCTGATACGTGGCGAGCAGCAGCGCCGCACATGCCGATATTCCCAACAGGCTCGTTTTCAAAAGGTTCGCAGGTTTCATGGTCAGGTCTCCTTTTCTGATTGATGAAATGTACGATTACTTAATTTTTATGAATAGTTGCATAAAATTATCATAGATAATTTGACTTATATCAAAATCAGGCAGTATCTTTAAATGCACCGATCTAAAGGTCAATTGTCGGTTCATCGTCAGGATGATGCGTCCGCATCCGGTTCATTGACTGCCCCGAAACAGACAATGTTCTCAATGAGTACCTGTCTCAAAGAATAGCTTGACCAAATGACGTGCTTGATAATACGATAATTTCATTTTTAACCAGGTACATTCATGAACCTTTTTCGACCCGCATCCAGATTTTCGGCTCTGTTGCTGCTCGTGTTGACCGTACACGTTGTTGCGTACAGCCTTCTTCTACCAAAACATGAACTGATCTCGCTCCAGAAACAGACCGTCAGCACAGCTTCTCTCACCACCGATAACGAAAGCGATGGGGAAGCGCGCCTGGGCGATTTCAAGCCGCCCAAGCACTCGTTCATCGATTATTCGACCTTTTTTGCTCCCAACAACTTTCCTCCCATCTACAACCCGGTTGTTTCCAGGTTGCTGCCCCACGAGCCATTCCGGGCTCTCCAGAAAGTTTATCTTGAAATATGTGTTCCTCCGGACAGCCTCGCCTGATTTCACCCCGGTCTGCCAATATAACTCGCTGATGCCCCATGAAGGTCTCTTCCGCTTCATGTTGCTGACGCCGTCTTGATCCGGTTTAGATGGACGTGATTCCTGTCTGCCAAGCCGGCCGTAATCGGCCATGATCAGGCAACCCGGGCCAGGAACCGGCGGGTTGAGTTTGTAATCGTACAATAGAAAGACGGGGACGGGAGTTCCGAATCTCCCATCCCCATAAAAACGACAACAGAGGAGCCAGCATTATGAAAAGTATTTCTGCAGATGTATCCGCCACTCCGGACAGAACCCTGGTCGGCATTCTGACCGCCAGCCCCAATGACCTGCCGACCGTGGTCAAGGTGCGCGACACCCTGACCGAACTGGGTATCAAAAGTGAAATCGTGGTCGCTTCGGCCCATCGGACGCCTGACAAGGTTTTAGCATATCTGGATCGCGCCCACCGGGAAGGGGTGCAGGTATTGATCGGTTGCGCCGGGGGTGCCGCCCACCTGGCCGGCGTGGTTGCCGGGCATACCCGCCTGCCGGTGATCGGCCTGCCCCTGGGCAACGGCCCCTTGACCGGCCTTGACAGCCTGCTCTCCACCGTTCAAATGCCGCCGGGGGTTCCGGTGGCCACCGTGGCCATCGACGGCGCCCGCAATGCCGCCATGCTGGCCGCCCGCATCCTGGCTTTGAAATACCCGGAAATTGACCGGGCTCTGGAAGAGGCTGCCAGGCGCGAGCGGGAACGCTACGACCTGAGCGCTGATGAGGCGCTGGCAAAACTTACAGCCTGATGTCAAAACAAGAGGAGTCTGCACAATGAAAGACCTGGAACGTTTCATAACCGGTTTCCGCAGCTTTCAGAAAGATTATTTCGGCCCGGAGGGGGCGCAGTTTGAGCCGCTCAAGCAGGGGCAAAGCCCCAGGACCATGATCATCGGCTGTTCCGATTCGCGGGTTGATCCGGCCATTCTGACCAACTGTGCGCCGGGGGATATCTTTACCGTTCGCAACGTGGCCAATCTTGTTCCGCCTTACGAGGAAGACGGCGGCCGGCACGGCGTCAGCGCAGCGTTGGAATTTGCCGTCTGCCATCTGGGGGTGGAGCATATCATCGTGCTTGGCCATTCCCAGTGCGGCGGCATCAGAGCCCTGATGGCAGGCAGTTGCGGCTGCAAGGGTGATGGCTTCATCTCCAGCTGGATGTCTATCGCCGCGCCGGCCCGGCAGAAGGTGCTGGCGGAACTGCCGGACAAAGATGCCACGCTGCAGCAAAGGGCCGCCGAACAGGCGTCCATTCTGCTTTCCCTGGAGAACCTCCACTCCTTCCCTTGGATCGACCAGCGGGTAAAAGCCGGGAGTCTGTCGCTGCATGGCTGGTATTTTGACCTGCATGCCGGGGAACTGTCCGAATACCGGCAGGATTCCGGCCTGTTCCAGAAAGTAAACTGACCTGATTACAAATCTTCTGCACCAGTAACCAGCGATGTATTGAAGAGGAACCATAGAAATGAATATTGAAAAGGGTATGGATAAAATTGTCAAAACCTTGAGGGTCATGATTACCGATCAGCCCGGCTACCTGGGGCGCCTGACTACTGCCATCGGCACTGAAGGAGGCAACATCGGTGATATTCGACTGATCAGTTCGGGACTGACCCATAATATCCGTGAGATAACCGTTTACGTGGACAATGACAAGCATCTGGAGATGATCCTCAAAGCCGTTGCCACGGTGGAAGGGGTCATCATCGAAGAGGTGATCGACCGGGTGCAGAAAATACACGAGGGGGGCAAGATCGCCATGAAGAGCAGGGTGGAGATCAAGACCATTGGGGATGTGCGCAAGATCTACACCCCTGGCGTCGCCTCCATCTGCCGCCAGATCCAGCACAACCCCAGACTGGCTGATACCTATACCGCCATTGGCAACACGGTGGCGATTGTCACCAACGGCACTGCTATCCTTGGTCTGGGAGATATCGGCCCGGTGGCCGGCATGCCGGTCATGGAGGGTAAGGCGGTGCTGTTTGACCACCTGGTGGGAATCTCCGGGGTGCCGATTCTGCTGCGGAGCAAAAATATCGATCATATCGTCGACACGGTCTGGCATATGGCCCCCACCTTCGGGGCCATCAAGCTTGAGGATATCGCCGCCCCGGACTGTTTCGAGATTGAACGGCGACTGGTGGATATGCTGGATATTCCGGTCATGCATGATGACCAGCACGGCACAGCAGTTGTGGTGCTGGCTTCACTTTTGAACGCCACCCGTTTCACCGGTTCCAGAATACAAAACTCTGCCATCGGCATTATCGGTTTTGGCGCGGCCGGCACCGGAATTGCCAAGCTGCTGATGGCCTACGGCGTGAAAAAGATCATTGGCACAGATCTGAATCAAGGTGCAAAGGAGATGTTGCAGGCTCTGGGGGGAGAAGCTACCGACCTGACAGGGGTTATGGAAAACTCTCAAATCGTCATCGCCACCACCGGCTGCCCGGGACTGATCAAATCCGAAATGGTAAAGGCCGGACAAGTTATTCTGGCGCTCTCCAATCCTGATGCTGAAATCAAACCACAGGATGCAATGGCTGCCGGCGCTTCCTTTGCTGCCGACGGCAAGAGCATCAACAACGCCCTGGCCTTCCCCGGAATCTTCAGGGGCGCGCTGAATGCCGGGGCAAGGCAGATCAACAACCAGATGCTGATTGCCGCGGCCAGGGCTATTGCCAGCCATGCGGAAGAAGGAGAGCTGGTGCCGGGAATTCTCAATCCGAAGGTGCATCGTGCCGTGACCGATGCGGTGGAGCGGAGTGCGAGGGAGTCAGGGGTCAGCAAGCCGCAGGACTAGAATCCGGCAGAGCCATTCGTTCAATACAGCCATAAGCCTTGTTATTTCAGTCATCCTGCGTCATTTTTTGGCCATGATCACATTTTCGGGCTGGTGAAAATTCCTGATGAAACCAAATGGTGAACAGTTTATTATGGTCTGGTACAGTACCGTTCAGGCAGAATATTATCAACAGAAGGGTGGCGAATGAACTATCAGATCGGTAAACCGGGCAGAATCGTGGTGGTGCGCTTCAGTGACGGGGAAGACGTGTTTGACGGATTGGCCCGGATATGTCGCACGGAAAACATCCGGGCGGCTTGTTTCAATATTGTGGGCGGCATGAAGGGGGGCCGCTTTGTGGTTGGTCCGCAGACCGAAGAGATGCCGCCGGTTCCGGTCTGGCGCGAACTACAGGAAAGCCACGAAGCGCTTGGCTTTGGCACCATCTTCTGGGATCAGGATCAGCCGAAAGTCCATTTTCACGGGGCCTATGGCAAGGGAGATTCCGTAAAAGCGGGCTGCCTGCGTGAAAACAGCGAGGTTTTTCTGGTGCTTGAAGTGGTTATCACCGAAATCCTGGAGGTCGATATCATCCGCGAGCTTGACCCGGCCTCGGGTATGGTTCTGCTGAAAATGAACCGCTGAGGATAAGGACACTGTATGCTGACCTGCGAGCAATCACCTCCCGGCCAATTTCTACTGGCCATCCGCCAGTTCAATAACCGCCAATGGTTCGAGTGTCATGAAACCATCGAGGAACTGTGGATCGGGCAGGAGGGCGAGATGCGCGATTTTCTGCAGGGAACCCTGCAGATCGCGGTGGCCCTGCATCACTGGCGCAACGGCAACCATGGCGGTGCCGTCAGTCTGCTGGCTTCCGGGGTACGCTATCTGGAACGGGTAGCGGCGGTCTGTTTATGGGTGGATGTGGCGGCTCTGATTGCGGATGCGAACCGGATGCGCGCAGCTCTTGAGCTGCTTGACAAACAGAGTATGGCCGCCCTTGACCAGTCAAATATTCCGCTCATCAGGACGGTATCACACCCGTAAGACTCACGAGTGCAGAGGAGGTTTATGATGATCACGCGAAGATTGTTGATGATTGGCGGCTTGTTCATCCTGCTGGTCGCCTGCAGCAGTCAGGGGACGACTCCGTCGGCAACCGCGACAGCCAGCGCGTCCAGGCAGGCTCCGGCAGGGCCGCTGAAGCTTTTTTCCGTACAAAAAGGGGGGTATTTCATGAGCGAAAAGGTCGTCAAAACTGAAGCCGAATGGCGCAGACAACTGACCCCGGAGCAGTATCACGTCACCCGCCAGAAAGGCACCGAAGCTCCTTTCAGCGGCGCAACCCATAACAATCACGAAAAAGGAACCTATCAGTGCGTCTGTTGCGGTAATGATCTGTTCAGTTCGGAACACAAGTTTGATTCCGGCACCGGCTGGCCAAGTTTCTGGCAGCCGATCGCCCCCGAAAACATCACCCTGCAGTCCGATAACAGCTTGTTCATGAAGCGGACCGAAGTGCTCTGCAGCCGCTGTGACGCCCATCTGGGGCATGTGTTTGATGACGGGCCCAAGCCGACCGGTTTGCGCTACTGCATGAATTCGGCCGCCATGAATTTTGTAAAATAATCCCTTATTCTATAGCGGGTGTGCCATTCTTCTTTGACAAGTGAAAAAAGACATCATATAGTGTGCCGTGTTTGAAGATTTATAACAATTTTTTATATTTTACGGGGGATCAGCATGTCGATAGCGCAACAGTGCAAGTTTTACGGGCATTTCATAACCGTTGAAAAGGCGCTGGCAATCAGGGACGCCGCGTCGGCCAACGAGAGAAACTCGTTGAATTTTGAATGTATTACCTGTGGAAAACCGGTTCGGCCGCACCATGCCGGTGACCGCTGCGCAGCCCATTTCGTTCACCTGACCCGCAATCCTGAATGCAAATATATTGATCCACCCAGTTTTCTTTAGAGCGGATAAAGCTGCACATAGTTGTCAAAGCCTGCAAAGGGGCCGGATTGTTGTCGATCCGGCCCCTTTGCGTCTGTTTATGCTTGAAATGTGATGAGTGTTTCAGGAAGGGTTTTGGGAGACATAGGCCGTGCTGCGCTGCTCGGCAAAGGTCAGGTGTGCCATCATGGAATTCCGGGCGGCCTCGGCATTCTTGTCGCGAATCGCCTCGAAGATGGTCAGATGATGCTGGTAGAGCAGGTGATGATCTTCACTGGTCAGATAGACCGCCCGCCAGACCCCCTGCTGGAATTCCTTCATTGCATCAAACAGGCTCTGCATCAGGTGCAGCCAGACGATATTATGGGTGGCGCGGGCGATCAGGATGTGAAGATTGGCGTCCAGGTCCTCGGAAGGCTGCAGCCCGTCCAGGTTGCGCTGCATGGCGAGCACGATCTCCTCCATGCGGCGGATATCTTCCGGCAGTGCACGCTGGGCAGCATAGTAAGCGGTCCAGGACTCCATGCATTTACGCACCTCGATTACGTCCAGCGCCCGGTCCTGCTGGAGGCGAATCAACTCGCTGAGCGGGTTGGATGAGCTGCTTTCCACCAGCGACATGACCACCGTGCCGCCCCCCTGGTAGGACATCACCAAGCCTGATGATGACAACAGATTGAGCGCCTCTCGTACTGATGGGCGCGAAACACCGAACATTTCAGCCAGTTCGCGTTCCGGCGGCAGTTTGTCTCCGGGTGAGAATTCGCCGGCCAGGATCGAGGTCCGGATCTGATCGGCGATCTGGCTGGAAACTTTTTTAGGTTTTATCGGCTGGAATTTCATAAGTATCCAATCAAAAAGGGGTGTCCCAATTGAGCACCCCTTGTATCTACTATATCTGCCGGCAGTTTGCAACCAGCTGTCACGCGTCCATGCTCCTGGCCAGCACCTCGGTCAGGTGCATGATCCTGACCTGCGGCAGATGATCTCCCAAACCTTTTTTAAGCTGCAGCAGGCAGCCGGGGTTACCGGTTACCAGCAACTCCGCACCGCTGGCGCGGATCGTTTCCAGCTTGCGCTTCAGGATGCGGTCGGACATCTCCGGCCGTTCGATATTGTAGGTCCCGGCGCTACCGCAGCAGGCATCGGCCGCCTCCAGTTCGCGATAGTCGAGGCCGGGCACCAGTTTGAGCAGTTCGCGCGGTTCCCGACGGATTCCCTGGCAGTGGGCGATGTGGCAGGGATCGTGGTAGGTCGCTTTCAGGGGCAGCGGTCTCAGCTTGGCGCGCAATTCGTCGGCATGCAGCGCCAGAACCTGGGAAATGTCCCGGACCTTGGAGCTGAACAATTCAGCGGATTCGTTATCTTCCAGGTGATGGCCGTATTTCTTCAGCTCGGCCCCGCAGCCGCCGCAATCGGTGACAATGAAATCCACCTTGTAGCCGGCAAAAATATCGATGTTGGTCTGGGCAGCCTCTTTCAAGCCGGCCAGGTCGCCCCCCAGCATGTTGGGGGCCCCGCAGCAGACCTGGTTTTTGGGGGTGATGACCTTGTAGCCCAACGAAGAAAGCAGCTTGATCGTGGCGCGGCTGGCGTCGGAGAAAATCAGGCTCATCACGCAGCCCAGAAAAAAGCCGACCGTTCCGCGCTCCTGGCCCATCGCCGGTGTCACTTCCTGGATCTCCTGACGCAGCGGACGGGCTGGCAGGTCCGGCAGAAGGCCCTCCATCCGCTCCAGCGGCTTCGGGAACATCTTCAGGATGCCCAGTCTTCTGACCAGCTTCTGCAGGCCGGTTCTCTGGTACATTCGCATCGGAACCATCGAAGTTTCCAAGCGGTCGGGATGCGGCACCAGTTTGTGCAGGATCAGATTCTCCAGATAGCCCAGGCCGCTTTCCGCTTTCCGCTCGCAGGTGAATTCGGCCACCAGTTCACCGGCATTGACCCCGCAGGGACAGGCCGAAGCACAGGCCTGGCAGTCCAGGCAGAGCGAAAGGTACTCCAGCAGCTGATCGGACTGATCCAGCTGGCCTTCCTGCAGCTTGCGCACCAGCGCAACCCGTCCGCGGGGCGATGCGGTTTCCAGGAAAGTCTCCTTGTAGGTCGGACAGGCCGGCAGGCACATCCCGCAGCGCATGCAATTTATCAGTTTGACGTAGTCCATGATTGTCACCGTAATTTTGAAACACAGAGCAACAGAGCAACAGAGTGAAATCTATAAAATAGAAACGAGATATTATTCGAATCTTAAAAAATGTTTGTTTGATGTTTTCAGTTGCTCAGTTGCTCTGTGTTATTGAGAGGGTTAAAAGATCTTGCCCGGATTCAGGATGCCCTTCGGATCGAAGGCCTGCTTGATGCCGCGCATGATCCGGATTCCCGATTCACCGACCAGCTTGGGCAGGTACTTTTTCTTGGCCAGCCCGACACCATGCTCGCCGGTAATGGTTCCGCCCATGGCGATGGCGGCGTCGAAGATCTCGGCGAAGGCGGCGTGGGCCCGTTTGATTTCGTCCTGGTCGCGTTCGTCGGTCAGGCAGGTGGGATGCAGGTTGCCGTCGCCGGCATGACCGAAGGTGCCAATGGTGACGTTGTACTTTTTGGCCGAATCCTGGATGACCTTCAGCATGGCGGCAATGCAGCTGCGCGGCACGGTGGCATCCTCCAGAATCGTGGTCGGTTTGAGTCGGGCCAGCGCCGAAAGGGCGGTGCGGCGGGCCGCCGCCAGCTTGAGGGCTTCGTCGGCATCCTTGGCGGTCTGGAAGAAGGAACAGCGGTGCTTCTTGCAGATTTCGGCCACTGCGGCGGCCTCTTCGGCAATCACGACCGGATGGCCGTCGACCTCGATCAACAACACCGCGTCCACGTCCAGTGGCAAGCCGACATGGGCGTAATCCTCGACGCACTTTATCGTGACCTTGTCGAGAAACTCCAGCGTGGCCGGGATGACCTTGGCGGCGATGATGGCCGAAACCGCCAGGGCGGCGTCCTGCAGCGCCGGGAAGTGGGCCAGCATGGTGATCTTGCCCTGCGGCTTGGGAATCAGTTTGACGGTGATGCCGGTAAAAAATCCCAGAGTGCCTTCCGATGAAACCAGCAGCGGGTTGAGGCTGTAGCCGGCCACATCCTTGACGACCTTGCCGCCGGTGCACAGCAGTTCACCGTCGGCCAGAACCGTTTCCAGGCCCATGACGTAATCGGCGGTGACCCCGTACTTCAGGCCGCGCAGGCCGCCGGAATTCTCGGCCACATTGCCGCCCATGGTGGAGATGTTCATGCTGCCCGGATCGGGTGGATAGAACAGGCCGCGCGATTCAACCTCGCGGTGCAGCGCACTGGTGATCAGCCCCGGCTCCACCGTGGCGGTCAGGTTTTCTTCGTCGATTTCCAGCAGCCGGTTCAGACGGCTGGTCTGGACCACGACACCGCCGGCGGACAGTGAGCCGCCCGACAGGTTGGTGCCGGAACCGCGCGGCGTGACCGTTACGCCGGCCCCGTGGCAGAGGCGCATGATCTGCGCAACCTGATCGGACGTGCCGGGCAGCAGCACCGCACCGGGCAGACTCTCGATCTCCGGGGTCGAATCGTAGCCGTAGACCGCCAGCGATTCGCGATCGGTCAGGGTGTGTTGTACACCAACGATATTTTGCAGCTCTTTTATGAATGATGGTTCCATAGTGTAGCTCCGTTCAGGTTTGTGTGGCGTTGTAGGGGCAACCCCATGTGGTTGCCCTGAACATGGGCGGCCACATGGGGCCGCCCCTACGCATGACTGTGTTCCATTACGGTATCATCCACTGCAGGTAGTAGGCCTGCACATACACAATAATACCAACAATCACCGTCAGGAAGATAGAGTGTTTCAGGGTGAAGCGGAACAGGGTGCCTTCCTCGCCGACCATGCCGCAGGCGGCGGTGGCAACGGCCAACGATTGGGGGGAGATCATCTTGCCCATCACGCCGCCGCTGGTGTTGGCTGCGCCGGTCAGGATCGGGTTGAGGCCAAGCTGCTCGGCGGTGGCCTTCTGCAGGCCGCCGAAAAGGACGTTGCTGGATGTGTCGGAACCGGTCAGGAAAACTCCCAGCCAACCCAAAAACGGAGCGATGAACGGGAACCAGTGGCCGGTTTTGGTGAAGACCAGGCCGAGGCAGTTGGTCATGCCGGAGGCGTTCATGACATAAGCCAGACCCAGGACAGAGGCAACGGTGACCGCCGGGAAACGCATGTCATAGAGGGTCTTGCCGGCAATTTTGAAAACATCCCCGAAACTGACGCCGCAGATCAGGGCAGACAGGAAGGCGGCGATCAGGATGGCGGTGCCGGCGGCGGACATGAAGTTAAAATTGTACTTGGCCGGCAGCTTGGCAGGTACCTGATCGGTTACGGCCTTGCCAAGCGCTTTGAACTGATCCTTGGCAACGACGTTATTCTTTTCCAGATCATCCTTGACCAGCTTCTGGATGTCGTCATTCTTTTTTGCGATGGCATTGAAGGCGGCATAACGCTCATCAGTCAGGATGGCACCTTTGCCGGCCAGGCCCTGTTCGACCGGCATCAACTTATCTTCCAGACCTTTCAATTCGTTCAGCATCCTGATTGCGCCGACCAGTTTCGCTTCGCCTGCCGGCAGCGCTGCCAGCAGTTTGTCAGCTTCAGTCTGAACGGTTGAGATCTTTTTCAGGCCATCTTCCGGCCTGGAAACCTTCTTGACGATCATGTCGTTCAGGCCCTGCACGGTGATAACGACCTTGCTCTTGTCCAGCTCGCCTTTGATCGAGGGGATACCCCACAAAAGGACCATTATAGTCAGGGCCAGGTAGGGTGCCCAGGCGCGGAACACTTCGGCAACGCTGTAGTGGTGCTGTTCCTTGGAACCGGTGTGGGTTTCATGGTCGAAGACATAATTTTCCCTGGGCTTCCAGACCTGCAGCAGTGCCACCAGGGCGACCATCGAAGCCAGCGAGGCGGTGATATCCGGCAGGTAAGGCCCCAGATAGCTGGCAGTGGCCCACTGGGAAACGGCAAAGGTGACGCCGCAGACGACGATGGCCGGCAGCACTTCGATGGTTTTCTTCCAGCCGACCATGATCATGATCACATAGAACGGAATCACGACCGAGATGAACGGCAACTGGCGGCCGACCATGGTGGACAGTTTCATCATGCCGTCGTCGCCGTAGCCCATCACGCCGGCCAGCGCCACAACCGGAATACCGATGGCGCCGAAGGCGACCGGTGCGGTGTTGGCGATCAGGCAGACCCCGGCGGCATACAAGGGTCGGAAGCCCAGGCCGACCAGGGTTGCGCCGGCGATGGCGACTGGAGTGCCGAATCCGGCGGCGCCCTCGATGAATGCGCCGAAGCAGAAGGCGATCAGCAGCGCCTGGATGCGGCGGTCACCGGTAACACCGGCCAGCGAAGCCCGGATGATTTCGAACTGTCCGCCCTTAACGGTGATGTTGTAAAGGAAGAGGGTGGTGATAACGATGTAGAAGACCGGGAAGAGACCGAAAGCTGCGCCCTGTGCAAAAGCGAGACCGGCCAGTTTGGCCGGCATGCCCCAGACCGCGATCGCGATCGCCAGCGCCGAAGCGACCGCCAACGGTCCGGCTTTGTGGGCTTTCATCTTCAGGACTGCCAGGCAGACAAAAATGATCACCAGCGGGATTGCGGCGATCAGCGCCGACAATCCGAGACTGCCTGCTGCGGGGGTGTAGGTTTGAATCCAGGGCATAATTTTACTCCTTTCATATGAGGCGCATCAGTTACGGATCTTGTGAAGGGCGTCGGCTATCGATGAATGGCTGAATTGCGTTTAAAATATTAAAATAGAATCAAGTTTTGTAAACTTGTAATACCAACTAACCTTTTTGTATAAAGTGTGTCAAGTGTTTTTTGCCGGACGGGTAATAACGCTGTTGACAAGCGTTTATAAGATGATTTACGGTGGCATGTAATGTGGTTATACAAATTGTTTTGATGGTTGTTTTTGTCGCGCTAAACGCATCGGGGCGATTTGGATTCAGGTTAAGATAAAACCTTTTTTCAGTACGACGAAACGCAATCAGGTTTACCGGCATCCTGATCGACGACCAGTGTAGGGAAAGCTATTTGATCCACCAACGAATCACGGACAAGAAGGGAGCATTGCCCATGTACGAACAGTTCAAAGTCAGGGCCGAGGGGGTCAGCGCAGATGTTCATCGTTTCGCAACCAAAGATGCCGCACTCAATTTCATAATCCAGTTCCTGAAAGACGAGGGGCTGGCCGAAGCTCCCCAAGCCCATGCCCTCTGGGCGGATTGTCCCTTTCTGGACGGACTCGACCGGCGGGCGCTGGGGGAGATTGCCGGATTGAAGTTCACGGTCACGCAGGAGCTGGCGGCTACCGCCAGGTTCGGCATCAGCCAGATGCAGTGGGCCCTCGCCGATACCGGCACGCTGGTGCAGGATTCCAGTGTGATACAGCAGCGCCTGGTGTCGTCACTCCCCACGATCCATCTGGCTCTGGTACCGACCGGCGGTATTCTGGCGGACATGCCGACCCTGCTGACCAGGCTTCACCCCAAAGACAGTGCCTATATCGCCATGATAACCGGCCCCAGCCGCACGGCCGACATCGAACGGGTGCTGACGATCGGCGTGCATGGCCCGGAGCGACTGATCATCGTTTTCTGCGACGAGCTGGGAGGTACGAACTGATGTCAAACGAATTCAAGGCATCCATCCACAAGGCGGTTAACAACGCCAACCTGACCGGCGCACTCGGCACGTTCTCCGAGGCCTACAAGGTCAACCGAGCCAAGGCGTATGAGGGGATCGACTTCGAGGAGCTGCGGGGCCGGATCGCCGAGCTGAAGTCCTACGCCGCTTCGCACCTGGATCGGCTCTCGGAACAGTTTGCCCGGAATGCGGAGGCACGGGGAGCCACGGTTTTCCGGACCAGCGACCCGGCCAAGGTTCGGGAATACATCCTCAAGGTGGCCCAGGAGAACGGCGTCAAAAGCATCGTCAAATCCAAGTCCATGGCCACCGAGGAGATTCATCTCAACCCCTACCTGGAAAAGGCCGGCATAGCGGTCAGCGAAACCGATCTGGGAGAATGGATCATCCAGCTGGCCGGGCAGACCCCCTCGCACATGGTTCTGCCGGCCATCCACATGACCAGGGAGGAAGTTTCCGACCTGTTCAGCAAAGAGGTTGACGAACGCCTGACCTCGGATATACCCCGGCTGGTCAAGGTGGCCCGCGAGCGGTTACGGCCGAAGTTCCTGCAGGCCGAGATGGGGATTTCCGGCGGCAATATGGCCGTGGCCGAGACCGGCAGCATCGTGCTGATGACCAATGAGGGCAACGCCCGCCTGGTGACGTCGCTGCCCAAAATCCATGTCGCGCTGGTCGGGATCGAAAAGCTGGTTGCCAACTACGCCGACGTCGCCACGATTCTGAAGGCGCTGCCCCGCAGTGCCACGGCCCAGCTGCTGACCAGCTACGTCTCGATTATCAGCGGACCGACCCCCAACCCGGACGGCTCGCTGAAGGATCTGCACATCATCCTGATGGACAACCGCCGCAGCGAGATGGCGGCCGATCCCAGGTTCAAGCAGGCACTGCAGTGCATCCGCTGCGCCTCCTGCCTGAATGTCTGCCCGATCTTCCGCCTGGTGGGCGGGCACGTCTTCGGTAAGGTCTATACCGGCGGGATCGGTACGATCCTGACCGCCTGGTTCGATGAACTGAAAAAAACCGAGGATATCCAGGGGCTCTGCATCCAATGTGGCAACTGCAAGGAGGTTTGTCCCGGCAAGATCGACATCCCGGAACTGATCATGGAAATCAGGCGGAGGCTGGTCAAGGATCAGGGACTGCCGCTGCTGCAGAAGGCGATCTACAGCGTGGTCAACAACCGCCACCTTTTCCACGGCATGCTGCGGGCGGCTTCGCTGGCCGGCAAGCCCTTTACCTCCGGCACGTTCATCCGGCATCTGCCGATGTTTCTGGCGGACCTGACCGACGGACGCAGCCTGCCGGCCATCGCCAGCCAGCCCTTCCGCGACCGTTTCAAAAACATCAAACAGCCCAAGTTGAAGGAGAAGGCCGCTTTCTACGCCGGCTGCCTGATCGATTTTGCCTATCCCGAAATGGGGGAAGCGCTGGTCAAGATTCTCAACAAGGCCGGCATCGAGGTGATCTTCCCCCAGGACCAGACCTGCTGCGGCGCGCCAGCCCGCTACAGCGGCGCCTACGAGACCGCCGCCGGAAATGCGGTCGACAATGTCAAGGCTCTGCTGGACGAAGACGTGCAATATGTTGTTTCGGCCTGCCCGACCTGCACCGTGGCGCTGGATCATGAATTCATCAGCACCTTTGAAAGCCTGGGACAGACCGAGTGGATTCCGAAAGCGCGGGAGCTGGCTGCAAAAACGGTCGATTTCTCGACTCTGGTCAAGCAACTGGTCGATCAGGGGCGCCTGTCGCTGAAGGATGGCCGGAAGCTCGGCACTATCACCTATCATGATTCCTGTCACCTGAAGCGGACCCTGAAGGTGTCGCAGCAGCCGCGTGAATTGCTGGGCAAGGCGGGATACGAAGTGACCGAGATGTTCGAGTGCGACACCTGCTGCGGCATGGGTGGCTCATACTCGATGAAACTCCCGGAAATATCCGGTCCGATCCTGAAGCGCAAGCTGCACAACATCACGGAGACCGGCGCTCCGATCGTGGCAATGGATTGCCCCGGCTGCGTGATGCAGATCAGGGGCGGCCTGGATCAGGACGGCTCGGCGATCAAGGTGCGGCACACGGTGGAATTGCTGGCGGAACAGTTGGAGGATTAAGCGGGCAGGGCAGGGGCAGTTGGCATGCAGCTCTGCACTGGGGATCTGGCAGTGGTAGCTGATTCGAATCCGGTCGCACAAAGTAAACGGGGGGGCAGCTTTAAAGGCTGCCCCCCCGTTTTTGTCGTCAACGCAGAAATTTAAAAATACAACCTGCTGGTCAGCCCCCCAGGTATCTGGTCAATTCCTCTGCAAGGGTTGTCGGATGCAGGAAACGGGCTGGAATCTTGTCGCTGCCCAGAAACTCCTTTGCCCATGGTTGGCGTTTTGTCCAGGCCATCAGCTGTTCCCAGCCGGCCCAGGTTGAGAAATCGACCCCTTGTATGCTGGTGATCTGCTCCAGGAATGTCTGCTCATATCCTGTCATGACATCTCCTCATAAATCAGGAACCGATAGGAGAAAAAATTTTACCATGCCCGGAATCTAACATCACGGCAGCATAATTCAAAATGATTTTTCTTTTTTGCAGCAACCGATCCCATGTGTTTCCCTCTGACAGGGATAAATATTGTCCGCTTATGGCTCAGTCCATTGCAATTGATAGCAGGCTGTACTACGATTGGTCCGGAATTGAAAATTGCGGAGGGAGTACATAACCATGTCGTCGCCCTGGCGATTTCATCTGACTTTGGTACAAAAAATGATTTTGAGCTTTGCCCTTTCAGGATTGTGCCTGATTGGCGGACTGCTGTATTCGATCAGCGGTCTGGGCGCCATGCATAAGATGGAGCAGGAAATTGCCAGAAAGGATCTCAAGGCGGCCACGATAACGATCCGATTGCGTGAACTGATGATCGCACAGGAGCGTCTGTCCGGACGTTTCAACATACTGAAGCTGCCCGAATACCGCTCAATACACGATCAGAATGCTGAAGATTTTCGCGCAGGTCTTTCAGATCTGAAAAGTGTGCGCAATGACCCGCTTATCCCTGTCTTGCAGGCTGATTTCGACCGTTATTCCCGTTTGGCGGGTTTACTGTTTGCCGGTGAGTTAGCCAATACGGCCGAGATGAAAAACAGGGTGGAAGCCGTGCTCAGGCACATCGATGCCATCAGCGAAAATCAGCGCCTGGATCTGTCCCGTAAGCTGGCTTTATCCGATATCAAGGAGGAGCATACGGTCTCCTGGTCGCTGGGACTGGCGTTTGCGGGTGTGCTTTTTTCCACTGTCATCGCCGGCTGGATGGTGTACTCATTTGCCCGTTCGATCGGCAAGCTGCAGTATGCCACTCACCGGATCGCTTCCGGTGATTTTGATCATGATCCGCGCATCGATTCGGGCGACGAGATCGGATCCCTGTCCCAGGATTTCAGGCAGATGGCGGTCAGATTGAAGGAATTGGAGCAGATCAGTCTGGATGCCAGCCCGTTGACCCGCTTGCCCGGCAATATCGCCATCGAACGCGATATCAACCGCCGTCTGCGCGACCGGGCCACCTTTGCGATGTGCTATATAGATCTGGACAATTTCAAGTCATACAACGATCACTACGGGTATATCAAAGCCAGTGAATTATTGAAGGAAGTCGGCAAGGTCATTTATGATCAGGTAAGGGCTCTGGGTAATCCGGACGCTTTTGTGGGGCACATCGGCGGGGATGACTTCGTCGTTATCATTTCTGCCGATCTGGCGGAAGCTGCCTGCAGAGCCATCATAAATAGCGTCGACGCACTGGTTCCGGGCTACTATTCCGAGCAGGACCGGCGTGCCGGGGCTATCGAGGGGGTGGATCGCTACGGTGTTCAGCGCTCATTCCCGTTGATTTCGGTTTCAATAGCTGCTCTGGTGTGTCGGCCGGGTGATTATGGACACGCTGCCGAAATTGCCACCGCCGCTGCGGCGGTCAAGGATCAGGTCAAGGAATCGGCCGGAAGCAATTACGTGATTGTCAGGGAGGCGGTGTCCCGTGAAATATGAGCAATTCGCCGTTGCACTGCTGCTGGCTGCCGCCTTTCTGACGGGCGGCTGCGCTGCCTTTGTCGCTAAAGATGTGCCGGCAGTGAAGACGAAGGACGTTCCGGGGGTGGAGCGCAGCTTTTCGGCCGCGCTGCAGTTTATGCGGACAGGTGACGAGTCGTCAGCCCGCGATCTGTTGGAGCGCATTGTTGATGAGCCGCCGCTGGTCGGCGTTACGGATGAGGCGCTGTTTCGTCTGGCGGTCTTTAATCTGGGGGATGAAAACGGCAAGGGGGAAACCCGCGCCAGGAAATTGCTGGAGCGGCTGACGGCCGAGTTTCCGGCCAGCAGCTGGTCTCGTCAGGCCGCCCCCCTGCTGGAGCATATTCGCGAAACTGTCACTTTGAGGTCCCGTATGCGTGAGCTGAAAAGCCTGCGCAGCCAGAACCTGTCGCTCAGCAGGGACAACAAGGATCTTCGCCAGAATCTTGAACATCTGAAAAATCTGGATCTGGAACTGGAGCAGAAGATCAGAAAGTGAAACCGAACCCCCGGGGCTTTTATTACTTGCGCTTGTCCCCCTGCTGGTATTGCGCCATGAACCTGATCTTGTAATCCATGAACCTTCCGTCGCCGATGGCCTGGCGAATCTCGCTCATCATTGTCAGATAAAAATGGACGTTGTGTATGGCTGACAGTACCGCCGAGAGCACCTCGTTTGATACAAACAGATGATGCAGGTAGGCCCGGCTGAAGTTCTGGCAGGTGTAGCAGTTGCAGCTGGGATCGATCGGGAAGAAATCACGCTTGTAGTTCTTGTTGGTCAGCCGGATGCGGCCGCGCCGGGTGAAAAGCGTGGCGCTGCGGGCGTAGCGGGTCGGTATGACGCAGTCGAACATGTCGATGCCGCGCTCGACACTTTCCAGGATGTCTTCCGGCAGTCCGACTCCCATCAGGTAGCGGGGCTTGTGTTCCGGCAGATGCGGGGTGGTGAAGCCAACGATTTTTTTCAGCAGTTCCAGGCCTTCCCCGACACTGACCCCGCCGATGGCGTAGCCCGGCAGGTCCAGTTTGCACATCTCCTGTGCGCACATCGCCCGCAGGTCTTCATAAACACTCCCCTGAACGATCCCGAACAGCGCCTGGCCGTTGTCGGTCATGGCGTTTTGGCACTCCTTCAGCCAGCGGATGGTTTTTTGGGTCGATTGCTGCGCGTAAGCCTTATCGCAGGGGTAGGGGATGCACTCGTCGAAAGCCATGATGATGTCGGCTCCCAGATCCTGCTGAATGCGCGTTGCGCTGGCCGGATCAAGATAAATCTCCTCTCCGCTGATCTCATGTCTGAAAAAAACACCCTCTTCGGTGATCCGTTTGTTGGGCAGTGAAAAAACCTGAAAACCGCCCGAATCGGTCAGGATCGGCCGATCCCAGGCCATGAACTTGTGCAGCCCGCCCGCTTTTTTTACCAGGCCTTCGCCTGGCTGCAGATGCAGATGATAGGTGTTGGAAAGAATGATCTGGGCTCCGGTTTCCTTGATCTGTACCGGTGTCAGCGGTTTCATGGCGCCGTGGGTGGCAACCGGCATGAAGATCGGGGTCTGGATGTCGCCCCTCGCCGTGCTGACTACCCCCAGGCGGGCGGCACTCCGTTGGTCTTTTTTAAGTAATCTGAATTCCATGCTGGTGAATACTCCCGAGGCTGAATCTGTTTGTTGGTTAGTACCATGAACAGGAACGTAATTGCAATCACGCCGCAGGAGCGCATTAGAATCGGGTTGAAATTGTATCCTGTATACATAAAATGGTTGCAATTTTTTATAACGGTGTCTAGTATGCGCCTCATAAAATATCGGGAGTTTGATCAGAGCTAAAGTTTCGAAGGCCGCATCAAATACATTCAAAGGAGGTTAAAATGGTGGTTTTCACCACATTTCTCTGGCGTGGTCCTCCCCGGAATTATTAGTCTCCCCAAACTCAGATCTATTTAATCCTGCAGTATCAAATCTTTAAAAGGAAGGAATGCTATGCAACTGCTTACGTCTTCAATCGGCAGAAAGATCGTGATGGCGATCACGGGACAGGCAATGGTTCTATTCGCCGTCATCCATCTGCTCGGCAACAGCTCCATCTTCGGATGGCTTAACGGCGGCATCAACGCCTATGCCGAACATCTCCACAGCTTGCCTTTGCCAATCATCATCGGTTTCCGCCTGGCACTGCTGGCCCTGGTCTGTATTCACATCTGGTTCGGCATCCAGCTGACCATCGAGAATCGCGGCGGACGTCCCCGGCAGTATGCGGTCAAGTCTACCCAGAAGGCAACCTTTGCCAGCGAGAACATGATCTGGACCGGCAGCCTGCTGGGCCTGTTCCTGGTGTATCATTTGCTGCATTTCACCTTCCAGGTCACCAGCCCGGAAACTGCTGCTCTGAAGAATCTGGTTCCGCTGCACGACCAGATGGTTCCCAACGTGCTCGGGATGGTGGTTGCCGGCTTTCAAAACTTCTTTATAGCGTTCATCTATGCCGGCGCCATGGTGGTTCTGTTCCTGCACCTGTCTCATGGTATTCAGAGCTTCTTCCAGACAATGGGATGGAGTTGTGACAAGAGTCAGCCGATCATCGTCAAACTCGGCACCTTGGTTGCGCTCGTACTGTTCCTGGGATATGTTACCATCCCGCTGACAATTTTTGCCGGCATTCTGAAAGGCTAAGGGGGTTATTGTGATACTTGACGGAAAATGTCCAACCGGACCAATACAGCAAACCTGGGATAAGCACCGCTTCGATCTGAAGCTGGTCAATCCCGCCAACAAACGCAAATATAACATCATTGTGGTAGGTACCGGCCTGGCCGGCGGCGCCGCCGCCGCTTCACTGGGCGAGCTGGGCTACAACGTTCAGGCTTTCTGCTATCAGGATTCTCCGCGCCGCGCCCACTCCATCGCGGCCCAGGGCGGCATCAACGCTGCCAAGAACTACCCTAATGACGGTGACTCGATCTACCGTCTCTTCTACGACACGATCAAAGGGGGCGACTTCCGTGCCCGTGAGGCGGACGTCTGGCGTCTGGCCCAGGTTTCCAACAACATCATCGACCAGTGCGTGGCCCAGGGCGTTCCCTTTGCCCGCGACTACGCCGGCTACCTGGATAACCGCTCCTTCGGCGGCGCCCAGGTTTCCCGTACCTTCTATGCTCGCGGCCAAACCGGTCAGCAGCTTCTGCTGGGCGCCTATTCGGCCCTTTCCCGCCAGATCAAGCTCGGCACGGTCAAGATGTTCAACCGGCGCGAGATGCTGGATCTGGTCGTGGTGGACGGCGTTGCCAAGGGCATCACCTGCCGCAACCTGATCACCGGCGAGCTGGAAAGCTACGCCGCTGACGCGGTCTGCCTCTGTACTGGCGGTTACGTCAATGTCTTCTATCTTTCCACCAACGCCATGGGGTGCTCGGTTACCGCCAACTGGAAGGCTCACAAAAAGGGTGCCTTCTTCGCCAACCCCTGCTACACCCAGATCCACCCGACCTGCATCCCGCAGGCCGGTGACTACCAGTCCAAGCTGACCCTGATGTCCGAATCGCTCCGTAACGACGGACGCTGCTGGGTGCCGAAGCGCAAGGAAGATTGCGGCAAGCATCCCAATGAAGTGCCCGAAGAGGACCGCGATTACTATCTGGAGCGCAAGTACCCCTCCTTCGGCAACCTGGCCCCGCGTGACATCGCTTCCCGCGCCGCCAAGGAGCAGTGTGACGATGGTCGTGGCGTCGGTCCCGGCGGCCGTGGTGTCTACCTGGACTTCTCCACTTCGATCAAGCGTGTCGGCGCCGATACGATCAAGGAGCGTTACGGCAACCTGTTCGAAATGTACGAAAAAATCACCGACGAGGACGGCTACAAGCGTCCGATGCGCATGTATCCCGCTCCGCACTACTCCATGGGCGGCCTGTGGGTTGACTACAACCTGCAGAGCAATATCCCGGGTCTGTTCGTACTGGGCGAGGCCAACTTCTCGGTGCATGGCGCCAACCGTCTGGGCGCTTCAGCCCTGATGCAAGGTCTGGCCGACGGCTACTTTGTCATTCCCTACACCATTGGCGGTTACCTGGCCACTGTCAAGCCGAGCGGCACCAACACCGACCATGTTGAATTCAAGAAGTCGATCGAGGATGTCAACGCCTATACCAACAAACTGCTCAATGTTAACGGCAAGAAGACCGTTTCTGAGTTCATGCGCGAACTGGGCGGCTTGATGTGGGAAAACTGCGGCATGGCCCGCACCAAGGAATCCCTGGAGACCAACCTCAAGAAGATTCCGGCCCTGCGCGAAGAATTCTGGAAGAACGTCAAGGTTACCGGCAGCGGCAAGGAATTCAACCAGGATCTGGAGAATGCCGGCCGCACCGCCGACTTCCTCGAGTTTGCCGAACTTATGTGCCGCGACGCCCATCACCGCAACGAATCCTGCGGCGGTCACTTCCGGGTCGAGTACCAGGATCAGGGTGAGGCGCAGCGTGACGATGCCAACTACTGCTATGTTGGCGCATGGGAATACAAGGGTGACAACAAGACCCCTGAGTTGCACAAGGAGCCGTTGAAGTTCGATAACGTACATCTCGCTGTAAGGAGCTACAAATAATGAGCGATCACCACAAGACCATGACACTGACACTGATCGTGTGGCGCCAGAAGGGGCCAAACGATCCCGGCAAATTCGAGACCTATACCGCCAAAGGCATCACCGAGCACCACTCGTTTCTGGAGATGCTGGATGTTGTCAATGAAGACCTGATCAAGTCCGGCAAGGAGCCGATCTGCTTCGACCACGACTGCCGCGAAGGGATCTGCGGCATGTGCTCGCAGGTCATCAACGGGGCGCCCCATGGTGGGCAGGATCGCACCACGGTCTGCCAGCTGCACATGCGCAAATTCAAAGATGGCGACACCATCTACATCGAGCCCTGGAGAGCCCGCGCTTTCCCGATCATTAAAGACCTGGTGGTTGACCGCTCTGCGCTCGACACGATTGTTCAGGCCGGCGCCTATGTTTCCTGCCATACCGGCGGGGTTCCGGACGGCAATGCCATCCTGATTCCGAAACCGGCTGCCGACGAATCAATGGATGCTGCCGAGTGCGTCGGCTGTGGTGCCTGCGTGGCCGGCTGCCCCAACGGAGCCGCCATGCTCTTTACCGGAGCTAAAGTTTCACAATTTGCAGTTCTTCCTCAGGGTAAGCCGGAAGCGGCCGCCCGCGTCAAGAACCTGGTGGACGCCATGGCTTCCTGCGGATTCGGCAACTGCACCAACCACTATGAGTGCCAGGTGGCCTGCCCCAAAGGAATCAACGTCAAGTTCATCGCCCGCATGAACAGGGAATTCCTGAAGGCACAATTCGTCTGATTCAAGTTTGATAAATTTGTGTTATAAGGGGCAGCCAATTGGTTGCCCCTTTTTTGTCTGGAGTGAATTGTGGACTTAAATCTTGTACAGATTGTATACAACATTAGGTCAAATGTTCATCTGTCAATGCAGGCCATAATGCATAATGCAGTTCGAAACTTTGAAAAGTATTTCAAGGATGAGTGTTGTCTGCGCAGTGATGTTTCCTGTCAGGCCTGTAGCGATCAGGCTGAATGTCCGTATCGAATTGTTTTTGGACAGATATTGTCTACCGACCCGGAGGTTGTGCGGAAACATCAAAAACCTCCCTTGCCTTTTGTGTTTAAGATTAGTGTATCGAATGAAAATACTTCAGGTGTTGATGTAGGTATTGTGATTGTCGGAGATGTATTGTGCTATGTATCCACCTTCCACAATGCATTCATGCGACTTGTTACGTCTCTGAAAACTGAACATGTAAGCCTAGAAGTTGATGTGGCAGGAAAATGGTGCCTTGATTATCATGATTCACGTCACGAACTCGATACTGCATTACAGCCACTGATAATACTTTCCAGTCGTGAAATACTCCTTAACAGTCCTGTCAGTGATACGATCAGAATAATTTTTGAAACACCGGCCCGTCTTTTGAGCGGTGGTTCCGTCATGCATTCCATGGATTTTGGTGTTTTTATTCGTGCCCAGATGCGTCGCTGTTCATCTTTGTTTGCATATTACGGCGGCGGAGAACTTGAAATGAACTATGGAGCTATGTCTGACTCAGCTGAAAGGGTTGTGCTCGTGGATGGAAATATCAGGTATTCAATGCCACAATGGTCAAAACGAACCAATCAGGCGGGTTTGTTGGGGGCAGCTGAATTCAGCGGTCTTACAGATGGTATGCTGCCGCTATTGTCATTGGGAAGTTATTTCAATGCTGGTAAAGGGGCTGTTTATGGATTGGGGATGCATCGCTTGGAATCAGTTTGACTCCTCCAGGATATGATTGTCAGCAAAAAACACCTGTTCAAGTAGGCGGCTATCGCGGCAGTAACATCTTACCTAGATTTTCGTTCTATATCCACTTCATCATTAATTTCCCCCGTACCAGTCGTTCGGAAAAACCTCCGTTTTCTAAATTGGAAATCAACAGTTTCTCGTCCGGAGTTTCCGAACGAAAACTATTTATATTCGGAAAATGCATTAGGTAATTCAGACTGGGGTAATATGTGGTATTGAGTGTGTGTATCCTTTAGTGTTCTTTCAATAATTTCACCGTGTCTGTCAATAGTAAAATTGAACTCTTGATTTCGGTGGTTAAGGAGAAAAATATTAAATGAATTGTAATAATAAAAACATTTTATCGCACTATTCAATTTGTTGCAGCTAATGCCATCTGCCAGATATTTCAATTCATCATAAGTTTGTACTTTTTGCATGTCCTTAATATCAATTAAACGATGTGCGCACCCGGAAGTAATCATTATTAAAATAAGAAATAAACTTGTATTGGCTATTGAAATTATATTGGTTGAATAGAAAAAAGGGCGGTTAGACCGCCCTCTCTGGATTGTAAACATTACTTGTATTTTTCTAGAATTTGGTCAGTACTTGTTGTTTGCATGTGAGAAATGGTTTGTGAAAGCATCTTTGTGGTAGAGACGGTTTTATCTCCGTTTGGTGAAATAGTTTCCGTAGTGGATATGGTCGCAACGGTAGGTTGGCAACCTGCCGCCATCAGTAAACCACACGCAAGTGCAACAAACAAAATCATCTTTTTCATTTCATTCCCTCCTTTGTTTGATATGGCACCTTTTCTGAAGGTGCTGATATATAACCAATAAGTTACAAAGTTGACACTTATGATTAGTACACAACATCTTCCAATATCCTGCTGTATGTGAGTTTAGCCCTTATTAATGAGAATGGCTTTATCTCGCCGTCTCTGCTTACCACAATTTCTACAGGTGAACCAATATCCCCCTGGAGTGCATCGCAGTCACCTTTTTGCAATGCAGCTTTTCCATTTATGGAAATTATCTTGTCACCTCTAACAATACCTGCTTTTGCAGCGGGTGAATTGTCATATACTTGGCGCACCTTGAGTCCACTTGCGTCAGCAGAATAGAGTAATATTCCTATTGAGCCAATATTTTCTATTTCCTTATAACCATGGTTTTTTAAGTCATCAACACATCTGTTGAACCTGTTGTTAGCCAGAAGTACCCCGCCTAAACCCTGATCCTGACTAGTGCTTGCGCAGTTTTTAATTTCACCGCCTGTACCTATAAACGTCTGTGAGTATGAAGCACAGCCAGATAAATAACACATTGCAATACAGGCAATAGGTAGTTGTGAATTTTTGAAAAATAAATTCATTCTTTTGCACCTGTCCTTTGTATGTTTCGCTACCGAATTACTGACATTTAAAGTAAGCATCCCCCACCAGAGGTGGGGGCTTTCAAAATCGTGAACCGCTCGAAGCGGTTTTTTCAAAAGATTATCCGACCACCGGTGGTGGTCATGCTTCGGTTAATAGCGTCAATTGATCCAAGCGTTTGTCTTCGTCTTCCTGTCCTCTGATGTAGTTGGCAATCATTTCTTCATCTGCGCCAACTGTTGATACATAGTACCCTCGTGCCCAAAAGTGCATGCCGGAATAGTTCTTCTTCTGACCAAGGTACATTCTGGCAATATAGATAGCACTTTTACCCTTGATGAAACCGATCACCTGTGCGACGGAGTATTTTGGTGGGATCGATATCAATATGTGAATATGATCTGGTTGAAGATGACCTTCCAGTATCTTGCACTCTTTCTGCCTCGCAAGACTGTGTAAAAGGTCGCCAAGATCTTTCCGAATACGACCAAACAGAACCTTGCGCCGACATTTGGGGATCCATACAATATGATACTTGCAATCCCATTTCGTGTGACATAAACTTTGAGCGTCGTCCATTGAAGCCTCCATTTCGTGTACTTTGAGCGGTTCACGTTAGGGAGGCTTCTACATATTTCAGGAACTGTCAAACTATTGGGGTCCCCCACCAGAGGTGGGGGATTACCTAAAAGAATTCAAGAGAATTTACATTCACGATAACGTTTTCTGAGACATTCTGAACTAGGAAGAATGTGTCTATGCTAGCAACCAATACATGTGTATGTATACAAAAAAACTATAATAAAGTCCATAAAATTTCAGCATCTTCAGTTAGGTTTTTGCACGACGTTTTTGTGTTTCAACTGCCTGATTTTGTTTAACTTGCCTTGTTTTTGGTTTGCTGCTTCTGAACGGCTGCTGCTTCATTTGCAATCTGATTGCGTAATTCGCGTACCCTTGAGACCCTGACTGGTTCTTGGTGCTGCTCCCGGCAATAGATGGCCAGTAGCAGATAGGTGATGAGACCACCAAGTATTTGAACCATGAGACCGTATTCGCTTCTGGCAATCAGGTGATACACCTTTAAGTGGCATTTCCACCAGCCAAAGAAGGGGGCACAATTCCAATTACTGATACAGTTTGTGGTGTGTAGTCGACATTATTCTCAGAAAAAGTAGTTCCACGATAGCAGCGATTCCAATTTATCATGTTGAGATGTACTTGTATAACCGGTTTTAATTTTTAAGCTGTTGTTGCGGTTAAGTGAAATACTGACAGCTGATTCACCTTGAATGCTTGTTCGCTTCTCGCCCAAAGGAAACCAGAGGTATTTGCCGTTGACGCTGAACTGGACACGATTGCCGATATGTCTGTTTAAACCTAGAGATAAACCGGTACCGAGAGCATACCAGTCGTTTAGTCCCTGTCCTAGGTTGCCTTCGACTTCTGCCATTGCGTAAGTCAGTCCGAATAAGCTTGATTCATAAGTAATCCCTCCACCCGTATTAGCCTGAAATACAAGGACATCGTTACCGTTCTTTTTCTGAACTTGAGTCATTCCAGCTCTGATTTTCCAAGATGTGCGTTTGAATACCTGATCGTATGCTGACAGGGATACAATATCCAACAGATCGAGCCGTTCGAGTCGAACTAGCTCCTGATAGGGATAATAGCGAATAGCCATGTCCATAAATTGTATCTGGGCACCATCAAGGTAGCCTGCCCCGGGGTCGGTCATTCCGTGATATGCCGGACGCATGCCTAGTTCACTAAATAATTTGCCGCGGTCAAAGCCACTTCCAAAACTTATGCGTACGGATGAATGACCCTGTTCTGGTCGCATTGGTTTTGGAATTTGGTAGGGATTGTTTATTCGGTTTGCCAATTGACTACGCTTTTTAAGCAGTTGCATGAATCTATTACGATACTCATCCTGGTTGATTTGCTGCTTATTGTATGAGTGCTGCAGCAGTTCAATGGCAAGGTCGAGCACCAATGTTATGCGATCAGGGGGCAAACCTAAAGAAATATTGTCAGGTTTGTCTTTCCCGGATGCTAATCGTTGCCCAAGTGTTATTTCCTCTCTATTTATTAACTGGGTAATAGCTTGAATCTTTTGTCTCTGGGATGGGCGGTAAGCAGTCGAGGAAATTAATCCTGATGAGCTAATAAGAAAAATGGTATCCAGGGGAACAACCCAAGGCGCAGTCTTATCCGTTAAATGGACAGTTGGACGGGCGGCTTCAAGAAGGAATAGCAAGTTGTAAGAGCAATTTTCATCAAAGAAATAATAGTCCGAATATATATCCCGTAATTCCCAAATATGGAGTGCCATGCGCCGTACTTCATCTGTTGTCAGATTAAGTTTGTATTCCCATATGTCACGATGCTCCAGGTTACTGTATTCCCGGATTTTAGCGTACTGTGGCAAGATTGAAAAATAGCCTTTGTACAATCCGAAAACTCCTTTCCATGCATACACTATCCCGTTATTTTCATCGGTTTGGGCGGCATAATTGACCGCATAGCTCAATAGCTCACTCTCATATTCATTGCCTATTCGAATGAAGGTGTGACCAAACATGGAAGCAGGGCTGTTCATATATGCTGATGGGAACATAACGCTTGCTGATTTTGGGTTTACTTTGTTCAGGTAATTGAACTGTTCGGTGCATTCAGGGGTTGGCAGAAATTTTTTATCAATTCCAATACTATCTTTAAGCCACTCGTATCGAGCTGGGAATCGGCAGATGGGGTGCTTGTCTCCTAACTCGGCAGGTTTAAATAGTCCTTGAATAGTTGCAAATAGCTCCGCTTCGGGATTACTCTCTCCGTTACTTGCCAGAAAAAAAGCAGGGTCGTCAATTTTACTATAACTACCAGTAATATCCGGGTAATGAAGGAGAACGCGCCATTCCCGTTTTCGGTCAAGCTGAAGGGCTCGAGCTGATTCAATCAACGCATCAGAATAACTGTTTTGCTGCTGACCCAGTGATACAGAGGACAGTAGGAAAATAAAAAGGCATACCGGCAGGAACCGGTATGCCTTTGTTGCTCTTGGTAGTAATCCCATTATCTGATAGCAGTAACCGCAACGACATTATTCATCATCTCGGCATAGGCGATTTTGTCATGGGTGAATATGTTGTCAAATGAATTGTGAAGTTTTAAAGCGAATTCACCGCGTTCGTTAGTTGGTATCTGCAATAGTTCATTGAAAGTATTCAAGGATTCACCATTTCCCACAGCAATATCCTTGGCCAGATTATCCATGTTGGCAACTACGAACTCTTTTAACCGTTCATTGTTTGCGAAATGAGCCGGTTCGCTGCAGTCCATCGTTCCTGAAGTAATTGCAAAAGTTTGCGAAGCCATGCCATTTGTTGTTGCTTGGAGAGCCTGTGAAAGGGAAGAACCATCAGCTTTGTTTTTCCAGAGTACCGTACCCAGACCGCACCCGGTATTCTGTCTGGCTGATGCGGCAAATGCTGTGCTGGCAAACATTAACAATGCTAGAGTAAAAACAGCTTGTTTTTTCATAAAAACCTCCATTTATTAAGTGATTTATTTTAAGGATGATAAAGGGATGGATATTTAAAGTCAAGACAGATAGTTGTCTCCTTACGCAAACGGGAATTCTCAACTTCAAGCTCGGTAGCAGGACGCCTTGATCTACTGCCATTTTTGGATTCTTGATGTAATATACCCAGTTTTTCAGCTTCATGGGCGGAACTGATAACCGATGGCCAGCCTCAACTATGCTCAAACCGGATTTTTTAACCAACGTTACTACTTCCTGCTTGAATTATTTCTGTATATTTCTGTGTAGTATGTGTCGCGGGATCTCCATGCGAACTCCTTCTGTGGAGTGTCAACTTACCACATTAGGTGTCCACTTTTTTCAGCTTACGGCGGCCCCTGTCAGGGATGAACTGGCCGAACTGCGGAAATCCAACTCGTTCGCTTTTTTTGTTGATGATAATCTGGTGGCCGACCGGAAATATGCCCTGGAGCTGTTTGCCGGCATGAAGGGAATGGATTTCAAGTGGCTCTCCCATTCGCCGATCGATTTTGCCGGTGACCGGGAGCTGATCAAGGCCGCCGGCCAGGCCGGTTGTGTCGGGATGTTCGTCGGCTTTGAATCACTCAATCAGGATTCGCTGGCCGCCATGGGCAAGGTTACCAACCGGGCCACCTCCTATCTGGAGGATGCCCAGACCTTCCGCGACAACGGCATCGGTATTCTGGGCTCTTTTGTTCTGGGGTATGACGGCGACACGCCGGCCATCTTCGAACAGCTGCTGCGCTTCTGCGAGCAGGCCCGTATCGAAGCCGCCATCTTTCCGCTCCTGACCCCCTATCCCGGAACGGCCGTCCGCCGCCGCCTGGAGGCCGAGGGGCGTATCATCTCCAACGACTGGCGCGACTATGATATGGAACATGTCAATTTCAAACCGGTCGGCATGAGTATCAACGAGCTGCAGCAGGGCTATGACTGGCTCAACAACTCCTTTTACTCCTTTACCTCCATGTATCGCCGTCTCTTCAAGCTGCACCGCTCTGTGCAGGTCTTCGGGCCCATGAACCTTGGCTTCCGCGCCGCCTTGCGCCGCAAGAGCAACGCCGCATGAGCGTTTCTCCACGGCTGCTGTTGATCTACCCCGCCACCCACACGCTGGGGTGGGTCAAACGTTTCCAGCTCCCCTCCCTTGCGCTCAATCAGGTAGCAGCCGCCACTCCCCGGGAGTGGCAGGTGACGATTGTGGATGAAGTTCAGGAAAAGCTCTCTTTTGACGGTCACTACGATCTGGTGGGCATCACGGCCATGACTCACCAGGCGCTGCGCGCTTATCAGATAGCGGATCGTTTTCGTGAAAGGGGCATACCGGTTGTGCTGGGGGGTATTCATCCCACGGTATTGCCGGACGAGGCGGCCGCCCATGCCGATGCGGTCGTGATTGGCGAAGCCGAGCCGGTCTGGGCCGGATTGTTGGGTGACCTGCGGAATGGGAAACTGGAGAAGTTTTACCGTTCCGTTCCAACCGGCGACAAGCTGGAGATTCCTTGGGCCCGCCGCGAACTGCTGGCGGGGCGTAAATATCTGACGACCCAGGCACTGCAGGCCAGTCGCGGCTGCCCCTACGACTGCCCGTTTTGCACCGTGACCCCGCACTTCGGACGCACCTTCCGCTACCGCGATCCGGAAGACATCCTGGCCGAACTGCGCAGCTATCAGGGCAAACTGACGGTCTTCCTGGACGATAACATTCTGGGAGACCCGCTCAAGGCCAGACCGATCCTGACCGGAATGGTTGGAATGGGGCTGCGCTGGGGTGGTCAGGCCAACCTGCGCTTTGCGGAGGATCCCGAAATGGTCAGGCTGCTGGCCGCTTCCGGCTGCATCGGCATCTTCGTCGGCCTGGAATCGGCCGACGGCCTGCACGCCAATCATCCCAAAACCTCCGGCAGTTCGGCCCAAGCTGATCTGATCAAGCGTATCCGCGATACCGGCGTGGTGGTGGAGGCTTCGGTCATCTTCGGTTTTGACGATCACGACCAGGGCATCTTCGAACGGACGGTCCGCTATCTCGAAAAGTGCGCACCCAGTCTGCCGACCTTTCATATTCTGACCCCCTATCCCGGAACAGCCCTGTTCGATCAGTTTCAGCGCGAGGGGCGTATGCTGCACACCGATTGGAGCCGCTATGATCACGGCCAGGTCGTTTACCGGCCCCGTTTGATGTCACCGGAACAGCTTTACCGGGGCTGGGTGGATGCCCGTCGGGAAGCGTACAGCTGGTCGTCGATCGGATCGCGGATGATGCGGAGTCCCGGAAAAACGGTCAACCTGCTGTACAACATCCTGAGGCGCGGCGGCATCTATGGCCGTGAATATGATCAGGCCGGATTTTATGATCCATCCGCACCATCTTCAGGAGTGTTGCAATGATCTGCTGGATGTTTCCCGGCCAGCCGTTGCGTCATGACCAGCCCTTTCCCGCCAGTCAAGAGGGAGAAGAGCTTGTTGCGCTGTGCCGCACTGCGACCGGTTTTGACCCGTCCGCCTGGCAGGAAGCCGGCGCCGCGAACAGTGAGCATGTTCGTCTGCAGTTGTACGGCACGGCCTACAGTCTTTGCCGCGCACGCCAGTTGCGCCTGGACGGTCAAAAGCCGGAGATGATTCTTGAGCACAGCCTGGGTATCTATGCCGCCCTGGCGGCCTGCGGCAGTATTTCGGAACGGGATGCCCTGGAAATGACCGGACGGGTCGGCGCGACCCTGGCTCGTATGGCGCACAGTAATCGCTATGCCTTGGGGTGCGTTATCGGGCTGGGCTCCGCTCCGGTCGAAGCCGCCGCCGCCAATCACCGCGTGCATGTGGCTAATTACAACACGTCCCGTCATTTCCTGCTGGCCGGGAAACGTTCACGGATCATGGCCGCCATGGAGGAGTGCGCCGCTGCGGGGGCCTTCTCGCTGTCGGTCTTCGACTGTGACGCTCCCCTGCATACGCCGCTCCTGGCGGAAGTTTCGGGTGCTCTGGAAGAAGTTTTTGGCGACTATCGTTACGCCGAACCAGCCATTCCCCTGCTGAATCACATTGACCAGCAGCCGCTGACCGCCGGGCGGATAGCGGCCTTCCTGCTGGAGGAACTGTTGAAGCCGGTCTGGTGGCAGCGCAGTTATGCCGCTGCCCGCGGGTGGGGCGCGGCGACGTTTCTGGAAGTGGGCGCCGGCGATGCGCTCAAAAAATTCAACCGCTGGATCGACAGCGAGAGCCGGACATGAACTATCATGAAACCAGTATCAAGGTGCGCTTTAACGAAGTGGATGCCTACCGGGTGGCCTGGCACGGCCATTATGTGGCCTGGATGGAAATCGGCCGCAGCGGGCTGGCCGGCCGCTTCGGTCTGGACGCGTTTCAGCTGGCCGAACTGGGCTATCTGGGGCCGGTCATCAATCTGGAGATCAAATACCTGCGGCCGGCCCGCTTCAATGACGAGCTGACGGTCCGTACCCGCATAGTTCCAAGCGATACGGCCACGCTGCTGTTCGAGAGCGTTATCGTTGACAACAGCGGGGCAAAGCTGGCCGTCGGGCTGACGACCCACGCCCTGACCGATCTGGCCGGGGTGCTGCAGTTTCAACTTCCTCCGGCGGTGGCCGAACGACTGGCCGCCATGCGCGCCTGGCTGGAAGAAGCATGAAAATCCTGCTGATATCCGCCAATCGTGAGCGCTCCCCTTATCCGGTTTTCCCGATCGGCCTGGCCTACCTGGCCGGCCCGCTGCAGGCCGCCGGACATGAGCTCGCGGTTCTGGATCTCTGTTTTGAGCAGCAGCCGGAAACCTCCCTGCGTGAAAAACTGCAATCGTTTCGGCCGGCTCTGGCAGTCATCTCTCTGCGTAATATCGACAACGTCACCTGGCCCAACAGCCGCTCTTACCTGGAAGGGGTCAGATCGATTGTCAGCAGTTGTCGCGGATTTGCTACGACCGTTGTGGGGGGCTCCGGATTTTCGCTGATGCCCTTGGAGGTGTTGACGTTTCTGGAGGCCGATTACGGCGTGGTGGGGGAGGGGGAAGAGTTGCTGCCGAGATTGGCGCAGCTGATCGAACAGGGAGAGAATCCCGCCGGTCTGCCGGGACTGCTGTCGCGGGGCTGCGCCACATTTCTGCCCCCCGTGCCGGTGGAGCGGATCGGCACCCCTGAACGGTCCCTTTTTGAGGTGAGCCGCTATCAGCGTGAAGGGGGCATGGCCAATGTCCAGACCAAGCGCGGCTGCCCCTTTACCTGCGTGTACTGCACCTATCCGCTGCTGGAAGGGCGCCGGATGCGGCTGCGTCCGGTGCCGGAAATTATCGCCGAACTCCATGCGCTGGTTGATGAGTCTGCCGTCAGCTACATCTATTTTGTGGATGATATTTTCAATTACCCGCCCGAATTCGCCGAGACGCTCTGCCGGGCGATGATTGCCGATAAACTGGAGGTTAACTGGTCGGCTTTTATCAACCCGGCTTTCATATCGCCGGGACTGCTGGATATCATGCTGGCGGCCGGCTGCGACGCGGTCGAATACGGCACCGAATCCGGTTCGCCGGCCATGCTGAAAAATCTGGGCAAGTCCTTCAGTGTTGAGGATGTCCGTTCGGCTTCACTGCTTTGCCGTCAGCGCCAGGTGGATTTCGCCCATTACATTCTTTTCGGCGGCCCGGGCGAGACGCGCGAAACCGTGCTGGAGAGTTTTGAACTGATGGACGAGCTGCAGCCGACGGCGGTGATCGCCATGACCGGCATCCGCATCTTCCCCGGTACATCCCTGTACCGGACGGCGCTGGCGGAAGGGGTCGTCACTGCTGACAGCAACCTGTTGGAGCCGGTTTTTTATATCTCGGCCCCTGTCAGGGATGAACTGGCCGAACTGGTGACTTCGCAGGCGGTTTCCCGCACAAACTGGGTCGTGCCGGGTCTGGAGGTCAACATCAGCGATGCTATGCTGGATGCGCTGCGCATGTTTCCGGTCAAGGGGCCGCTCTGGAAGCTGATCAAGCGGATGGGGCGCAGCCGGGTCAGGCCGATCTGAATCCTGTTTCATCCTTGTCTCTGGACATATCCTTCCTAAAACGCTAAAATCCCCCTCCAATTCTTTATTTCGGAGACACTGTGGAATTTAAGGATACTATCATCGTAGTTACCGGCGGCACGCGCGGCATCGGGCGGGCCGTTTCGCTGGACTTCGCCGCCGCAGGGGGCAAGGTTTTTGCCGCCTACCGCTCCAATCAGGTTGCGGCCGACGAAACCGTGGCCCTGGCCGCAGGACTGGCCGGCAGCATCACCGTTGTTCAGGCCGATGTCAGCAGTTCCGAAGGAGCCCAGCTGCTGATCAGCCGGGCTGCGGAAGCAACCGGCCAGATCGACGTGCTGGTGAACAACGCCGGCATCATCCGCGACGGCTGGCTGGCGATGATGGCTGATGACGACTGGGATGCCGTTATCCGCACCAACCTGTATCCGCTTTTCCACTGCTGCAAGTGGGGGGTGCGCAAGATGATGGCCCAGCGCAGCGGCGCGATTGTCACCATCTCCTCCATTTCCGCCGTCAGCGGAACCGCCGGACAGTCCAATTACGCCGCCTCCAAGGGGGCGGCCATCAGCTTTACCAAATCGCTGGCCCGCGAGGTCGGTCCAATGGGCATCCGGGTTAATGCCGTTGTGGCCGGACTGATCGACACCGACATGACCGCCGGGCTCAAACAGGAGATCGTGGCCGGGATTTTGAAGGGGGCCGCCCTGGGACGCATCGGCCGGCCGGATGAAGTGGCCGACGCGGTGCTGTTTCTGGCATCGCGGAACGCTTCCTATATTACCGGCCAGTCACTGGTTGTGGATGGCGGTATCCTATGACCAAAAAACAGAGGGTTGTCATAACCGGTTTAGGCGTTTTCTGCGGGGCCGGCAAAAATGCGGCCGAGTTCAGTCAGAACCTGACCGAAGGCAGAAGCGGCATTACCGAGCTGGATCTCTTCGATGTTTCCGCTTTTCCATCCCGTATCGGCTGTCAGATCAAGGGTTACGACCCGCTGGATTATTTCGACCGCCGTTCGGCCCGCAAGCTTTCCCGGGCCGATCAGTTCGGCATCATCGCCGCCGGCGAGGCGCTGGAGAACAGCGCTATCAGCGGGCTATATTCCCCCTATGATATCGGCGTTTCCCTGGGGGGGGGCGCGGCCGGCATGTTCCAGTCCGAACAGTGGCTGAAAGCCTATCTGGCCGGCGAAGCCGCGTCGCCGCTACTGCTGCGGGGGGTGCTGCCGGACAAGACCGCCACGGAAATCGCCCTGCGCTTCGGCCTGGCCGGCTATCAGGGAACGATCACGACGGCCTGCTCATCCTCGGCCAGCGCCATCGGCTGGGGAGCCGAGCTGGTGGCAACCGGGCAGCAGAAGGCCGTGGTTGCCGGCGGTTCCGATACGCTTTCGCTTTTGACCTTTGGCGGCTTCAATTCGCTGAAAGTGGTCGATCCGGAACCCTGTTCCCCCTTCAGCCTGGGGCGGCAGGGGATCTCGCTGGGCGAAGGGGCCGCCATTTTAGTGCTGGAAAACGAGCAGGATGCCCTGGCGCGGGGCGCACGGATTTACGGCGCCGTGCTCGGTTATGCCCTGGCCGGGGAAGCCTTCCACATGACCGCTCCCGAACCAAGCGGCTCGACCGCAGCACGGGTTATGCGCGAGGCGATTGATCAAGCCGGAATCGCAGCCGAGCTGGTCGGCTGGGTCAATGCCCATGGCACCGGCACGCCGCTCAACGATGTGGTCGAATCCAACGCCATGAAACTGGTGTTCGGCGAGCGTGTCGGCCAGGTGCCGCTGATCTCCACCAAAGCCATGACCGGCCACTGCCTGGGAGCAGCCGGTTCCATTGAGGCTCTGGCCACAATTATCGCCCTCAATCGGCAGATCATCCCCCAGACCCTCAATTTCAGGGGGCATGATCCGGAATGTGATCTGGATTACTGTCACCTGGGCAGTCGCCCGAGTGAAGCCCGGGTGGCCATGTCCAATTCGTTTGCCTTTGGCGGAAACATAACTTCACTGGTGCTGGGACTATGAATATTTCAACTAATGACATCGTCGTGACCGGCTTCTCGGCCATCAGCGCCGCCGGCAGCGGTGTGGCGGCGATCCGGGAGCTGCTGGATTCCGGTCACTCCGCCCTGACGGCGGTTCCTGAAGACGTTCCCGGCGGCAGTGGCCAGCTGTGGGGCAAGGCCCATTCTTTCAAGGCGACCGATTTCATCGCTCCGCTGAAAGCACGCAAGATGGATCGCTGCAGCCAGTTTGCCGTGGCGGCCGCCGGCCTGGCCCTGAAGGATGCCGCCATTGACCTGAAAACGGTGGCGCCCGAACGGATCGGTATCGCCCTGGGGTGCGGCTTCGGCGGTGTCGCCAATTCGGCCGAATTTCTGGCCGGCTATTTCAGCGGCGGTGTCAACGGACTGACCCCCATGCTCTTTCCCAATACGGTTTCCAATGCGCCGGCCAGCAACGCTTCAATCGAACATGGACTGAAAGGGCCCAACGTCACCCAGGTTCAGCGTTTCTGCTCGGCCGAATCGGCCTTCACCATGGCCTGCCGTTTTATCGCCGAAGGTCGGGCCGACATCATGTTGACCGGCGGAGCCGACGATCTGATGCCGCTTTTGCTGGCCGGCTTTGCTGCTACCGGACAGCTGCGGCGCTATGCCTCCAGTTTCGGTGAGGGGAGCGGAGTCCTGGTGCTGGAAAGCGGACGCCACGCTTCAGCGCGCTCTGCGGCGATCAAGGGCACGGTTCAAGGCATCAGCACGGTCGGTCTGTTGCCGGCCGGGAGCGAACAGGAAGGACTCGACCGGCTTCTGTCCGCTTCAACGGCTGGCGAGCTGGTTTCAATCTCCGGCACCACGTCCGCTTTTCCCGCTCTGCTGCAGCGAACAGCGGCTGCCGAATCATTTGATCTCTCAACGGTAACCGGCCGTTCTCTGGCAATGGGCGGCGTCTCCATGGCGGTGCTACTGGCATCCCTGGGGGCCGGTCAGAGCGGTCTTCACCTGGCGTCATCCCCGGAAGGGCCCTATTATGCAATCCGTTTCACCGGAGGCACTCCTGTTCAACCCTGATCCAGCAGCATACCTGCCGCACCGCTACCCTTTTCTTCAACTTGACCGGATCATTACCCTGGAACCGGGGGTGCGGGCTGTTGCCCTGAAGAACCTGCCTGCCGGTCGTGCTTTTCCGCAGATTCTCCTGCTTGAGTGCGTTGCCCAGTTGGCCGGAACCCTGACCATTTCCGAAGAGGGGCAGGGGGGCTTTCTGGCGGCCATTGATCGGGCCGAATTTTCCGAAGTCCCGCAACCAGGCGATGTACTGACGGTTTCCGCTGCTCTGGTCAAGTCGTTCGGGCGGCTGTTCATGGTGGAGGGAGAGGTGGCCTGTCAGGGGCGCAGACTGCTGACCGCGCAGCTTACCCTGGGGGTCGGCCAATTATGAAATCTGAAAAACTGTTCTTCTCCATGTCTCTCTGTCTCTGCGTTTCAATTGCCTTTGTGCTGGGAAGTCTATCTTCCGCCCAGGCCCGCCCGATTCCGCCCCTGGAGGGCCTGGAGGCGCTGCGCAAGGGCTTTGCGGGCATCTCGGATTTCAGCGCCGAGATCACCCAGGAAAAACGCCTTTCGCTGATGAAGCGCACTATGACCATGAAGGGTACGGTACGCTTCAGAAAACCGGACCAGTTTTTCCTGGCCATCAATCCCCCCTACGCCAGCCGGATGGTGCTGAAGGATGCCACCATCGAGATGGCCGGCGGCCCGGAAGGCAAACGCAACCGGATGGTACTTCCTCCCGAACAGGGCCTGGGGCGCTGGTTTTCAAAGCTGGCGTCGCCGGTGACACAGCTTCCCGAGGGGGTTGCCATCCAGGCCGATCTGACCAATTCGCTCTATACGCTGACAATCACTCCTCAAGGACAGGGGCAGGTCAGGGAACTGGCCATAGCCTTTCTTGCCGACGGCACGATCCGGCGCCTGACGATTCTGGAACGAAACGGCGACAAGGCCAGCATGATCTTTAAAAAACTGCGCCGCAATACCGGTCTGACCGATAGTGACTTCAGGCTGGAACCGTGAAACGTAACTGATCAGTACAACTAACCCTTACAGACAGGATCGCTGTGTTCAAACAAATGCTGAAACACTTTTTAAAAATCATCGCTCCGCTGCTGCTCCTGACCGCCTGCAGTACCGCCCGCCCAATCCTGGATTACAACCCGGAAGCCACCCTTGAGACCCTTTCGGCGGCCGTATCCATGTCGGTGGTCACGGCCGATAACGGCATGTCCGGCAGCGGTTTCATGGTCTACCGCCGTCCCGACCAGCTGCATCTGGTGCTGTTGTCCCCCTTCGGCACAACCCTGATTGAAATCTTCTCCCGGGGCGAGCAGGTCACGCTGCTGTATCCGGGCAATGCCACCGCTTATGTCGGCACAATTGCCGATCTGCCGGAAAAGGGGGGGCTGCAGGGCTGGCGGCTGATGCGTTGGGTCATGGATGCCGCTCCGGCAGCTTCCAGCGCAATGAACGGCACGCTTGAACGCCCCGGTGTGCAGGGGCTGCCTGAAAAGGTCACCTATGAAAACGGGCTGGTGGTTTCCAAAAGTACCGCTGACGGCCAACAGGTCTATTATTCGCGCTATTCCGTTGCCGGCGGGGTTCCCTTTGCGGCCGAGCTGGAGCTGCGCAACGCCCGGGAAGACCGCATCCGGATCGTTCTGGATGAACCGGAGATCAACTCTCCGCTGGAAGAAGCCGTCTTTCAACCGCGCCTGGAAGGGATCAGGATCCTGCCGCTGTCTCTTTTGCGGGGTATCACTCCCTGATGCAGTTCCTTTTATTCAAGAAAATCACAAGCTTTGTAAATAGTCTCACCCACTCTCATCTGGAGTGGATCCATCGCCTGACGACAACCCGGCCGCTGCTGGTGCTGATCGGTTTTGCTTTCGCGCTGCTGCTGTCGGTCGCTTCGATTTTATCAACCCGCTTTGAAAGTGACATCTTCCAGCTGTTTCCCAGCCGCCAACCGGCCTTGAAGCTGATGCTGGATTCCATGGAATGGACCGGCAGCGCCAAGGAAGCTTTCTTTCTGCTGGAAGGGGACAAAAAACTGCTGCCCCAGGAAGCCGGTCGGCTGGCCGAACGTCTGAAACTGGCCCAGGTGGATGGTCAGCCGGCCTTTAAACGCATCACCTGGCAGGTGTACGATGAAAACCAGGCCGCTTCCTTTCGCGATTTTATCGCCTTTGCCGCGGCCCGTCCGCAGCTTTTTCTTTCCAGTTCCGACGTTCCCGCACTGGCCGACCGCTTTAAACCGCTCGCCATCGACCGTTCCCTGCTGCGGCTACAGACGGAGCTGGCCGGCCAGTTCGGCGGCAGCATGACCGCCCTGGCCACGGCCGACCCGCTTTTTGTGCGTGATCTGATCCTGCCGCGCATCAAGGCCGGCAGCCAGGCGCTCGACCTGGACCCCGACTCGCCCTATTTCATCTCCCGGGACGGCAGCGTGCTGATCATGATTGCCGAGCCGGCCCGCAGCGTTCAGGACATGGAGTTTGCCCGCAAACTGGTGCGGGCGATCAACGAAGCCCGTCGTGATTCGCCGCTGAAAGTGTCCTGCGCCGGGGCGCATATCAGCGCCGTGCTGGACGAGGCGGCGATGAAATCCAATATCCTGGCCTGCATCCTCTCTTCGTTGGTGGTGGTGCTGGGTTTGTTTTATGCCACCTACCGCCGGATCCTGCCGACCCTGCTGATCCCGCTGATTCTGGCCTGCGGCGTGACGCTGGCCCTGGGAACCGCCGGGCTGTTCTCCGGCTCGATCCACATCATCTCGTTCGCCTTCATGGCGCTGATTATCGGCCTTGGCACCGATTATTCCATCCACCTCTACGACCGTTTCCATTCCGAACGGGCGGCCGGCGTCAGCACCGCCGATGCCCTGCGGCTGGCGCTGGTCGACAGCGGCCATGGCGTCTACACCGCCGCATCCACGACGGCGATTCCCTTTCTGGCCCTTTATATTTCCGATGTACGCGCGCTTTCGGAACTGGGGCTGCTGGTCGGGCTGGGGGTCTTCTTCTCTCTGTACGCAACCCTGTTCTTCCTCCCGCCGCTGCTGATCTTCATGGAACGGCGCTTTCCGACTGAATATCGTCCAATACCGGCCTTCGGCCTTGGTGCTCTGTGGCGTTTCGCCCTGCGCCGCTCGCGAATGGTTATCGTTCTTTCAATTGTTTCGCTTATAGTTTTAGGCGGTCTGGCGTTCAGCGTCAGATTCGATGGCGAACTGAAGAATCTGCAGCCCCGTCATTCCGAGGCTTTTCTGGCCCAGGAAAAAATCGAGAAGCACCTCAGTCTGGCGCCGAAGCAGTTGCTGGTGGCTCTGGAGGGTAATGATCTGCAGCAGGTTCTGGAACGAACCGCCAGGGTTGAATCAGTGGCCGGCCGACTGCAGCACGAGGGGCGGATTGCGGCCTGGTCGTCCCTGGGCAGGATCATCAACAGCCCCTCCGATCAGCTGGCGGTGATGGAAAAGATGCGGGCCGAGTTCCAGGGCTTGAATCCGGCGCAGCAGCTGACGGCCGGACTGGAACGCAACGGCTTTTCCCGGGAAGCGTTTGAAAGCTACGTCAAGGCGGCCGGGAGTATGGCCAGCCCGCTGCCGGTTTCCAGTGCCGAAGCGCTGGCCGGATTGTCGGCTTCACCACTGAAAGGGCTGCTGGAACGACATCTGGTTAAAGACAACTCCGGTTATCATGCCCTGGTGTATCTGCATTACAAGGACGCCGATTTCAACCAGCAGGGCTTTCTGTCCGAGCTTGCCGCAATTGATCCGAACGCGCGCACGTCCAGCGTCGATCTGATCAGCGATCAGCTCTCTGCAGCGGTCAAGAAGAGTTTCCTCTGGGGGTTCGTATTGGGCGGTGTGGTTGTTCTGTTTATGCTGGTGGTGCACTTCGAATCACTGTCGGGGGTTTTTTACTCCATGTTTCCGGTAGTGGCCGGGGCGCTGGCGATGCTGGGCAGCATGGCCGTCAGCGGCATGGGGCTTAATTTCATGAATTCGATGGTGCTGGTGACGATTGTCGGCATGGGCAGCGATTACGGTCTGCATATCCGCCACCGCATCGCCGTTGCGGACCCGGGGCAGCAGGAACTGCGCTATATCCAGTCCAGCCGGGCAGTTCTGCTTTCGGCCCTGACGACAATCGCCGGCTTTGGTTCGCTGGCCCTGGCTGATTATCCGGCTCTGGCATCGATCGGCTGGGCCACCAACTTCGGGATCGGCTTCACGGCACTTTTTGCCATGCTGACCCTGCCGGCGGTGTTTTCGCTGACCCGGAAATAGATGCTTTTTCAGCTCTGCGTTAATAAAAAAACCGCGCCTTATCGTTATGGCGCGGTTTTTTGCTGCTGAATGTCACCTGATATTCACATTATCGTTTCTGCAGTTCCCGGTCTTTCTGTTCGACCTCGTTATCCATCTCAACACGATACTCCGTAAGAGCTTTGGCCAGTTCGGCATCCGAGAGAGCCAGAATCTGAACCGCGAACAGTCCGGCGTTCTTGGCGCCGGCCTTGCCGATCGCCATGGTTGTCACCGGGATTCCGGCCGGCATCTGGACCGTGGAGTAAAGCGCGTCTACGCCGTTCAGCGAGCCGCCCGGCATCGGTATGCCGATGACCGGCAGGATGGTCTTGGCGGCCACGACACCGGCCAGGTGGGCCGCCATTCCGGCGCCGGCGATGATGATCCTAATGCCGCGTCCGGCCGCTTCCGAGGCCAGGGCCAGGGTGCGGACCGGCGAACGATGGGCCGAAGAAATTCTCATTTCGTGTGCGATACCGAATCTGGAAAGCACGTCGGCCGCTTCCTGCATGACCGGCAGATCCGAATCGCTTCCCATTACCAGCAGTACCTTTGGACGAGTTTTCATGAGTGGTTACCTTGTATTTTCAGAAGGTTGAGTGGTGGAACTTAAAGCCGATTCAGAGCTTTTCGGCCGATGTCGCTGCGATACTGAACACCCGGCCAGGTGATGCGGGCTACTCCCCGGTAGGCCGCTTCAATTGCATCCTTGACCGTATCTCCCAGGGCGGTCACTCCCAGTACCCGTCCGCCGTTGGTGACGCAGAGGCTGTCACGGGCGGCCGTGCCGGCATGGAAGACATAAAGGTCATCCAGTTCAGCGGCCTTTTCCAGACCTTCAATGGCATCACCCTTGCGGTAGTCGCCCGGATACCCCTCGGCCGCCATGACGACGCAGACCGCCGCCTTGTCGTGCCACTCCAGTTCCAATTCTGTCAGATCGCCGTTGGCCACCGCCAGCAGAACCGGCACGATGTCGGATTTCATCCGCATCAGCAGCGGCTGGCACTCCGGATCACCGAAGCGGGCGTTGAACTCAAGCGTTTTGACCTGGCCATCCTTGACCATCAGGCCAGCGTAGAGAACGCCGCGGTAAGGGCGGCCTTCGGCAGCCATGCCGTCGATGGCCGGCCGCAGCACCTGCCGCATCGCCTTTTCATGTATGTCGGCGGTCACGACCGGAGCGGGGGAATAGGCGCCCATGCCGCCGGTATTGGGTCCCTGGTCGCCGTCGAAAACGGCTTTGTGATCCTGGGCGCTGGCCAGCGGTATGATCTGTCTGCCGTCGGTGATGACCAGAAAAGAGGCTTCCTCGCCGGTCAGAAATTCCTCGATCACGACCCGCGAACCGGCCGCCCCGAAGGCGTTGCCGCTGAGCATGTCGCGCGCGGCCTCCAGCGCTTCATCCCCGGTCTGGGCGATGATGACCCCTTTGCCGGCCGCCAGGCCGTCGGCCTTGACGACGATCGGTGCCCCGGTGCGCTTTATAAAGGCTTCCGCTTCAACCAGATCGGTGAAAACACCGTAGGCGGCGGTCGGCACGTTGTACTTCTGCATCAGGTCCTTGGAAAAGGCCTTGCTCCCCTCGATGTAGGCGGCATCTTTTGACGGGCCGAAGATTTTCAGCCCATTCGCCTCAAACAGATCCACGATGCCCAGCGACAGCGGCTGTTCGGGGCCCACTACGGTCAGGTCGATTGTGTTGGCCTGGGCGAACTCCAGCAACTGGTCCAGCTGATCCACGGCGATGGGAACATTTTCGGCCAGAGCTGCGGTGCCGGGATTGCCGGGGGCGCAGTACAGCTTGGTAACCAGCGGGGACTGGGCGATTTTCCATACCAGGGCATGTTCGCGGCCGCCGCCGCCGATGACGAGTATTTTCATATTCAGATTCCTGTCAGTGATGGTTAGTGCCGGAAATGGCGCATATTGGTGAAAATCATGGCAATGCCGTGCTCGTTGGCGGCCTTGATGACCTCTTCATCGCGGACGCTGCCGCCCGGCTGGATGATGGCGATGACGCCCGCTTCGGCGGCGGCATCGACGCCGTCGCGGAACGGGAAGAAAGCGTCCGAAGCCAGCACCGTGCCCTGGGTCGGCAGCAGCGCTTTCTGAACCGCGATTTTGGACGAATCAACCCGCGACATCTGTCCGGCGCCGATGCCGACGGTCTGGTCACGGTTGGTGAAGACGATTGCGTTGGATTTGACATGCTTGCAGACCCGCCAGGCGAAATCAAGCGCCTCATATTCGGCCGGCGAAGGGCTGCGTTCGGTAACCACCCGGCAGTCCAGCGCGTTGATCATGCCCAGATCCCGCGACTGAACCATCAATCCGCCGGTGACCCGCTTCAGGTCGTAGCCTTTGGCAACGTAGCTGTCCAGCAGAGGCACCTGCATCACGCGCACGTTTTTCTTGGCGGTAAAGATATCCAGCGCCTCATCGGTGTAGCCGGGGGCGATGACCGCTTCCAGAAAGGTGGAGGTCAGTTCTCTGGCCGTATCGGCGTCCACGATGCGGTTAAATCCGACGATGCCGCCGAAGGCCGAAACCGGGTCGCACTCACGGGCCTTGAGATAGGCGGTCAAGGGTGAATCCGCCAGCGCGGCACCGCAGGGGTTGGTATGTTTGATGATCACGGCCGCGCTCTGTTCGAATTCCTTGACAGTTTCGATGGCGGCGTCCAGGTCGATGATGTTGTTGAAGGAGAGTTCCTTGCCCTGCAGCTGGTGGGCGTTGGAAACACAAGGTTCGCTGATGCCGCTCTCCACATAGAAGGCGGCGGTCTGGTGTGGATTCTCGCCATAACGCAGATCCTGGGCCTTTTTGACCTGCAGGGTGTAGGTGGGGGGATATTCCTGCACCTCACCGGTCAGGCGGGCACCGAGATAGTTGGAGATGGCGCCGTCGTAGGCGGCGGTATGCTGGAAGACCTTGACCGCCAGGCCGAAATTGGTCGCAGCGGAAACGGTACCGTCATTGTCGCGCATCTCATCCAGAATCGTGGCATAATCGTTGGAATCCACCAGCACGGTCACATCGGGATAATTCTTGGCCGCCGAGCGCAGCATGGTCGGCCCGCCGATATCGATGTTTTCGATGGCATCCTCCAGCTGACAGCCTTCCTTGGCAATCGTGGCTTCAAAGGGGTACAGGTTGACAACCACCATGTCGATGTTTTCGATGCCGTGCTCCTTCATCTTGGCCACATGCTCCGGATTAGAACGCATGCCCAGCAGACCGCCATGCACCTTGGGGTGCAGGGTCTTGACACGGCCGTCCAGCATCTCGGGGAAACCGGTGAAATCCGAGACGTCCTTGACCGTCAGACCCGCTTCGCGCAGCAGTTTGGCGGTGCCGCCGGTGGAGAGGATTTCCACACCGTAGTTGGCCAGAACTTTTGAAAACTCGATGATGCCCCGTTTGTAGGAAACACTGATCAGTGCCCGGGTGATTTTTGCCATTGCTGAAACTCCTTAACGCTGGTGATGTAAAAAAACAATTATGATCGGTATACGGGAAAATCAATATTCTGGATGAATCGTGTCTCGAAGAGCGGTGTCCCCGAAAGCGGTACGACCCGGAAACGCTGGCCAAGTTTTTCAACACTTCGGAAAC
>JAJZRX010000078.1 GCA_021850095.1 Deltaproteobacteria bacterium
GGTTGCAGAGCGCCCGCCCTACCTGGGCGGGCGAGGATTGAAACTTTGGGATCTGACAGCTCCAAATCGCTGGCGATCAGAGCGCCCGCCCTACCTGGGCGGGCGAGGATTGAAACATCACCTGCGGATTAAAGAGGCCCTGATGGCACTGGAGCGCCCGCCCTACCTGGGCGGGCGAGGATTGAAACTCCCAATAACAGCCTGTATGAGCCTGACGCCGGGGAGAGCGCCCGCCCTACCTGGGCGGGCGAGGATTGAAACAGCGACCCGAGTGCAGAACTCGACGCCGATAATTTGAGCGCCCGCCCTACCTGGGCGGGCGAGGATTGAAACAAGGGTGGCCCTGATCCGGATGATGATGTGCTGGAGAGCGCCCGCCCTACCTGGGCGGGCGAGGATTGAAACTGCAGCGGCAGCATGTTGGCCTTATCGTTGTAGGCGAGCGCCCGCCCTACCTGGGCGGGCGAGGATTGAAACATGGCGTGATTGGTGCGCTGGAACACACCGATATTGAGCGCCCGCCCTACCTGGGCGGGCGAGGATTGAAACGTCAAGGCTATTTTGTACGGCACCATGATGCTGGTGAGCGCCCGCCCTACCTGGGCGGGCGAGGATTGAAACATGGCGTGATTGGTGCGCTGGAACACACCGATATTGAGCGCCCGCCCTACCTGGGCGGGCGAGGATTGAAACACTAGAGCCGCACGGTATGCCTGCTGTGACCTATGGAGCGCCCGCCCTACCTGGGCGGGCGAGGATTGAAACTGGTGGAGGTGGAGCGTTGGGCGGAGTGAGTTGGAGAGCGCCCGCCCTACCTGGGCGGGCGAGGATTGAAACACAGCGGCCATGGTCGGCCAGATGCTCTATATCGAACAAGAGCGCCCGCCCTACCTGGGCGGGCGAGGATTGAAACCACAAAGTGACGGAACAGGGGAGCCGTTAAAACCGTCACGAGCGCCCGCCCTACCTGGGCGGGCGAGGATTGAAACTGCATGGTCAACCTGGACTGCTGTGGCTGCAACAAGAGCGCCCGCCCTGCCTGGGCGGGCGAGGATTGAAGCTGCTAGAGCCGATCAAATTCAAACAGCCCCGGCCTTTTTGGCCGGGGCTGTTGTGGATCAGGCTGGATGCTGATTTACTTCTGGTAACCGTCGGTCAGGGTCTTCATGAAATCGACGATGGCATCTTCCTGGGCATCGCTCAAACCCAGATTGCCCAGTTCGGCGGTGTTAACATTCTGTGGAACCTCGGGTGCCGGCCAGCAGCTGACTTTTTCGCCCGGATCGCCCGGATTGCAGGTTGGCAGTACGTCGCGGGTGTTGTAGAAGTGGACGATCTCCTTCAGGCTTTTGAAGTAGCCGTTATGTCCGTAGGCCTTGATGAAAGCCGGGTCAGGCCGCATATCCACGTTGCGCAGTGTCGGCACCTTGTGTTTGCCCAGGTTGGCGGCAGCCAGGCTGGCATAGTCAGGGCGGGAAGCCAGGAATCCGCCCAGGCCGGGATCGATCCAGTCCATTCCGTCCGGGTTGTATTCCGGAGCGGCATTATAGAACGGGTTGGCCGGGTTGCGGGGGATGCCCAGGTTGTCGAAGGTGTAGTCGGTGAACAGGGCCGGACCGTTTTTCTTGCCGAAGCTGATGACGTGGCATTTGTTGCATTTGCCCTTGCCCATGAACAGACCGAATCCTTGTTCTTCCGAGCGGGTCAGCCGGGCTTTGCCCTTAAGGAAGGCGTCAAACTTGGAGGAAAAGGCGTTGGATTCGGCGGAACCCTCGTAGGCGGCCACCGAGAGACCGACGCAGTCATAGGCGGCGCTGACCTTGTCCGCATCACAGGCCGTGGCACCGCAGACGTTCTGGAAAAGGGTTGCGTAACTGCTGCCGCAGATTTTACCGATCACGTCGGCTGCTGATCCCAGCGCCTGCTCCAGCGGATTGAGGAAGGGGCCCTGGGCCTGTTCCGCCGATGGGTTGCCCAGTCGTTCGCCGGTGGCGCGTCCGTCCCAGAAGTTGCCGCCGATAAACAGGTCGGCTTTTTTATTGTAATGGAAGATGGGGCTGGTGGTGGCATAGGCCGAGCTGGGTGGCTTGCGGTTGCCGAATCTGCCTTCGATGGAGCCTTCGTAAACGACGGTGGTGTTGTTCGTATCGGATGTAGCGCCGGTCCAGCCGGCGGCCGGATTGTGGCAGCTGGCGCAGGACTGGTTCCCGCCGATGGACAGGTTTTCGTCAAAGAAGATCGCTTTTCCGAGCTGCTCTTGGTCGGAAAGTTCGGCTGCTGCCGCCAGGCCTGAAGCCGCGATGCTGGCCAGGGCAAGAATGGTGATGGTGCGTGACAGTTTCATGTGCTGTTCCCCCTTTATCTCTTGACGGTTTCTGCAGGATTTGTTTCAGTTACACTTCATCAGAACTCCGGTTTCCTCCCTTTCCGCGTGGGTTTGCTGTGTTCTATCGTTAGTGCTGGCCAATATATCACGGGAATTGTAAGTGGCAAGAGTGAAGTTGTGCTAATGCTGAAATGGTGAGAGGGATCATGAGTATGGCCGATAAGCGTGGGGAAATCTCTTCAAAACTGGTCAGGAGCGATCTATTGCGCTGGCTGTTGATCGTCTGCGGCTGGCTTGCCATCGCAGGGGGAATCGTGGGGATTTTTCTGCCGCTGATGCCGACCGTGCCGCTGCTGCTGCTGGCGGCGGCCTGTTTCGCCCGCAGTTCCGAGCGCTTCCATACCTGGCTGGTGGAACACGATCATCTGGGGCCGCTGATCCGTGATTACCTGAAAAATGGTGCAATACCTGTGCGGGCAAAGAGGATGGCGATCGGGATGATCTGGATTTCGTTTCCTGCATCGGCGTTTCTGTTCGTGCAGGCATTGTGGTTACGGGTGCTGTTGATTGCAATTGCGGCGGGGGTCACGCTCTATCTGCTCAAGCTGCCGACCATGCCGGAGGAGAGGGGGTGAATCATCTGACCGCGTGGACGACCAGGCCGCCGGGGGTGACTTCCACCCGGCAGTTGGAGTATCCGCGCCGTTTCAGGCGGAACATGATCAGCGGCGCCAGCAGGGGATGCACCCCGGGCAGGATCAGGGGGAAGTGGCTGAATGACATGCGCCAGAGTGCCTTCCAGGTGTCCTGAAAGGTCACCCGGCGCTTTATTGTTGTCTGTTTCTGCTTTGCGCCGTAGGACATTTCAGCTGTGTTCGCTGGTTTCGTGGAACTCCAGTCCCTTCCAGGTTTCGATGGTATTGTCCAGCCGCCACTGGCTGCCGGCCATGTAGGTCAGTTTGCCTTCGCCGTCGATGTAGACGTGCATGGCTTCCTTTTTCTCGAATTCCTCGATCTGCTTCTTCTCGCCGGTCACCCAGCGGGCGGTGACGTAGCTGACCGGCTCGAAGGCCACCTTGACGCTGTATTCATGCTCCAGGCGATGCATGACGACCTCGAACTGCAGCAGGCCGACTGCGCCGATGACCCAGTCTGAACCCATCAGCGGTTTGAAAACCTGGGTGGCGCCCTCTTCGGCCAGCTGCACCAGCCCTTTTTCCAGGGCCTTTGATTTCATCGGGTTCAGGAGGCGCACCTTGCGGAAATGCTCGGGTGCGAAGCTGGGGATGCCGGTGAATTTCAGCTCTTCGCCCATGGTGAAGGTATCGCCAATCTTGATCGTGCCGTGGTTGTGGATGCCGATGATGTCGCCCGGCCAGGCTTCCTCCACATTGGTGCGGTCCTGGGCCATGAAGATGGTGGCGTTGGCGATCTGCACCTCGCGTCCCAGGCGGACGTGGCGAACCTTCATGCCGCGGGTGAATTTGCCGGAACAGATGCGGAAAAAGGCGATCCGGTCGCGATGGGCCGGGTCCATGTTGGCCTGGATTTTAAAGGCGAAGCCGCTGAAGGGCTCTTCGTAGGGGGATACGGACCGACCGGTGGTTTCACGCGGCAGTGGGTGGGGCGCGTATTCCACAAAGGCGTCCAGCAGCTGCTGCACGCCGAAGGTGTTGATGGCGCTGCCGAAGAAGACCGGGGTTTGCTTGCCGGCCAGGTAGGCTTCCCGGTCAAAGGGGTGGGCGGCCCCTTCCAGCAGTTCGATGTCGTTGCGCAGCTCCTCCACCTGGCTGCCCAGCAGTTCGTCCAGGCGCGGGTCGTCCAGGCCGGTTACGGTGATAATCTCACCGACGCCGTCGGCCGCTTCGGCGTCGAAAAAGGTCAGCTCTTTGGTGTAGAGGTGGTAGGTGCCGCGGAAACGCTTGCCCATGCCGATCGGCCAGGTGATCGGCGCGGTCTGCATGTGCAGGTTTTTCTCGATGTCGTCCAGCAGATCGAACGGTTCCTGCCCTTCGCGGTCCAGTTTGTTCATGAAGGTCATGATCGGGGTGTGGCGCAGGCGGCAGACTTCCAGCAGTTTCCTGGTCTGGCTTTCGACCCCCTTGACCGAGTCGATCACCATCAGGACCGAGTCGACTGCGGTCAGTACCCGGTAGGTGTCCTCGGAGAAGTCGTTGTGGCCGGGGGTGTCCAGCAGGTTGACTTCGCAGCCGTCATAGGTGAACTTCATGACCGAAGAGGTGACCGAGATGCCGCGCTGCTTTTCCAGCTCCATCCAGTCCGAGGTGGCGTGGCGGGCGCTCTTGCGGGCGCGTACCTCGCCGGCCTGCTGGATGGCGCCGCCGAACAGCAGCAGTTTTTCGGTGATGGTGGTCTTGCCGGCGTCGGGGTGGCTGATGATGGCAAAGGTGCGGCGTTTTTCGACTTCTTCGGTGTTAAACAGTTCCACGGGGAGAGCTCCTTGCAAACGATGAAAAGGCGGGACCAGCCCGCCGGTAAAGATAGAACCGTAATAACACGGAGAAACGGAGTACACGGAGATCGGGAAAAAATGAAGTACTTGCAAAAAGAACAAGCCTCATTTACAAAATTTTTTTTCTCCGTGTTCTCTTGTTGCTCCGTGTTATTGTTATGTGAATTATCCTTTGAAAACCAGTCGGTCCAGGCACCAGCGGCCGCCGCCGGCGATCAGCAGATAAAGGGCCATGCCCAGCAGGGCGACGTTGTATTCAATGCCGTGCCCGCGCCCGGCCAGGCAGGCGCTGTTAAGGAAAAAACCGTTGACCCAGTGCACCTTGTAGATCGCCACCAGCATGACTCCGGCAATACCGGCCGCCGACAGGCGGGTCAAAAAGCCGGTCAGGATGCCGAAGCCGCCGCCGAATTCGGCCAGGATCGCCAGCAGCGTAAAGATCGGCGGAATGCCCATCTTTTCTTCAAAGCTTTTCAAGGTTCCGGTCAAACCCTGGCCGCCGAACAATCCCAGCAGTTTCTGCGAGCCATGCGCCATGAAAATCAGTCCCAGCGGCAGGCGCAGCATCAGCGGCCCAATCAGGTTTGATATCTCAAAATTACCCTTTGCCATTGAAACCTCCCCGGTTGTGCAGTGCAGAGCCACGAATCGCAATCGACACTTTTCAGCGTACCCTATAGCACGGTCAGCGTTTGGCGACAATCGTTTCATCAAGCCGGCCGGGCAAATGAAAAAGCGCCCGGGAATGATCCCATGGCGCTGGTGCGTGCTAAAATGGCGGGCGGCATGAGAAAACCCGCCAATTTCATAACCTGCTGATTCGCATAGGTAAATAAAATGGGGCTTGCATAGTAATGTTTGCAATTTGTTTGCAATTTTCAGATTATAACAATCATTATGCTGCTATACAACAAATCATTGTTGTCCACACCGGGGCGTGTAATTTTTCACGACCATTCCCCCATCTGACGGCCTGATTTTTCAAGAGCATTCCCCCACCTTTTTTTCACGAGCATTCCCCCACCTCGGCATCATTTTTCGCACGGCGCTCATTCTTTGTCAGTACGATTTCCTTGATCAGAAGCTGCATCTACCACACGAACGACATTCACATTTCCAGTTCCACCGACGACTAACGGCGACTTTGACTTATCGCCAAATTTGGCGGAAAGTCAGTCCGGCCTGTCGATTCGGCAGTAGATTTGGTCTACTATTACGCTGCGGAGAACCGTTCTGACGGTGTTGCGGGAAATATTAAAATCAAGGTAAATCTCCCGAATCCCTTTCCCCTCTACAAAATGAGCAATGCGTACATCTTTGATGGTGTCTACCTTCAGCATCTCCTTTGAATTCTCCTCTCTCCGATAAGTTCGGAGAGCATGGAGCAGGTACTGGGTGGGGCAATTTGGACGTCGTTTTAGGCTAGAGGGGGGTCATTTTTGCATGCCGATTCACATCTTATGGCGGCCTTTTTACGGTGCAGTGCTGAATATCAGAATATGAAGCCCAGGGTTATCTGGAACTTGTCGTTGTCCAGCGTTTTTCCTCTACTCACCGTCTAACACATCACGGATTTTTGCCGCCAAATTGGGGAGCGAGAACGGTTTCGATATAAAATGTATATTCTCATCCAAAACACCGTGGTGAGCGATAACATTGGCCGTATATCCCGACATAAAAAGACACTTCGTTGCAGGACAAAGTAGGGACAGCTTTTTTGCCAAATCCCTGCCGTTCATTTCCGGCATAACTACATCCGTCGCTCAAGAGCACCATGCGGGCCGGGTTCAAGCCGTATGCCATCGACACAGGACTACGCAACCGGATTGCCTTCACCTTTTCCGAAGATATGGGCTGGCTGGTGGAAAACGTAGTATTCTGCCACCTGAAGCGGCATCATGAAGAGGTCTACTATCACTCCAGCGGCTGCGGGACTGACTTTGTGGTCAAGGAGGGGATGAAAATCACCAAGCGGATTCAGGTCTGGTATGAAGATGTATCAGTGACAAATATACCGGAGCGAGAACTGGCCTGTTTCCAAAAGCCTCTGGAAGGGCATGAAGCGGCAGAATCGATCCTGGTGACCAATGATTTTGAAGATGAAAGTGATACCGCCGGTGGCAGGGTCAAGTGCATTCCGGTGGCAAAATATCTGCTGGGACTTGGGAAACAATGAATCCGCGATCAAGTCGATGCTGGAAGTCGTCAAGCTGGTGTTTATAGTAACTGCAGTTACTGTAATTCAATCATGTTTGTTATCCAACGAAACAGCCTGTATTTTCTACGTTATTCTCCAGATTTATGGCGTTCCCTATTGGCAGCTGACCTCAAATAGGTACTTTGTTCGGGTAAGGTATCTACAAAACCAGCTCGCAAAAATCCATCGAAAGCAGATCAATCATCAACTGACGTCCCCGCAGGGAACGGCCTTGTCCCAACAGCAGCTTGCAAACTTCGGCGACCTCCAGGGAGGCCACCAGGGCTGGTGTGAAAGACGGATTTCCCAATGATGATTCGACCCCTTTGGCCGATTTATCGGAACCGTACATATTTGACAGCGTTTCTTCGCCGGGAAACCGGGTTGTGACCTGCCCGAACCATCCGGCAATTGCGCCATGCACCAACGGGATTTCCAGTAAAGTGCAAACATCCGCCAGTTGCAGGCGAACACCGATGCTGTCGAGGGCATCGACTGCCACCCGGCTTCCGGACAGCAGCTCCACGCCGTTCTCCCTTGAAAGTGCATCCTGATGCGCAACCACCGTAACAGCCGGGTTAATATCGGCCACCCGCCGCACTGCAGCCGAAACCTTGATTTCCCCCATTTGCCAGGGGCTGCTGAATAGCTGCCGGTTAAGGTTATGCTCCTCGAACGTATCCGGATCGATCACGACGATCCGGCCTACGCCCAGACGAGCCAACTCTTCCACGATGTAACAGCCGAGTCCGCCGCAGCCGATTACCGCCACCTGACTCCGGAAAAGTTCCCGCTGCCCTGCCTGGGATATGGTCTGGCGGTTGCGCTGGTAACGGGCCGGAAGCAGACCGTTATCCAGAATGATTGCTTCCGTTTCGGCTATCGACAATCCGAAATGTTCGGCGGCCTCAAGCTGATGCTGCCATGCCAGCAGATCCGCAACCGCATGATTTTTGAAAAACGCAGCCACGGCATTCATTTCAGCCACCACCCAGCAACGGGAATAACGCTAGAGTATCCCCTTCGGCCAGCAGTCGGTCGAGTTTGACATGGCGACTGTTGATCATCATGATACCCAGTTCATGGCGCGGCAGCTTCAGCGAATCGGCCACATCTGCCACGCTGGTTCCCGGCGGATAGTCGCGGCTCTCGATTTCGAAACGACCGGTACGGAATGAGGCGAACAGTTTTACGGTTATATTCATGTGTTACTCCCTGAAAGTTACCGAGAGAAGTGTCCTGCCGGCTCCATAGTGAGTGCTGATCGGCAGTTCCGGCAGATTTTTCAGAAGTGCAGTCAGCTCCTCGGACTTCAGCAACAGACCGCGTGCCAGGATCAGTGAGCCCAGTTCGGTCAGCAGCAGATTGAAAAGTTTCAGGTGGACGATTCCGCATTCATTTGAAGCTTTTCCGCTGTCCAGCACGTGGCTGATACCCTGTCGCAGGGCGGCATAATACCCGCCGCGCCGCATGGTGGCTCCGACCAGACCCGGCATGGCAGCTGACAGGGTTACCCGGGAACCATCCTGTATGACGGTGCGGTCAAGGTCGTCTACGGGGCAGTTATCCACAAAAATGGTGGTGATACGGTCGCTTACATAGTCGGCGGGAATGGCAAACTGGTCGCAGAGCAGGCTTTTAAGTGTGCATCCGACAGTAGCCGGAACCATTACACCTTTCTGGAGAATCGGAAAAAAGATACTCAGCTGGTCAGATGCCAGCAGTAAAGACAAGGTTTCAAATTCGGGGACGATTGGCGATAGCTCGGTTACATTTTGACTCACAGGCGTCTCCTGTCGTGGCGAAGCAGATATGTGTCTGCTTCGCCACGAACACCATACTACCAGTTGAATACTTCGTCCAGCTCCTCATCCTTCATCATGAAGGTCTGGTTGTGGGGCGCGATCGGCTCATTATAGAAGAAGCGCGGCAGACGGTCGTGGTGCTTGTTGAAACCGGCCCGGGTGTTGAAATCGCGCTCGGCCGAGAGTACCTTTTTGCCCAGCGCCACCACGTCATCACCGGTCATGGTGATGCCGTTGAAGGAGCCGAGCATGTCCAGCAGCGCCTGGAAGGTCTCTGGCTGGTCCATGATCGCGAAAGCGATGAACAGGCACATGCCGGTGGAATCGATGGCGGCGGTGGCAATCTGCAGGTTGCGAGACAGCTCGATCTGCCCTTCGGTCTTGAGCGGGTCCACGTCACCACCCACCTTGAGGATGTTGGTGGCGATGGCGTAGCCGGCGGTGTGGTCGGCGCCCTGGGTGGTGGTGGCGTAGGTGACGCCGATGCCCTGGATGGCACGCGGATCATAGGCCGGCAGCGCCTGGTCCTTGACCACCGGTACGCGCTCGACGCCGAAGACCTTGCCGGTGATGGCGGCGCCGCTGCCGAGGATGCGGCCCAGTGGAGTGCCCTTTTCGACCTCTTCCATCAGGCGGATCGCGGCGGCATCGTCGCCGAATTCGGCCAGTCCGGCATCCATGGCCACGCCGATGGTGACACCCATTTCGATCGTATCCACGCCGATGTTGTCGTCCATGTAATCAAGCCTGGCCACGGTGTCCAGGTTGGAGATGCCGCAATGCCCGCCATGGGACCAGACCGTCTCGTATTCCGGCTGTTTGGTCACATAGTTGCCGTCCTTGTCGTTGTAGATACCGGAACACTGGATCACGCAGCCGCGATGGCAGCCATGGGTGGCCGAACCGCCGCGCTGGATTTCCAGGGCAGCCTGGGTCTCGCCGCTCAGGCTGGCTGATTCTGCGAATTGTCCCGATTTGAAGTTGTTGGTCGGATAACCGCCGGCCTCGTTGAGTACGTTGGTCAGCACGTTGGTGCCGTAGGCCGGCAGGCCTTCACCGGTGACCGGATGCTTGCGCAGCCCCTCGACAAACTTGCGGTTGGCGTCGCGGTATTTCTCCGGATCCTTGGGGGGGCGCATCTTCATGCCGGCGTCGTCGATGATGATCGCTTTGACCCGTTTGGCTCCCATTACTGCGCCCACACCGCCACGCCCGCAGTGACGGGTCGGGCGCAGCTCGGGGTCGGTGCAGGCGATCGATGCGGCCAGCAGCTTGCGCTCCCCGGCCGAGCCGATGGTCATGTAGGCCACCTTGTCGCCGTACTCCTGGCGCAGCTTTGCCACCAGCGGATAGTTGTCCATCAGCTTCAGGCTGTTGTCCGCGATCACCTGGATGCCGTCCTTGTTGATCACGATCTTGTACAGATCGTCACCCTCCGGTTTTCCTTCCAGCACCACTGCGGCATAACCGAGGCGCGCCAGCACCTGGGCCGCCTGGCCGCCGGCGTTGGATTCCTTGATGGTGCCGGTCAGCGGGCTTTTGCAGCCGACCGACAGCCGGCCGGTCATGGAGCCGGTGGTGCCGCTGAGCATGCCGGGGGATATGACCAGCTTGTTTTCTGCGCCCAGCGCATGCGCCAGAGGATGGACCTCGGCCGCCACCATCAGCGATGTCATCGCCCTGCCGCCCAGCCCGGCATACTGGCCGAGATCTCCAACAGTTACTTTCGGGCCGCCTGCGGCCCCCATGTCGATCCGTGCAATTTTGTCCATAATAGTGTGTCCCCTTTCCCTTTTCCGTGCCTGGCACAGTGAAATTCTCCTTTTCAAAGGAAGGCTGCGCCGTTTCCCGCGCAACCCGATGGCCTGTCGCCGTGGGAGGGTTCCGGTAGGCGTTAAGGCTCGGAGTTAAAATGTTTGTCAGGTGCAGCCCTTGCGGCTGCCCAACTGCTGGTGGGGGGCAGGCCCAGCCCCTACACGGCCTGCTCCATATGCCTGGAGATGTCGATCCGGTAGCTGGTGAAGCAGCGGCGGCTGAGGCAGCCCCAGAAAACCCCCGAGCCGTAGGCCAGCTGTTCCAGCAGGTAGATGCTGCAGAAACTGATAAAAGCAAGTTCAGGTTTTTTGATCGCATGATCGACACCGGCGGCGCACAGCAGCGCGGCGGCCGGCAGTAACCACGACCAGGGGCCGGGAACGGTCAGCGCCACCAGCAGCAGCGGCACGGAGTAGTAACGCACCAGGTGGTAGCAGATGTAGTACAGCAGGCTGCCGAGCGCCCGCAGGCGTCCTCCCAGTATGGATGCAAATCCGATCGGCAGCTGGCGGCGCGACAGGCGGATGCGGGATGTCAGCGCGTCGAACGCCAGCACCGCCGCTGCCAGCAACAGCGGCCACCAGCCGGTGAAGGGAGCCAGCAGGGAAAGCGCCAGCACCAGCGCCAGCAGGGGAGGGATGACCATCTGTTTGCGCCTCTGCGGATGCAGCAGCTGCAGCATCCCCTCGGAGGTGCCGTAGTCGAAGCGGCGGGACATGAAGGAGCGGATCGAGCTGCGGTGCTCGTGCAGCACGTTGCCGGCCGGCAGATAGGCTATACTCCAGCCCTGGTCGCGCAGACGCCAGGTCAGGTCCACGTCTTCACCCACATGCATTTCGTCCTTGAAGCCGCCGGCACTGTTAAAGGCACTGCGGCGTACCAGCATGTTGCAGCTGGGGAGGTAGAAGGTGTCGTTGCCGCTGTTGCCGATGCGCTCCCTGGTGCCAATCGAGAGGCTGGACATGACCGCTTCGTAGCGATCCACGGCCGATTCGGTGCACATGCCGTCCACCTGTCCGCCCACCGCAGCCATGGCCGGGTCGTTGAAGGCCGGGATCAGCTGGTCAAGCCAGCCGGTCGAAGCGCAGCAGTCGGAATCGATGAAGGCCAGTATTTCTCCGATGGCACGGGATGCGCCGACGTTGCGGGCCGCGGCCGGGCCCCTGCCGCAGCCGCCCGAAGGCACCAGCAGCGCGCCGGATTCCCTGGCCACCAGCGGCGAGTCGTCGCTGCTGCCGTCATCAACCACGATGACCTGGATTTTTTCCTTGGGATAATTGAGGCGGTTCAGCGAGGCCAGGCAGCGTTTCAATTCGTCGGCGCGATCCTTGACCGGTATCACGACCGAGACGCCGGGCAATCTCTCCGGCTGCCTGAGCGTGCTCCGCAGGCGCTCCATGAACCCTTTTTTCACCAGCTGTTCCATTACACCACTCTCGCCTTCGGATGCGCTGATCAGCGAGCCGTCCAGGCCGCGTCCGACGAGTTCGGCCAGTGAGCGGTTCAGGCGCAGGGCGCGCAGTGGTGTCTTGGAAACCAGGAAGCAGCTTCCGTCCCGTTCCAACAGTTCCACATTCTGCGCCAGGCGGTAGATCATGGGGTCAACCCTTCTTCGCGGAAGATCCGCAAGAGTCCCTTGACCGTGTCATCGGCCGAAAGCACGTTGAGTTTGCCTTCGCGGGCCTTGATGCCGCCCGAGAGCAGCGAGAGGATGCGCTCGAAGGCCGGCAGTTCCGGATCGGGAGTTACCACCCGGACCGGGTCGGGACGCGGGACTCCGAAATCGGCCGGCGTCAGGTAAGCGCCGCTGGCGCCGACCTCCCAGAAGGGCAGGCCCAGGTTCGTCAGATGCCATGCCTCGACCGGCGCCGAGAGAGCGCGGGTGACCGCATCGACTGACGGATAGCGTGGTGTACGGACCTCTTCGAACAGGACCGTGCAGGGCAGGGAGGCTTCAACGTTCTGGCGCGCGCCCCGGTCCGACTTGCGTTGGGCTTCGACTCGCTTCCCTTTCGGGACAAACGAGACAGCGGCGCCGATGCTGGGCATGTTGAGCGCGGATGCGGCCAGAGCCGGTGCGGGATCGTCACCGCGATCCACCAGACGGCTGCCGGTGAAGAGCAGGTCCGGCGACAGGATTTTTACGATGCGAGCCAGGATTCGGGCGTCAGTCGTTGCGTCGCCACCCTCCAGGCCGTGCTCCCAGAAACGGATGCAGCGGTTGGCTCCCATGGAGCTGGCCAGCCGCAGCGTGTCGTCCAGCCGTTTCGGGCCGACGGCCAGCACGGTCACCTTTGCTCCCAACGTGTCCTGCAGGTGCAGCGCCTCTTCCAGTGCCGACAGGTCGGCCGGGTTCGGCACGCGCCGCAAGCCGCGTTCGCTGATGCCCGCCCCGCGAATCGTGACGCTGGCCGGAGGACGGGGGTCGATGGTCTCTCGCAGCAGGACCAGTATGTCAAGTTTGTTGTCAAGCATGGAATATTCCTTTTAAAACCCCACCCCCGCCTCCCCTTGTCAGGGGAGGGGCCTCCCCCCTGACAAGGGGGGATTGAGGGGGGTTAGTTTTTTTTACGTCATCCTGTACGCCACCCCGAAGCCGCCCCGGGGATAACGCCAGCGGGTGAAGGCGTTCTTGTGGCAGACGACGTAACATGTGCCGCACTCCAGGCAGCCGTCATGCACGAAGGTCATCTTCTGCTCCTCCTGCGACCAGGTGTAGCAGCGGGCCGGACAGGAGTTGACGCAGCCGCGGTTGTCGCAGCCGGTGCAGATGTCATGGTTGAGGACGATATGGGCTTCGCGGTCGACCGTGAAGCTGGTGTTGTCGAAAATCTCGTCGATGTTCATAGTGCTCTCCAGGCGCTGAAGCCGTCCGCCAGCAGTTTGCCGAGTCCGACCTTTTCCCTGGCCGATTTCAGGAACAGGCTGGTGACGTTCTGCTTGGCTACGCCTTCAATCTTGTAGATGTTTTCCATGAAGTCGCACATCATCTCCGGGTATTCCTGGTAGATGCGGTTGTTGTGCAGCATGTGCGGCGCATTGCGGGCCTGCTTGAGGTCTTTGATGACAAAGCTTTCTTCAAGCAGTTTCCTGTAGGCGGTCAGCCCCTGCTTGCTGAAATCGCCGGCCCGGTGGGCGGCTATCACCGCTTCTCCGGCCACGACTCCCGAGTGAGAGGCCAGGTTGATCCCTTCCAGGTTCAGGCCGGTGGCGTTGCAGAGCGCGGCCGCGTCGCCGGCCACGATGATGCCGTCACCGACCAGCTCCGGAATCATGTCGTAGCCCCCCTCCGGAATCAGGTGGGCCGAGTATTCCAGCAACCTGCCGCCGCTGATCATCTTGGCCACCTGGGGCTGCTCCATGAAGGCGTTCAGCAGGTCGTAGGGGGTCTTGCCGCTGGTGCGCAGGCTGGCCAGGTGGAAGACCAGTCCGAGGGAGAGCGAATCGTAATTGGTATAGAAACAGCCGCCGCCGCGCACCCCCTCGGTGCAGCCGACAAACTCGTTGGCAAAGCCCTGGTCGCGAACCAGTCCGAACCGTTCGTCGATGGTCTCGCGGGGCATGTCGATCAGCGCCTTGACCCCGACCGCCATCTGGGCCGGATCGAAGGTCGGCTTGCGCAGACCCGCTTTCTGAGCGGTGAATGAAAGCACACCATCGGCGGCGACCAGCACCGGGGCGCTGATCTGCCCGCTGCGCCCCAGGATCGTAACGCCGGCGATCTTGCCGTTCTTGAGTACAATCTCGTCGACCGTGGAGCGGGTGATCAGCGTGGCCCCGGCGGCGACGGCCTCTTCGGCCAGCCAGCGGTCGAAACGGGGGCGGAAGACCGTGTAGCCGTTGTAAGGCGGCTTGTCGAAACTTCCGGCCTCGATGGTGGTGCTGAAACTGGAGTCACCGGTCATGAAGGTGACACCCTTCTTGATGATGTGACGCTCCAGCGGCGCCCGTTCCCAGAAATCGGGGAAGATCTTTTCCAGGGAGGGCATCCGGTGCAGAAGGCCGCCGAACATGTTTTTTTCACCCGGGAAACTGCCCCGTTCCACCAGGGCCACATCCAGGCCGGCGCGGGCCATGGTCAGGGCGGCCGAAGAACCGGCCGGGCCGGCCCCGATCACGATTGCCTGATAATTCCTGCTCATGGCGTACCTCCGCTGACTGATTTGACCTGTGTCAGAAGGCGCGGCAGCACCTCCTTGAGGTCGGCCACGAACCCTTCGTCGCTGTTGGGGAAAATGGGGGCCTTGGCGTCGCTGTTGACCGCCACGATCCGGCGGGAATCCTTGATACCGCCCACGTGGTGCATGGAACCGGAGATGCCCAGCGCCACATACAATCTGGGGGTCACGGTGCGGCCGGTCTGGCCGACCATGCGCTCGAAGCCGGTCCAGCCCAGATCATAGACCGGGCGGGTGACGCCGTAGGAAACATTCAGCAGGCGGCAGAGTTCCTTGAATTGCTCGAAGGTGGCCGGGTCGCACCCCTTGCCGACGCTGAAGATCACTTCCGCTTCGGTCAGATCCACGGTCTGCGGGTCGGGCGGTATCCGGCCGGTCACCGTAGCCGCCGCTCCCGAGATCGGAGCCGTTGAGCGCCAGACAGCCACCGACGGTGTAGTGGCGCGTACGGTCGGCATCAGCACCTGGCTCAGGAAACGGGGCGGCACCGTGGCTACCAGCGGCCGGGAACCGTCCCAGATCCTGGTTTCGGCGATGCGCAGACCAAGTGCCCGGCGAGAGAGGCGTATACCGTCCGGACTCTGCCGGGCGGTGACCAGTTCGGTAATGATCGCGGCGTCCAACTCCTGCGCTATGGCGGGCGCCAATGCCGCTCCCAGGTCATTGTGGGGCAGGATCACGATTTGGGCCAGCTCATCCCGCGCGACCCGGGCCAGAGCCTTGCCCAGCAGCGCCGGTGTGTCCAGCAGCGCTTCGCAGTCTGGCATCGCGGTTATGGTCGGAGTGCCGTAGCTGCCGAAGGCGTCCAGCTGGATGCTGTCTGGCTGCGACACGGTTACCGCTCCCCAGGGGGCACCCAGATTGCCGGCCAGTCGCGCACCGTAGGAGAGCATGCCACGGCCGGTCTCATCCAGTTCGCCGCCCGGAAGATCGACAAAAACGATAATTTTGCCGTTGATGCCCATCAGATCTCCCTCCCGATCTTATGCCCTTCCCAGATGGCCATATCGACCTTGCGGGGAGAAACGCAGTCGCCGATCCGATACAGTTCCGGAACCTTGCCCTTCAGGCTCATGTACAGGTCATCGTCAACCTGCTGCCCCATGGCCAGCACGAGCGAATCATAGGGACCCCACTCGTTCCAGACATTGGAGTAAACGTTGAAGCCCTTGACCGTCTTGGCTCCCGCTTCGCCGCCGACTTCCATCACGGCGATGTCCGGGGTAAAGGTGACCCCCTTTTGCAGCAGCCGCTGTCGTGAAGAGTACAGGTCCTGGGTCGGTCCCAGTTCGGCGCAGATGAACAGGCTGGAAGTGATCATGTCGACCTTTTTGCCCTGGTTCGCCAGGAATTCCGCGGTTGCGGTGGCCCGCTGGTGGCCGTCGTAGTCGATCAGGCAGACCTTCTGGCCCAGTTCGGCCTCGTTGTTAAGCACTTGCACCACGTTGAAGATCGCGGGGCCGTCGGCTCCGCCGACCGGGTGCTTCTTGGGGACACTCCCGGTGGCCACGATCACCACATCGGCCTGGTCGGCAACAATCTGTTCGGTGGTTACTGTCACGCCCAGTTTCACCGTTACGCCGGATTTATCGATCTGGCTCTTCTCGTTGCGGATGATGACGCCGAACTCGTCGCGCCCGGTCCCTTTCATGGCGGTGATCACCTGTCCGCCAAGGTTTTCGCCCCGGTCGATCAGGGTGACCTGGTGGCCGCGCCGATTGGCCATCTTGGCGGCCCACATGCCGGCCGGCCCACCGCCGACGATGGTAACCCGCTTCTTGACGCCGGCTTTGGTCAGGGTGCCTTCGCCCCATTCCTTTTCACGGCCTACAGC